>JAFGMM010000007.1 GCA_016927535.1 Anaerolineae bacterium
AACTCGTCGAAGCTGGCGAAGCGGTCGTCGCCGGCCTTGACCATCAACTCCTGCCCCAGCTTCATGTACGGGTCGGAGAAGGCTACGACCTGGGCGCGTTCCTCGGTGATGGTGATGCCATCGGCGGCGGTATCGAACTCGCCGGCCGCCTGCGCCTCGAAGATGCCGTCCCACGCGGCTTGCTGGAAGACCGGCGTGCAGTTCAGCAGCCAACAGATGTAGGTCCAGGCGTCGTAGTCCCAGCCTCCGCCCTCGCCGGTCGCCTCATCGATGAAGTTGAACGGCGGGTAAGCGTTCTCCACTGCGACCACGACTTCGCGCCCTTCCAGGTCGGGGAACGTGGTCTCCGCCGGGAAATGGACAAACCACTTGTTGTAGAGAAAGTCCATGTAGCCGCTTGCCTGCATCGCAGCAATCGCAGCATTGACCGGCTCGATCAGGTCGGAGCCTTGCTGGAAAGTGAAGCCGAGCGCTTCCGAGGTAAACGGCTCGCCCACGACCTTGAGCTTACCGGGATTCTGACCGATGAAGCCGGAGGCGGCCACGCTGTCGATGATAACCGCGTCGGCGTCGCCGCTCATGATCGCCTGCACCGCCACATCGAAGGTATCAAAGCTGTCGATGCGCGCCTCCCCTACCAAGTCGAGCGCAGTCTGTTCGTTGGTGGTGCCGATCTGCACTGCGATGCGCAAGCTTTCGTCGGCGACGAACTCATCGACGCTGGCGTAGCGGTCTTCATTTACCGTCGCCAGGAGCACCTGGCCGTAAGTCATGTATGGGTCAGAGAAGGCCACGACCTGGGCGCGCTCCTCGGTGATGGTGATGCCGTCGGCGGCGGCGTCGAACTCGCCGGCCGCCTGTGCCTCGAAGATGCCGTCCCACGCGGCCTGTTGGAAGACCGGCGTGCAGTTCAGTAGTTCGCAGATGTGACGCCAGGCGTCATAATCCCAACCAACCCCCTCGCCGGTTGCCTGGTCGATGAGGTTAAACGGCGGGTAAGCGTTCTCCACCGCGACCACAACTTCCTGTCCCCCCAGGTCAGGCAGCCCATACTGCGCGGACGCCAGAGGTAAACTTGATGCCAGGACCATTATCGCTAAAGCGGCTATGAATATTCTTTTCATGATGTTAGCCATCTCCTCCCGAAGTTGTTTTGGCGAAATGCTAATTTGTTGGCCTGGTACCCTGGTATACGGGTTTCTCTCTTGATCTTCGCTGGCTCACCTCCTTCATGGTCTAACAAAAAACCCCGGGCCTGTGCCGGGGTTTACCTCTGTTCTGTGTTGCAACTGCTGTAGCTACACCAATACAAACCGCCAACACCCCGTCACAGGACGTTGTTTTGATTACGATGATGACGACGGGTTTGTGATTTGAACACGCGGTGAAGCTCCTTAGCAAGCAAGTTGATACCAAGTGTAACCCGTACTTAGGGTATTGTCAACAATTTCTTCTGCTATTTACCCCAATACCGCTCGATGATGTGTACGGCCCGACTCACACCGTCCTCTGCGCAGGGATTTACTCGCCCATCTGCGAAGGGTGCATTTCTTATCCTAAAACCACTTCGCATACAGCCGGTTGAGCGTCCCGTCGGCGCGCATAGCCGCCAGCGCTGCGTTAAACGGCCCGACCAACTCCGACCCTTTTGGAAAGATGAACCCCAGCGAACTGGCAATAAACGGCGCGCCCATCACCTGGAGCCGGTCGGGAGATTGCGCGGCGAGGGTCGAAGCGGCTGCGCCGTCCAGCATCACCGCGTCGATTTCGCCGTTGAGCAGCGCTTGTACGGCAAGCTCTTGTGCTTCGTAGCGGGTTTGGCGCGCCGGGTCGATGCCCTCGTATGCCAGGCGCGGGTTGGCGATACCCAGGTGCAGGCCGGGATTTGCGGCGAACGCGACAATATCGGCAAAGCGCGCCTCGCCGGCTCGCCCTACCAGGGCTTGCTGGTACTGCATGTACGGCTGCGAGAAATCGACCACCGGCGCGCGGTCCCCGGCAATAGCGATGCCGTTGCCTGATACGTTGAACTGGCCGGCGGCCACCGCATCGACCAAGCCGGCGAAGGGCATCTGCCCAAACACCGGCGTGCAGTTCAGCAGCCAGCCGATGTAATGAAAAGCGTCGTAATCCCAGCCCGCGCCCGCGCCGGTGGCCGGGTCGATGAAATTAAACGGCGGGTAAGCGTTCTCCACGGCGATCACTACCTGCCGTCCGCCCAGGTCTGGGAAAGTTACGCCGAACGGGTGGTAGGCAAACCATTTATTAAACAGGAAGTTCAAATAGCCGCTTTGCTGCATGGCGGCGACGGCAGCATCGAACGGGCCGATCAGGTCTGATCCGGGCGGGAAGGCAAAGCCCAGCGCCTCACGGGTGAGCGGCTCGCCCGTGAGCTTGAGCTGGCCGGGGTGCTGCACCAGGTGCCCGGCGGTGACCGTACTGTCGCTGAGCACAGCGTCGAGGCTGCCGCTGAGCAGGTCTGCGACGGCAAGGTCCAGCGAGTCGTAGCGCGCGATCCGGTCTCCGCCGATCAACTCAACCGCCAGCGCTTCGCCGGGCGTGCCGCTTACCACACCCAACCGGAGCGCGGCGTCGGCGATGAAACCCTCAACGCCGCCGAAGCGCGTCTCGCTGCTCCGGGTCATCAAGGTTTGCCCATGCGTTATGTACGGGTTCGAGAAAGCCACCACCTGCGCGCGTGGCTCGGTGATGGTGATGCCATTGCCCGACACGTGATAAGTGCCGGCGGCTATCGCGTTGAACAGACCATCGAACGGCGCCTGGACGAACACCGGGCGGCAGTTCAGCAGTGCGCAAATATGCCGGAAGGCGTCGTAATCCCAGCCCGCGCCGGCGCCCGTGGTCGAGTCGATGAAATTAAACGGGTAGTAATTGTTCTCGACCGCAACGATAATCTCGCGCCCGCCCAGGTTGGGCAGACCGGTCTGGGCTGCCGCAGCCGGCAGCCGACTCAGCAGCAGCGCCAGGCTCAGCGCAAAAGCGCGCGCGCGCATACCATTCATGACTCGCCTCCCTGCTCGCCGGCCGGCGGCCAGATCGCTCCCCAAGCTTCGCCAAACACGAATTCGCTTAGTGGTTTGCGTGTGCGTTTCTGGCGCTCCCGCTCGTGCAAGTTCCCGGCGGGCAGGTCATCCGGGTCGCCCAGGTAGCCGAGCGCGATCACCGTGACCGGCGCGCAGTCCTCCGGGATTTGGAAAACCGCGCGCGCCTTTTCCTTGTCGAAGCCGCCCATCTGGTGCGCGTAGATATCGAACGCCATCGCCTGGATAACCATCGAAAGCACGGCCATCCCGGTATCGTGCAGCGCATACCGGTTCTCGCGGCCTGGCCGGTGCTCCAGACGTGCCACTGCAAGCACCAGCACCGGCGCGTCGCACGCCCACAGCGGGTTATCCCCGGTCAGGCAGCCACATAATTTCTGGTGCGTCTCTGTGCCCGCCAACCCGACGATGAACGCCCACGGCTGCGCATTCCGCGCCGAAGGTGCCCAGCGCGCCGCTTCCAGCAGGCTGAGCAGCGTTTCCTGTGCAATAGACTTATCTGCAAACGCGCGCGGACTCCATCGGCGTTTCAGCAAATCATGGATGGGGTATTGTGTGTCAGCCTCTTTGTTCATCGATGACCACTCCTCTCCTGCGATGCGCGCGCCGCTTCCCCAATCGCTGCCCACGGCGATAATGGCCTGCTTTCGTGTACGCGGCAAGCTCTTAAACCGCTGCTCGGCTTTGAGCGCCTGCACGTGCGCGCCTGGGCTGCCGAAGCGCCACACCGCGACCAGCGTCACCGGCCGGCGCGCCTGAGTGTAGCGCGCGCCGCGCCCGGCGTTGTGCGCCTTGACCCGGCGCATTACGTCGGTGGCGATGCCGGTGTACAGCGTGCCGTCGGCGCAGCGCACCACGTACATAAACCAGGCGCGGGCGTCCCGTGTCACATCTCCTCGGCGAACAGCCTGGCGAAGCCGGGATAAGCCGCCAACGGGATGATGTCAAAGGTAATCAATCCCGCCTCGACCAGCGGCAGCGTGCCGAGGATTTGCTCGGCTTCGGCGGCGTCCGCGCATTCGAGCACCAGCACGGCGTCGGGCCGGTCCGCCCGGAAGTACAACTCGCGGAATACGCCGGCTTGGTAAAGTTCCCATACCCTAGCCGCCTCTGCCTCGAGGTGCGGCTCAAATGCCCCGGCTGCAACGCCCGGTACTTCGCGCTCGATTGCCAGTATCTTCACCTTATTTCTTGCCTCTGTGTCCTCTGTGTCTCTGTGGTGAAATCCCTTCTCTCTTCCCTCTTCTCTCTCATCCCTTCTCATTCACCAGCGCCGCCGCCATCAACTCGACCGGGTGCAGCGCTGCCCGCCCGCCCAGGTCCTTGATCTGCGTCCGGCACGAGACGCCCGCCGCCGCAATCAGCGTATCATCCGAGGCGGCGCGCACCGCCGGGATCAGCCGGTCCTCCCCCACTGCGACGCTCACGCCGTAGTGTTCTTTCTGGTAGCCGAATGATCCCGCCATACCACAGCACCCCGCGTCGATTACCTCCACCTCGTACCCGAAGGCGCGTATCGCATTCGCCACCGGCTCGCTGCCGATGAGTGCCTTTTGGTAGCAGTGTGTATGCACCTTCACACGCCCCGGATGGTCACGCAGCACTGCGCCTCCGTGCAGCGGCGCTTTGCCGCCGTTTGCCTGCCCCGCCACAAACTCCTCGATGGTGTAGCTGACCGCCGCCAGGTCGCGCCGGCGCTCGTCATCGACCAGCACCAGGTATTCGTCGCGGAAAGTGAGCAGGCAGCTTGGTTCGATGCCGATCACCGGCAGGCGGAAGCCGTCGGTGACCTGCGCCATCGCCGCGACCATTTTCTCACCCTGCTGCTTTGCCTTGCCGAGGAATCCTTTGCTAATCAGCGTGCGCCCGCAGCAGATATCCGGCCCCAGGCGCACCCGGTAGCCCATCGCCTCCAAGACGCGCACGGCGGCCTTGCCCAGGTGTGGGTAGTTGCGCATACAATACGAATCGGCGAAGATCACCACTTCGGGCCGGTCGGGTGCGCCGAGGGGAGCGCTGCGCTTATTGAACCACTGTGCGAAGGTCTGCCACGGCAGGACGAACGGCGGAAACGGGCGGCTCGCTTCGATGCCGAGCAACCATTCCATCGGCTTACGCACCAGCGGGCTGCCAAACATCATGTTAACCAGCGGCGCGAACGGCGTAGCGAACCGGCTGAGAAACGGCATGTAGCCGAACATAAAATCGCGCAGCGTGAAGCCGTGATCGGCGTGGTACTGCGCCAGCCATTCCGATTTCAGGCGCGCCATATCGACCGCAGACGGGCACTCCGACTTACACGCCTTGCACTCCAGGCACAGGTCGAGTACCTCTTTGACGCCCTTGCCGGTCAGTCCCTCCGGCCATGCGCCGCTGAGCGCCGCGCGCAGCATGTTCGCGCGCCCGCGTGTGCTGTCGGATTCCTCGCGCGTCGCCATGAAGCTGGGGCACATCGCGCCCGCGCCCAGCTTGCGACACTCCGCCGAGCCGTTGCACATTTCCACCGCGCCGGCATACCCGCCCCACTTCGACCAGTCGAAGTACAGGCGGTGGGCCGGTTCGGTAGTTTTATAATTAGGACCATAGCGCAGATTCGCGCCCATGTCCGGCGCAGCGACAACACGGTCTGGGTTGAAGAGATTGTCAGGATCAAAAATCTTCTTTACCTGCACCATGTACTCGAACAGCACGTCGCCGTACAGCTCGCGGTTGAACTGCGAGCGCGTGATGCCGTCGCCGTGCTCACCGGAGGTCGAGCCGCCCAGCTTCTTCGCCAGTTCGAAGCTGGCGCGTGCGATGCGCCGCATCGTCTCGATCTCGCCGGCGTCCTTCAGGTTGAGCGTGGGCCGGATGTGCAGCACGCCGGCGCTGGCGTGCGCGTAATAGACCGCCTGTTTGCCGAACTCGGCCATTGCGTCGCGCAGGTCGTGCACGTAATCGGCCAGCTGGTCCACGGGCACGGCGGCGTCCTCGATAAACGGCACCGGCTTGTAGTCGCCGGGCCGGCTCATCAGAATGCCCAAGCCCACCTTGCGCACCGCCCATACGTCCGCGATATCCTTCGGTGTCTCGGTGCGCACCAGTGCAAACTGCCCGACATCGATTGCTGCGACCTTGTCGAGCTTGGTCTTCACTTCGGCAGGCGTGTCGCCGCTCACCTCGGCGATGAGAATGGCGGCGGGATCGCCCTGCATCCAGCCGGCGAGCGCGGCGTAGGGTGAGCGGCGTGTCAGTTCTACCACGTTGTCATCGACAAGCTCCAGCGCCGAAAGGTTCTCTTCCAACAAGCGCGGCGCTTGGCGCAGCGCAAAGAGCAGGTCGTCGAAGTGAAAAATGGCAAGCCCGATGTGTTTTGGCTTTTTGACCAGGTTGACCTTTGCTTCGATGACGGTAGCCAGTGTGCCCTCGCTGCCCACGATGAGCGACGCCAGGTTGCGCGGCGCGTCGTCACCGTTCATCACCAGTCTGTCGAGGTTATAGCCGGCCGCGCGCCGCCACACGCCCGGATAGCCGTTTCTAATCAGGTCGGCGTCTCGTTCGACAATCTCCCCTACCCCGCGATAAATCGCCGCCTCCCGCGAACTGCCCTGCGCCTTCGCCGCCCACGCCACCGCATCCGCCGGCCCGAAGACGGCGACCGAGCCGTCGCCGAGCACGGCAGTGATTTCCTGCACGTGATCGACGGTCATCCGGTAGACAATCGAGTGCGAGCCGGTGGCGTTGTTGGCAATGATGCCGCCCATCGTGGCGCGGTTGCCGCTGGCGGGGTCCGGGCCGTAAGCCAGACCGTGCGGTGCCACTTTGCGGTTAAAGACATCCATCGCAATGCCCGGCTGGAGACGCGCCCAGCGCGCCTCGGCGTTGACCTCGAGCACGCGGTCGATGTGCTTGCTCACGTCAATGACCACGCAGGCGTTGACAGCTTGCCCGGCCAGGCTGGTGCCAGCGCCGCGCGGCAGAATCGGCAGGCCGAACGACGCAGCAGTTTGCACCGCCGCAATGACATCATCGGTGTTTTTCGGCACGACCACTGCCAGCGGCGCAATCTTGTAGTTGCTGGCGTCGGTGCTGTAGAGCAGGCGCGATACCGGGTCGGTGCGCACGTCGCCCGCGATCTGCGGGCGTAGCGCGTTGGCAAAATCGGTTATTTGTTCCATGGTTAGATCAGTTTTATTTTTTAGTTAGTCTTGTTGTGGGCCGGTTAACGGCTAAGTTAAAGCGTGCTGCGCACCTCGGCGACGATGGTTTGTAGCTGCTGGTTGATCGGCTTCTCGCGGCTGATTGTGCAAATCTCGTCCGGCGTGAGCAGGCCGTGCTCGGTGAGGACGCCGGAAACCGCCAGCCACGGCGTCAGGTCGAAGTATTCGTTTATTATCTTGACACTCTCCGGGACGTTTTCCCAGACCTGCTTGGCCGGGTGCCGGCTGATGAGCGGCGAGCCAAACCGGGCCGGCCAAATCTTCGCCGTCTCCGCCAGCACATAAACCGGCACACCCAGCGACTTCGCGCTCACCGCTATCGCCGCCGTGCCGACTTTGTTGATGACGCCCTGCTCGGTCAGGCTGTCGGCGCCCAACAGCACCATCTCGCAGCGCTGCAAATTACTAAAAGCCGCTGCATCTATCGTGAAGACCACCTCAAGGCCGGCCTGTGCCAACTCGGTCGCCATATCGCGCCCCTCGTAGAGCGGGCGCGACTCGTGGCAGAATACCTTTACGCGGCGGCCGGCCTGCGCCGCCAGGATCAGCGCCATAGCAACTGTCGAGCTGCGGCTGTGAGTCAGCACGGCTACATGGTCGGGAATCAGACCGCGCGCTTTGTGCATGACTTCATTGCGGGACCGGTTCACGTGGTCAATGTAGGTTTGGGCGGTTTTGATGACCGCCTCGCGCACATTCTCAAGGTCAGGCGCGCCAGCGGCGGCGACAAAAACTTCGTTCACCAAGCCGGTCACCGAGGCCATTTCGGGCTGGCCCGAAACCAGACGATAAGCGACCTCGCGCAAGGTTTCGAGCAACGCTTCCCGCGAAGCAAACGCTTCGGCCTTGCACATCGCGTGCAGCGCCTCGGCGGTGCGCATGGTGATCTGTGTCGCGCCGGATCGACGATCGGTTGCAACCGCTTCGATTTGTATTTTCCAAGTCATGGCATGCTCCCCACTCTGGGGCGAATTTAACCCCGTTTGCGAAGAGCGTCAACCTCTGCCCAGCGGCTCGGCGAGCAGAATGCCCACAAACCCAATGATCAGCCCCAGGTGCAAACAACAGTTGGTCGAGACCAGGAAAACCAGGAGCGGCACCGTGCCTTGAGTCAGGCTGTCGAGGATGACCAGGAACAGATTCAAGGCGATCAAGAGCACAGCTAGCATCATCGGGATGCCGCGATACTTTGACAGAAAATTTGACAACCAGTCGATGCGGGCATTGAGAAACTCCGACAGCCGCGCTGCCCGACTAAGCGATCTCTGGGGTTCGTCGCTCATGGCGCGTCCTCCTGGGATACTGACGCTTCGGCGTCGTGGTCGATGTCGCTTCGGAACGGTTCCAACAATGCAGACAACTGTTCGTCAACCCGCGCCCGCAGCCTGAACCCGGTTTCGGTATGTTCCTCGTATACTATCGTCCCGGCGCGTTTGACCTCCGCGAATAAATCGCCGCGCGCATAAGGAATCTCGACCTCGACGATGGACAGTGTGCTCGCCAGCATCGTCTCAAGGCGCGCCGCCAGTTCGTCTAGTCCCTGGCCGCTGCGCGCGCTGACGCTGACCACTTGGCCGTATTCCTGCGCCCATTCCTGTTCGATGGCGGCGATCTCGGATGAATCCAGCAAGTCGATCTTATTCAGGATCACCAGGATCGGCTGTCCCTGCACGTTAATCTCGGCCAGGGTTTCCTCAACCGTTTCGGCCTGCTCTTGCGCATTGGGATGCGTAACGTCCACCACGTGCAGCAGCAGATCCGCCTCGCCGATTTCCTCCAGCGTGGCGCGGAAGGCCACAACCAGCGTCGTCGGTAGCTTCTGGATAAACCCAACCGTGTCGGTTATCAAGATTTCGCGGCCACCGGGCAGCGTGATCCGGCGCGTGGTGGGGTCGAGCGTGGCAAAAAGCCGGTCCGCTACGTAGACCCCGGCGTCGGTCAGCGCGTTGAGCAGCGTCGATTTGCCGGCGTTGGTGTAGCCCACCAGCGCCGCGACCGGGATACCCTCGCGGGCGCGCTGTTTACGGTGGCGCGCCCGGTGTGCCCGCACATCCTCTAACTCGCGTTTGAGCCGCGCAATGCGCCGCCGGATGTCTTGCCGATCGGTCTCAAGCTGCGTCTCGCCGGGGCCGCGCAGCCCGGCGCCGCCGGTGCCGGCGCGCCCTGCTGCGCCGCCGGCCTGCCGCGCCAGGTGTTCCCACTGGCGGGTCAGGCGCGGCAGGCGATATTCGTACTGCGCCAGTTCTACCTGGAGCGCACCCTCGCGCGTGCGGGCGTGCTGCGCGAAGATATCCAAGATCAGGGCCGAACGGTCCAGTACCTTGACGTTCTCGCCGAAAAGCTTCTCCAGTTCGCGCTGGTGGCGCGGCGACAGTTCGTCGTCGAAGATCACCGTATTGATATCCAGTTCCTCGATCAGAAGCTTGATCTCCTCGGCCTTGCCCGACCCGATGAACGTCGCCGGGTCGATGCGTGATAGATTCTGGCTGGTTTGCCCTATCACCTGCACGCCGGCCGTATCGGCCAGCAGCGCCAGCTCCTCCAACGAGTCCTCGACATTCAACGTCGAGGGAACGTTGTAAACCTCGACGCCGACCAGGAACCCTCTTTCGGCGGCCAGGCCGGCGGGAAACGTGTTCGACAGATTCTTAGTAATTGATTTAACCCTCTTCCCAGCGCATCAAAATTTCGGTCTGGTCTTCGTCCATCGCCCCGCGAATGATATCGACGAGCCTGTGCATATGAATTGCCCGTTCTTCGGAGCGTGCGCCGCGCTCCAAGTTGCCCAACTTAGGCAAGTTTTGCCCTTCGGCGGTAAAACGTTGGGCTTCGCGCTCGATGACATCCAGCATAAGGCGATTGACTTTGTGGTTATCCGGCTGCTCGGTGTTCTCACCGGCTAGGTTCAGGTAATAGGTCAAGATATCGAATTGCAGTTCGTTCAGGTTTGTGATCAGCGCGCCGGTATCTTGGTAATACAATGCCACTGGTTTGCTCATGGGCAAATTCTTCTCCTGTATCCTGTTGCATGAGACCAAACAAGGGGAATTATACCGCATCCTGCGCTAGTTCGAGTTAGGCTGCGCGAACAGCGTCGCCATGTGATCTTCCGATGGCGCGCTGCGCACCGGCACCATAATATGGAAGGTGCTGCCGGGGCATCGTTCCTCATCGTAGCCTTCGCTCTCGGCCCAGATGGTGCCGCCGTGCGCTTCCACGAGGCCCTTCGCAATTGCCAGACCAAGCCCCGGTCCGCTGCCCTTAAACTTCACTTTGCCGCTGGAATGGTTGGCGACCTCGGTCTGGGAGGAGAACTTCTCGAAAATCAGCGTCAGTTTCTCCGGTTCGATGCCGATGCCGTTGTCGGTGACGGTGACATCGACAAACCCCGGCAGTTCGTTTGCAGAGACGGTAATTACGCCGCCGTCAGGCGTGTATTTGATGGCGTTCGAGACGATCTTGGAAAACACTTGGTAGAGGCGTTCTGGGTCGGCGTAGGTCGGCAGGGTAGGAATTTTGTCCCGTTCGACGATTAGGTCAATCCGGCGCATTTGGAGCTTTTCGCGCAGGTCGAACTGCACCGCATCGATCAGTCGTTGAATCCATACCGGCTGGAAATGCAGCTTAATCAACGACATGTCGATCATCGACACGTCGATCATGTCCTGGATAATTTCGCGCAGTCGCCCGGCGCCTTTTGCGATGCCATCCATCAGCAGCGCGACATCGGGGTGTTTGTCGGCGGGGAACTGCGCATTGAGCATGTTGTTGTAGCCCTCGATGAGAGTCAGCGGGGTTTTCAGTTCGTGCGCGGCTACCGCGATGAAATCCGACTTGCGTTTGTCCAGGCGCAGGAGGTTGTTCTTTGCCTTCTCCAAGTCGGCGCGCACATAACTGAGCAGCGCCTCAGACTCCAACGAAGCCAGGTAATGCGTCGCTTCGGTGAAGATTCGCTCGGTCTCCTGGATGTACGCGATGGTGTCCGGGCCACCGCTTGCAATAATTTGCTCCCAAAGCGCCTCTTTCAGCGTAGAAAGCGCCGGCAGCAGCCCACTCGTTTCCCCTTCGTCATGCGTGGGTACCGGCCTGGCTTCGATCCAGTCTACCAGGATGGCGTTGAGAATGCGGGGGTTGTCGTACTCCACCGCTTTGCCGAAAGCCTTGAAGAAGTCGGCTACCGACTCTTCGACTTCCTCGACCTGCGACCGCAGCGTATCGCTGCACACCATCTTGTCCGTTGCGGCGGCGATGAGTGCGTCTTTATGTATCTTGATCCATTCTGCAAACTCGCTCATCGGAGCGCGATCCTGTTTATCCAATAAGTCATGTTAACACCGATATTGTATCCCAAAACCGGTTTGTTACAAACCAAAGGTCATGCTCTTATTATACAGCACAAACCGTGCCGCGTTGCTGGAGCATGCATGTAGGGTTCCAATGGAAGATTTATTGTACAACCCTACAGCTTGTTGCGCTCGTAGCGCTCGATCACGGCCAGTAGAACCTCGTCGGTGAATGTGTACACCTGCCGCAGCAGATCGCCCCATTCCGAGGCACTGCGTGGGCTGGTGGTCTCGGATAACTGGATCACCGCATCGATCACGAAGTGATGGAAGAAGGCAAACCCGCGCACCGCATCCACCAGGCTCAGCCCATACTTTTGCATCAGCGCCGCATAGTCGTAGCCGACTTCAACCGCTGTGCTGGGCGAGCTGCCGTGATTGCTGCTTGTGGTGCTGGCGAGATGGTACAGCAGCGCGTCCATCAGGCGCCGGACCTTTGAGCGCAGCGTTTCGCGCGCGTCGCGGCTGAGTTTGGCATACCATCCCTGGCTGGAAAGCTGCCCTTCATCCATCATCTCCATGAGGATGCGCCCCATCGCGCTCTGCACGATGATTTGCGCCTCGGCCGGCTGCGTCGAGTGCTGCGACGCCGCCCATTGCAGCAGATCAAGCCGCCGGAATCGCCGGTGCCCGCCCGGCGTGCGCCGGAACGGTAGCTCACCGCGATCCGCCCAGTTGCGCACCGTCGCAGGGTGTACGCCCAATATCTTCGCCGCTTCGCCCAAACTTACCCACTCGGTTGTGTCTGTCATGTTCATCCCGTTCCATTCTCCGTCAAAAAACTTGGAGATTCTACAAACCTTTGCGATTGCTCATATTATTTGCTCTTATTCTAGGGATATTTAAAACCCGTGCATCCCGCCTTTTGTAAACAGGAGTGATTTTTTGTGTATTACAAACCGCTTGCCTCCCCGCACTTTGTGCGGTAAACTTAGCCTTCTATCACCCTGGACCAACACGTCTCATACTTTCGTTGTCCTTTGTCGCAATTCGCGCATGCTCTTACAATAGTCGTATCTGTTAAATTCGTCTTTGTCCTTTGGTATTACATAAGGAGACGCCTCTCGATGAGCCAATACCCCATCTTGATCGTACTTGCCGGCGGCGCCAGTTCCCGTCTGTGGCCGCTCAGCGACAAATCCTTGCTCCAGATCGCCGCAGACCCGGAGACCGGTCAACTGCACACCTTGATCGGGCGCCACCTCGCCGCCTTCGCCCGGCTTGGCTACACCGAGGCGGTCGTCATTGCGAACCCCGAAAATGCGGCGCTGCTGCGCAAGGCGCTATCCGGCGCCAGTCTCGGCGTCGAGGTGGTCGTGCAGCCCCAGCCCATCGGCATGGGCGACGCGATCTTGAGGGCCGAGAATTACCTCAAGGCGCGCGACTATCCCCCTATCTACGTCACCCAGGCGCACGACGTCGTAGACGATAGTGTGCACAAGGTGATGCTCCAAAAGCACCGGGAAGGCGGCGCCGATTCTTTTCTGGCCGGCTACCAGGTGACCGAGTACTTCCCCGGCGGTTACCTGACCGTCGAGGGCGACGGGCGCATCACCGGTCTTGTCGAGAAGCCGGGCGCCGGCAACGAACCCAGCGACCTGGTGAGCTTCGTCGCGCACCTGCACCGCAGCCCGCGCGCCCTGCTGGAAGAAATCCACGCGCTGTACGCAAGCGGGCACGCCGCCGACGACCACTACGAATTTGCGATGAGCAAGCAGATGGCCCGGCTGCGCTATGAGGTGGTGCGCTACAGCGGCCCGTGGCTGGCGGTGAAATTCCCCTGGCACGTGCTCGAAGTCATGAACTTCTACCTTGAAAGCATCGAAGGCCAGCACATTTCGCCTGACGCCTTCGTCGCCGACAGCGCACTCATCCGGGGCAACGTGGTCATTGCGCCGGGCGCGCGCATCTTCCACGGCGCGTCGGTCATGGGGCCGGCCTACATCGGCGAAGGGGCTATCGTTGGGAACGGTGCGCTGGTCCGCGAGTCGCTGGTCGGCCCGCGCTGCGTCGTCGGCCACGTCTCGGAGGTGGCGCGCAGCTACCTGGCTGCCGGCTGCCAGCTTCACCGTGCGGTCGTGCTCGATTCGGTCTTCGACGAAAACGTCAACTTCTCGGCGGGCTGCATCACCGCCAACCTGCGCTGGGATAAGGGCTTTGTCAAGACGACGGTCAAGGGCGAACGCATCAACACCGGGCGCGATAAATTCGGCGCGGTGGTTGGGCGCGACGCCTTCATCGGCATCCAGTCCGGCACCATGCCCGGCGTCAAGGTTGGGCAGCGCGCGGTCGTCGGCCCGTTCACCAATGCCACGCGCGATATCCCCGACGATACGTTGTTTTATACCGAACAGTCCACCGTTGAGAAGCCGATTAAGAAGTAGGAACAGGAATCATGGTCAAGGCAAACATCTTTCGCACTTACGACATCCGGGGTAAAGCCGGCGTCGATATCGACGCAGATACAGCGTACCAGGTGGCGCGGGCGTTTGCGTCGTACCTTATTAAGGAAAGGAACACCCACCGCGTCGTCGTCGGCTATGACCTGCGCCCCACCTCCGCCGGAATGGCGGACGCCCTGTGTCGAGGCTTTGTGGAGTCGGGCTGCCACGTGCTCAACATCGGCTTGGTCGCCACACCCGTACTCTATCACCAGGCCGCGCGCCTCGACGCGGGCGGCGTGATGGTCACCGCCAGCCATTTGACTAAAGAATACAACGGCATCAAGCTGACCGTGGGCCGCGAAGCGCTCTACGGCGATACGATCAAGGCGATGCACCGGCGCGTCGAAGCGCAGGATTTCGTCGATGGCAGCGGCGCGCGCCAGGATATTGACGACGTAAACCAGGTTTACATCACGCAGTTGGTGGGCGGGTTCTGGCCGGCCGGACGCCGGCTTAAGATCGTGGTGGATGCCGGCAACGGGATGGGGGGGCCTTATGGCCCGCAGTTGCTTACCATGATGGGCCACGAGGTCATCGCGCAGTTCTGTGAGCTTGACAGCGACTTTCCCAACCACCACCCCAACCCGGAGAAAGCCGCCAACATGCGCGACCTGCAAGCCAAAGTGCTGGAGGTCGGCGCCGACCTGGGCGTCGCTTTCGACGGGGACGCCGACCGCGTGGGCGTGGTCGATGAGAAAGGGCAGCTTATCAGCGCCGACCGGCTGTTGGCCTGGCTGATAAAACCGGTCGTGGCGCGCTATCCGGGCGCGGCGGTGGTCGCCGATGTGCTTTCCAGCCAGGTCCTTTTCGATGTGGTGCGCAGCGCCGGCGGGCGACCGGTTATGTGGCAGTCGGGCTATGCGCGGGTGCGCGCCAAGATGCGTGCGGAGGCTGCCCTCCTCGGCGGCGAGAGCAGCGGGCATATGTTCTTCGGCGACCGCTACTTTGGCTTCGACGACGGCATTTACGCGGCGGGGCGCGTGGCGGAGATGCTTTCGCTCACGGGCGGCGCGCTCTCCGAGCAGATCGCTGCGTTACCCCAAATGTACCTCACGCCCGAATACCGCCCCTACTGCCCGGACGCCAAGAAAGCGCCTATCATCGCGGCGGTGAAAGAGGCGTTCGCAGCAAAGTACCCGGTCGTCGATGTGGACGGCGTGCGCGTGCTGTTCGAGGATGGTTGGGGGCTGCTGCGCGCCTCCGGCACCGAGGAGGTGCTGAGCCTGCGCTTTGAGGCCTACAGCGAAGCAGCCGCTCACTCTTACAAAGCGCAGGTCGTCGAAGCGCTCCGGCGCGTTTACCCGGAGCTTGAGGAACTTTAGTGCATCAAGGTTACTCGCGGTTAAAGATCTTATCTGAAGGAGAAAAAATGTCCGAGCGACCAAACGAAGGCGCGAGGCCCAGTATTAATATGTCGGGCATGGGCGGCGTCGGGTATGCTGCCGATAGCTCGCCGGTTTTTTCCGAGGCTATTGGTACGAGTTTCCTGGCGCTCCTTGCGATTATGCTGCTGTTCGCGTTGCTGCGTGCACAAAAGCGTAACCGTAAGTTGATGGAAGAGATGATGGAGACCCAAGCCGGCTGCGAGGCTGTGCAGGAGGATGACAATGGGTAAGGCTGCTGCTGCGTTTCAAAGCCTTACAGCGGTGTTGGTTGGATTGCTTGCTTTCTTTTTGTTGTTCAAGCTTCTGCGTGTGGAGAGGCGCTATTATGACCTGGCGCGTGGGTGGGTCGGTGAAGGTATTTAGTGGGTAGTTTTCGTGACTGACTACACAAAGAACCCGCGCATCAAAAAGTAAAGGTATATTGTGTGCTATGCACATAATCGCTAAAGTATTGAGTAATATTATAAGAGGGTAAACTATTCACTTTATCAATGTAAAAATCTTCCCACGGCATCCATACCATCTGCGAGGCGGTCGTGCTCGATGCGCCGGTATAAGTAATGCCGTCGCGCACAAACTGGCAGCTCCGGTGCAGGTGTCCAAAGAACACACCGCGCAGCCGTTCGCGCGCCGGCAGCAACGCTTGATGCACCGCCTCGCCGTTTTCCAGCAGCAGATTACGGTCGGCCCAGGGCGAATTGACCGGGAACGGCGGGTGATGCATAAACACCGTCAGCGGCGGGCCATCCGGCGTACATTCGGCGTGCAGCCGCTCAAGCTGATCGTCGCCCAAGCGCCCGCGCGGGTCAATCGACGGCTCCGATGTATCCAACGCCAAGAAATGCTCGCCTTCCACCTCGAAGGCATAGCACAGCGGCGCGCCTGCCGGTACGTCGCTGATATTGAGAAGCATCGCCATATACTGGCGGATCATATCGGGCCGGTCGTGGTTGCCGCAGAGGTAGTAGACCGGCGCTCGAAGCCGGGAAAACAGCGACGCTGCAACCCGGTAAGATTCAGCGTCCGGTTCGTTTGCAATATCACCGGTATGAATAACGAAATCAGGTTGAGCGGGAAGCGAATTGATAATGCAGACCAATCGCTCGAGATATGGGAAAGTTGGGCTGCCGTCTAGTTGAAAATCGCGGGTAGGGCCAATGTGGGTATCACTGATTTGAACGTAGGTCAACAAAGGCTGCATGAAATCCCCTCGGAGATTAGCCAGATTATCGGCGCAGATAACCATAACCTCATTCTCAAAATATAGCCACAAATCCTTACAAATCTCAACATATACGACACAAAGGCACAGTCTTTACAATATACTGTGCCTTTAATGCCGATTATATTCTTGCTCGGAAAAGAGATGTCAAGAAACTTTGCGCAGACTACCTGCCGTTGGTCACGCGCTCGCCCGACGACGGCTCCAGCACGGTCTGGCGCAGGAAGCGATGGATCGGGCCGCTGTGCCGCTTCACCACGATCACCGTCACCGGCGCCTCGCGCGCCAACTGCTCCGGCAAGCTCCCAAACAAGATGTTGCGGAACAGCGGTTCCTCGCTCGCGCCGACGACCACCATATCATGGTTGGCCGCCTCGTCCAGCAGCGCATCGAACGGGTTGGGCGCTTCTACCAGGCGCTCCTCGACATAAGGATAATCTACGCCGTTGCGAGCATACGACAGCGTTTTGGCGGCGCGCACCCGCTCCGATTCGGGCGCACCCGGCGGCGTCACGTGATACAACACCACCTTCACCGGCGGCGGCCCGGCGCCATCCGACGCCGCCGGCGCACACCGGGTCTGCCGCGCCAGCGACACCGCCAGCCGCACCGCGTGCCGGCTGTTCAGGCCGCCGGCCACCGCCACCAGGATGCTGCACGGCAAGCGCGCCGGCTCGCGGTAACGCACCAGCGCAATATCGGTCGGCGGGTTATCGACAATCGGGTCGATCACACTGCCAAAAACGCGGTTAGACGTGTTGGTCTGGCCGGGCCAGCCCAGCACAACCAGGTTCGTCGCGTTCTCGGTCACGGTGCGGTCAATCGCGTCGGCCACCTTGCGGCTCAGCCGGATCATGGTGTGGACCGGCACCTCGTGCGCCTCGGCCTGTTCGATGACCCGCTCCAGCAGTTGCCGGCGTCCTTCTTTGATGAACACACGCCCATCTGCCAGCGAAAGCTGCTGCGGCACGGTCGCCACGTGCAGCGCCATCACCTCGCCGCTCCGATCCGCCGCGATCTTCGCGCCGATGTCGCCCAGGACGCGCGCCTGGTCTTCGGTCGCCACCGGCACCATCACCGAGTAATCGCGCGAGACCAACACCTCCTCGTGGAGAATCTCGGACGGTTTTTCGATCTGCTCCTTGCGCACGAAGTAAGCATAATAGAGCAGCAAGCCACCTCCGACCCAGCCGATGGTCACCAAGCCGGCAGTCTGGTTGTAGCCCAGCACCAGGTAAGCCGCCAGCGCGATATTCGAGACGATGCCGATGAGCGGCACCCACGGGAACAGGGGCACGATGAAGCCGCGCTTCATCGTGGGCATTTTGTGGCGCAGCGTCATCAACGCGACATTGACCTGCAAGAACAGCAGCAAGAACATGATGTCGGCGGCGCTCGCCACCGTCTCGATCCCGGTCAGTGCCCACGCCAGGAAGATCATCAGTGCGCCGGACGCGATCACCGCGATTACCGGGGTGTGCCGCCTGGGGTCGATGTGGGCAAACGAATCGGGCAAGTTCTTATCGCGTCCCATCGCAAAGGACACGCGCGACGAGGAATAGGTCGTCGCGTTCAGCGCCGACATGGTAGACGCCAGACCACTGATGAGCAGCAAAATCGCGCCGAACGGCATAAGCTGTTCGGCGGCGCGAACTACCGCTACCTCGCCCTGTAAGCCGAGATACTGGTAAGTGCGCAGTTCCTCGCCCTCCGCCAGTTCGATGACCGGGACCATCTCGCCCTCTGCGTTCTCGACGAGCGGCATCTCGAAATCGTCGGGCACCTGGATGGCCGCAATCGACACGAACGCCACTGCGACATAGATAACCACCACGACCGCAATCGACATGAGGATGGCGCGCGGGATGTTGCGCATCGGGTTCATTACCTCCTCGCCCGACTGCGCGATGATCTCGTAACCCTCAAATGCGATGAAGGTCAGGCCCATCGCCGCGAAGATGCCGCCGGCGCCGTTCGGCAGGAAGCCCTCGGTAAAGCGGCTCTGCCAGTTCGGCGTATTGCCCAGCGCTGCGATGCCGAAGACCACAAACGCGCCCAGGATGATAACCTTTGCGATGGTGATGACGTTCCCCACCGTGCCGGTCTCAGAAGCGCCGAGATAATTTAGATACGTAAAAAGAATGACAATAATCGTCATAAAGATATGCGCCATGAGCGCCTGGCTCATGCCGAAATCCGGCAGGCCGGCCATGCGCCAGAGTTCGCTGGCAAAATGTCCAAACCCCAGACCGTACAGACTCCCGGCGACCACGTGCGCAAACCAGCTCATCCAGCCAGAAAGGAATCCCTGCGCGCCGCCCAGCCCTTCTTTTACCCACAGGTAGCCGCCGCCCGCCTCCGGGTACGCTGAGCCAAGCTCGGCGTAAGCCATGGCGGTGAAGGTCGTCACGATACCGTTGAGCATAAAAGCCAGGATCAGCGCCGGTCCTGCTGCGCCGGCGGCGGCGCCGGTCAGCACAAAAATACCGGCGCCGATCATTGCACCGACGCCGATCATGGTGATATCAAAAAGGCGTAGGTCGCGGCTGAGCGTGACCCCGCCTTCGGCGCTTTGCGTTGCTTCCATTACAAAACCTTTCTTCGTAGCGGATTTCGTAAACAAAGTAAAAGCCCTGGATGGGCTCCGAAATCAGCAGTTTAAACATACGACAAAAGTTATATTTACCACATATACCGTGTTTTGCACAAAAAGTCGTATATATGGGGTGTAAGCAAAGGTTGTCAGCGAATTACTTGACGATACTGTTGGCGAACTTGCTCCCCCTCACCCCTGGCCCCTCTCCCACGCTGGGGAGAGGGGGAAAACGCGCGTGATTCAGCATGATTCTGGCTCCCTTTCTCCCCTTGTGGGAGAAAGGGTTAGGGATAGAGGGGGTTCGCCAACAACATCCTTGACAAGCACCCCTCACCCCCTTACGAAGTATCCCCCCTCGCCGTGTCATGGCGGGGGAGGGACTTCCAGAGCCACACGCGACGATTCCGCCGCCTGCGCAAAAGATCTGTTGCCTGTAATCTTCATAGACCTCCTCGCCTAACCTTACCAGATGCCCGGCAGCAGCCGGTAGCGCACAAGCTGGGCGTAGTCCTTGTAGCCGGGCAGGTTGGCCTGTAAATACCGGTCCTCAAGCGCGGTGCGGATGACCATAGCCACACCGAACAGCGCACCCAGCGCCAGCGCCCACAGCGAACCGAGCGCCAGCGGTATACCGAGGCTCATCACCATCGTCCCGACGTAGCCGGGATGGCGTATGAAACGGTAAGGACCACTGGTGACGGCCGTGTGCCCGCGCTCCTTCTGGATGCGCACATAGCGCGCATAGAAGCGATTCTCTGCCACCGCCCACGACGCGAACAGAAGCCCCAGCACCAGCGCGACCACCCCGGCTACCTGGAGCCACAAGGGGATATCGGCTACCGTCCACCCATTGCGCTGGTCCAGCCCGGCCACCACCAGATAGCCCAACGGCGTGACAAGACTGCCGAGCGTAGCGATGAGTTTATCCCACCAGGGCGTATCCGCTTTGGGCATCGTCCGCTCTTCGGCCAATTCCCTCCCGACCGGGACGGCCAATATGACGATCACATAGACCACGCCGTAAGCAACGATGGTAACCCAGCCCATCACCCAGTCCAGGCGGCCGGCCAGACCGAACAAGACAGCGCTCAAAACTACCAGGGAGATGATAAACCTCGCCAGGATTTTCAACTGCAGGTTGCTACCGGCCTGGGCTTCTTTAGTTGATTGGTCGTCAGATGTATATGCACTCATTCTCGCCTCCTATTTATTAAAAGGCAACTTACGCGCGGCGATCACCAAACACCGAGCAGCAGCCGGTAGCGGACCCGGCGCGCGTAATCGGTGTAGCCGTCCAGTTCCTCGCGCAGCATCTTATCCTCAAGCGCCGTGCGCAGGATAATGAGCAGCACCACCAGCCCCCCCGGAACCAGCGCCCACAGCGAGCCAAGCGCCAGCGGCATCGCTACGTGCAGCGCGACCATCGCCACATAGCCGGGATGGCGCACATAGCGATATGGCCCGCCGGATGCTACGGTGTGGCCCCGGTCTTTTTGGATGCGGACGAAACGCGCAAAGAACTTGTTCGATGCCATCGCCCAGGCAGTCAGCACATAGCTCAGCGCCAGCACGACCAGCCCGCCCACCGGCACCGCAAGCGACACCTCCGGCGACCAGCCGTTGCGCTGATCCAACCCGGCGACGATCAGGATGGCGAACATCAACGGCCCCATCACAATGGTAAGCGCTTTGTCCCAACCTTTGACATTTTCTTTGACCCGGACGCGCTCTACCGCCAAGTCTGGGTCGATGACCAGCATAGGGATCAACACGACGACGCCGTGCACGATCAAGAATACCCATGCTATCCCCCAATCCAGGCGGCCCGCCGAGGCAAACAGTATCCCTCCCTGGACGGCGACAAAGATGATGTTCCTGATTACGACCTGGGCCAGACCGAGATGCGGAGCGCGGGTTTGTTCATTCGCCTTTGTACTCATGTGATTTTCTCTCCTGTACGGTTGAGGGAAAGCAGCGGCAGCCCTATATCACGAATCTTGCAGAGCAGCCCGTGTAAAGCCGCCTGATCGGCCACGACGCCGGTCATACACGTCACGTCGTCCGGGCACTGCGCGAGGGTGAGACCGTCAAACCAAACCGACCACTGTTCGTCGAGATGCCCCTTCACCCGGATTTCATAGACGCCCGGTCTGTCATATACCGGCTCGTCGGCCATGCCTCACCTCGTCCGCATACTAAAACACTGCTCAAAGCATAGACGCGGCCTGGGTGAGTTGTCATCCCCTAAAATGGGTGATTGGGGTAGGTGAGGGCAGTTTTCAGAGCAGGTCCAGCGCTTCTGCCTGCTCGACCGCTTCGGTACGCCCGTGGACGCCGAGCTTGCTGTAGATGTTCTTGATGTGGGTTCGGACCGTGTTCACCGAGATCACGAGTTCGCCGGCAATCTCGGCGCTGGAAAGGTGCGTATTCAAGAGCCGCAGTATCTCCAACTCGCGCGCACTGAGCGGATCGATGGGCGGCTGTTCGGGCGCGGAGGCGGACGGCTCCGATTCGCCGACTGCTCCAAGAACCTTACGCGCATATGCATTTCCATGCGCGGCGGCCTTGCGCAGCAACGGCCTGGCATCGCCGCCGTCGATGAAGACACGCGCATAGCCGCCCGGCTCGGCCAGGTCGAGCGCGCGCCCTAGAGCCGCCAGCGCTTCGGTCTCGTGGCCCTGCGCTTGCAACGCCAAGCCTTGCAGCGTCAAGACCCGGACCAAGCGCCCCACCGCGCCCGCCCCCTCCACGACCGCCAACAGGCGCGCCAACAGGCGCAGCGCCTTGTCCGGGTCGCCCTGGTCGACCAGCAGCCCGGCCAGCGCCAGATAGAAATCTTGCCGTGCATAGCTGAAATCGTCGTCCGCGCCGACGCCAAACGACTCGAATAACTGCAAAGCGTCATCAAAGCGGCCCTGGATACCCCAAATCTGAGCACGCCAGGCCGCATTGCCGCCCACCAACCAACTGGGCAAATCGGCATGCTCGACCATCACATCCAAATCATGCAAGGTTTGCACTGCGCCGGCCATATCGCCCGCCGCCAACAGCACCCGGCCCAAAACCAGGTAGCTCAGACCGAGCGCAGAGATATTATCGCCGCGCTTAGCCAAGGCAAGGCCACGCCGGGCATACTGCGTCGCCTCGTCTATTTGGTTCCATTCGTAAAGAATAGATGCCAGGATCGACGACAGCTCACCCGCCCGCACCGTCTGCGCGAAGCCGCGCGCTCCGGCGACCTCCAGGTATTGGTAACACAGTTCGGCGACCTGGCGTAAGCGGCCTTGCGCCAACAAAAGCATGCACAGCTTGACCGCAGCAAGCAGCAGTAGATCGGTGTTGCCGATGGTCTTGCTCACGGCCAGAGCCTCGGTTTGCGCCTGGACTGCCGCCTCGAGATCACCGCTGAGGCTGTAGGCGTCGCCCAGCACGACGGCGGCATTGCTGCGCCACACCACGCTGCGCTCCGGCAATTGCGCGAGCGCCTGTTGTGCGAACCGGATGATCGACGCGACGTCGCCCTGGTACATAGCAATAAACGCGCGCGTGGCAGCGATCATGCCTCGGTGCTCGCCGGAGAGCGCGCTTTGCTCGGCGGCCCGCAGATACGCCTCGGCCCGGTCAAGGTGACCGGCTACAAAGAGCATCATCGCGTAATAAATACACAGCCCTGGCCGTACCTCCAACATATCTCCGGGCAGCGCATCGAGCCATTTAAGCAGCGTCGCCTGGTAGCCGTGCCCCCAAAGCATCTCGGCGTGCCCGTCGATCAGACCTGCCGCGCGCTCGAAATCCCCGGCAGACAGCGCATGCTCGATGGCCGGCGCGACCGAATCGTTGCGCTCGTACCATAGGCTGGCGCGGCGGTGTAGAACCGGCACTTGCGCCGGGTACAGCCGGTGCAAGCGCTGGCGCAGCAGGTCGGCAAAGAGGCGGTGATAGCGATACCAACGCCGCTGGTCGTCCAGCGGTACGATAAACAAATTGGTCCGCTCCATGTGCTCCAATGTGGCCTGGCTTTCGTGCGGCGCGGCGTCGCATACTGCGTCGCACAAAGGGCCGCTCAAGCGGTCGAGGGTCGAGGTTTGGAGCAAGAAGGTCTGGAGGCTTTCGGGCTGGCGCTGGAACACCTCCTCGGCCAAGTAGTCCAGGACATAACGGTTACTGCCGGTGAAGGCCCGGATGAAGTCGGCCATGTGCGCCGGGTCTTGCCCCTGCATCGAGATGGCGGCCATCTGCAGCCCCGCGACCCAGCCCTCGGTGCGCGCAGCCAGCGCCGCGACATCCTCCGCCGCGAGACCCGGCCCGATGGCGCGGTTGAGCAGTTCAGCGACTTCATCCGGCGCAAATCGCAGGTCGGCGGCGCGCAGCTCGTTGAGATGACCGTGTGCACGCAGGCGCGCCAGCGGCAAGGGTGGGTCGGCGCGGGTAGCGATAACCAGGTGCATCGCCTGGCGCGGCGCGCCGGAGTCGCCGGGCGGCGGGAGGTGATCGAGCAAAAACACCATCGCATCGTGGACCGGCTTGGCGCTGATGGTGTGATAATCGTCGAGCACGAAGATGAAAGGCGCCTGGATATCGATAATGTCGTTAATCAGCGCGGTCAGCACCGATTCCATCGGCGGCTTTGGCGACCGGAGCATCGTCAAAGCCGCAGCGCCGGCGCCGGGTTGCAAAGCCTCCAACGCGGCAACGAGATAGGACAAAAAGCGCGTCAGGTCGTTATCGCCCTCGTCCAGCGAGACCCACGCTGCGCGCATCTCGCGCACCCACGCGCTGAGCAGCGTCGTCTTGCCGAAGCCCGCCGGCGCCGAGATGAGGGTGAGTTTGCAGGTCAACCCGTCATCTAGGCGGCGGAGCAGGCGCGGACGCGGCACCGCTTCGGGCCGCAGGGGTGGGATATACAGTTTGGTCTTCAATATTATGCTTGGCACCGGGTTTCGCTCCACGCTCGCGTGTGGGTTTATTTTACACCGATGCAAGCGTCTCTGGCGGAAAAACCCCGGACGACTCCGACGGGTGATTTGACAGATATACCCTACCGGGGTATAGTATGCCCCGGATGAATGGGAGGTGAATCATGCCAATTTATGAGTATCAATGCCAGGAGTGCGGCACGCCTTTCGAATTGTTCGTGCGCAGCATCTCCAAACCGGTTAGCGTCGAGTGTCCCAACTGCGGCAGCGTCGATGTACGTAAGGGCGTCTCGGCGTTCGCCAGCAAAGTAGTGGGCGGCAACGGCGCAGTCGCCGCATCGAGCGCCGGCTGTGGTCCATCGCTCTGAGCGCCTAAACCGCGTTAGTGCGCCGTGTGCGCACCCGTGATCTGAGCACACAAAAAGGGCAACCCGTGAACCCGGTTCAAGAAGACTTAATCGCGCGGCTCAAGCGCATCGAAGGGCAGGCGCGCGGCATTCAGCGGATGATCGAGGAAGAGCGCGACTGCCAGCAAATCCTTACTCAACTTAGCGCCATGCGTAGCGCTGCCCAGCAGGTAGGGCTGCTGTTGGTGCGCGCATACGCCGCCGAATGTCTGGTCGAGACGGCGCCCATCGATATCGACAAGCTTGTCACGCTCATCAGCCAAGCCGCATCCTGAAATCGTGCGGGCAACGCCGCCGTGTAAAGCCCGTCCACCCGACGGGCGCTTTATTTGGATACACCGAGTCGAATTGTGAGAATCCCATTAGAAATCGCCGGGTATGACATTAGGACTATTGTCAAACCACGCAAACGATGATATCATTTGAACAAGATTACAGTTAAGGTTCATTGGATTTTGAGAGTTTTTATAGGTATAAGGTAGGCCACCGTATATATAAACGGAGGGTAGTTATATAGGAACCAGGAGAGTTTTAACTTATAAGTGCGGAGCAGCGTAGTTAAGTAAAAGCTTTCTTGGCGAGAATAGCAAATTATCGTAACCCCCTCGTCAAGGCCAGACCAGTGTCCTAATCAAGTAACGCGCCCCTACTCCCATAGCGGACTAGGGGCTAGTGTTTTTAATACCTCATGCGCTCCCGGCGTAAAGTTATTTCCCCCAGTCGCGCAAATACAAGAAGTCGTGACCGATGGTGCGCTTGCTGATCTTGCACACCAGCGGCGGCACGCGCTTGAAGTGATTGCGCTGCACACGCGCCCACACGTCCGTAACGAAAGCCTCGCCGAAGCCGGCCGCGACCGCCTCTTTCAAGCTGTAGCGCTCGTCCACCAGCAGGTAGAGCAGCCGGTCCACGTTCTCGTATGTGTAGCCGAGTTCGGCCTCGTCGGTCTGGCCGGCCCACAGATCCGCCGAGGGCGGCTTGGTCAAAATCGAATCGGGCACGCCGATATCGCGGGCAAGCTGGCGCATCTGCGTTTTGTACAGGTCGCCGAGCGGGTGCATAGCGGCGGCGGAATCGCCGTGCAGCGTGGTATAGCCGAGCAGGATTTCGGTCTTGTTGCCGGTGCCGATCACCAGCCCGCCGAACGCTTCGCTCTGGTCATATAGGATAATCATCCGCTGCCGCGCCATGATGTTGCCCTTGCGCATATTGTTCATATCGGGAAAGCGCGCGAACAGCGGCTCGACCATCGGCGTGATGTCCACCGTATCGTGGGGGATGCCCAGCGCGTCGATGACCTTCTGCGCGTCGTCCAGGCTGTCCTGCGAGGAGGCTTCGTAAGGCAGACGCAGGCCGAACACATTCGCCGGGCCGAGCGCTTCGGCGGCGAGGAAAGCGATGGCCGCCGAGTCAATGCCGCCGGAGAGGCCGATCACCGCGCGCTCAAACCCCACTTTCATCACCTCGTCACGAATGAAGGCGACCAAAATCTTCCGGGCAAGCTCGGTGTTGACGATAAGCTTCGCGTCGGCGTGCGCCTTGATATCGTGTATCTTCCCGATCATCGGGTGCCTCCTCCGTTGGATAGAATGCGCTGCATCTCGCGCATCATCAAGCCGGTGCGCTCGTCGCGGAGCAGCGGCAGCCGGTAGCGCGCGCGGTGCAGGTCATCGGTATCGATGGCGGCGGTGACCAGCGCTTCCTCGTAGTACGGCCCCTGCACGATCAATTCGCCATCGGGGTCGTACATCGCAGAGCCGCCGCCGAACGCGAAGCCGTCCTCGAAGCCGACGCGGTTGCAGTGCGTGACGAAGCTGGTGAGCACGCCGGCGTATGCCTGGTTCATCATCTCCACCCAGCGGACGCTGCTCAGGCGCGCTTCGGCGTCGATGCCGCGCGCCGGGCTGGCCGAGTGCATCAGCAGGAGGTCGGCGCCGTCGAGCCACAGTAGATAGGGCGGGCCGACGTGCCAGAAATCCTCGCAGATGAGCAGACCCACACGCCCGAAGCGCGTGTCGAACGCGCGCACCGCATCGCCCCATGCGAAGTAGCGACCCTCGTCGAACAGGGTGTAAGTGGGTAGGTAGACCTTGTGGTGCACGTGCACCACCGTCCCACCGGAGAGATACGCCGCCCCGATGAAGAAGCGCCCGCGCGCGTCACGGTCCACGAAGCCGACGACGATATCCATATTGCGCGCCTGGCTCGCGGCGAGCAGCGGCGCAAAGACCGGGCTGCCGGCGCCGGGTTGGGTCGCGACCGCGTAAGTCAAGTCTTTGAGATAGTAGCCGGTCAGCGACAGCTCCGGGAAGCAGAGCAGGTCAACGCCGGCCTGCTGCGCCCGGTCGATGTAGTCGAGATGGGTTTGTAAATTGGCGTCCACGTCGCCCAGCTTCGGGGCAATCTGCGCCAGCCCGATGGTGAGTTTCAAGGGGTTACTCCTTCAATCGTGTAGCTGCGCCTGATTATAAGCAAGCAGCGCGCCGGGCCGCCAATGCCAGCAGCCCGCGCAGCAATGCACAACGCAGCGCGAGCACAACGACGACCGCGACGGCGCAAACCACCGCCGCTTGAGCGCCGAGCAGCATGATAAGAATCACATCCAACGCCACCTGCCCGCCTATCCCGACTACGCTCATCGCCGCACTCACCGCGAGCGCCTGGCCCTGGGTGCGCGCGAAAGTGCTTGCGAGCACGCCGAGCGCGCCGTCGGTCGCAAAGTCGAGCGGGGTTTCAATCAGATAATATATGAGACCGAGCACCGCCGCGAACCACAGTTCGACCGCGCGCTCGCCGGCAAAGATTACGGCCGGCACGCCGAGCGTCATCAGCCACACCGCCGCCGCTGCGCGCAGCCCGGCGAGTTGATAGAACAACCGGCGCGCCCGCACGAGCGCGCCGGCGTATTTGGTCTGTACGAGCGCTTCGACGGGCCAGGGCAGCACGCGCAGCAAATCCCAGGTCTGCGCCTCGACTTCGCGCGCGATGGCATCGCCGGCGACGGCGACCACCCGCACGCGCAAGATCAGATACAATACCGGCACCAGGAACGGCCCCCAAAATATGACGGTGAAAATAATGATGAACAAAAATACGATGAACAGGTCTGGAATGCCGCCGCCGCCCGACCCGCACACCAGCATCGCCCCTACACCGAAGAGCAGCGCCAAGGCGGTCAGACAGCCACGCCGCGCCCGCCTCGCGGTCTGGGACGCAACGTACTGCGTGCGGCGTCCGGTCTCGCGGCAATAGATCGGCTCAATCGGTTGCAGCCATTTGATAACGAAGCGTTCCATCTATCCTAAAGCGCCCGCGCTCGCCACGTGGTGATGCCAAATAAAGCATACACCAGCGCGAAGCGCAAGGCGGCTATGACCGGGATGACAATCAACACGGCCATGGGGTTGCCGACCAACAGCAGGCCGCCGCCCAACCCCCACATCATCTGCTGCCAGGCGATGGTCGTCGCCGGGGGGATCATCTCGATAGACGGCGCGATGGCGAGGACGAGCAGGGTGCCCAGGATAAGCTGGCCGAGCAGACTGAGCATACTTGCGGTGATCCCTACCGTGATTGCCCGATCGCGTCTGCGGGCGAAGGTGCTGATGCTCAGGCCGAGCAGCGAATCGGTGAGGACGTCAAACACCGGCTCGGCAAACATGTACAGCACGCCGACGCCAAGCGCGAGCAAGAGAGTGGTTCTGGGAGGGAGCGCGACTTGTTCGCCGTACATCCGGTGCGACCAGCCGGCGGCGAAGGGGAGGACCGTTATCCCACAGGCGAAGTTGAGCACCGACCGCATGGCGAAGTACTGCATACATTGGGTGCGGGTGCGCAGGAGCACCCCGGCATACTTGGAACGAATCAGCGCGGCGATGGTGTGCGGGATGGTGCGCAGGGTATCCCAGGTGTTGCTCTCGACTTCGCGCACGATGGCGTCGGTGGCGGCGAAAGTGATCTGGATGCGCCACACCCAGCCGATCAGCGGCACGAACAAAACCAGGGAAAGAAACAGCCCCACCCCGGTAATTGCACCGACGATTACCAACACGGCAAAGACGGCGAGAATCCACCAGCACCCCACCAAACGCGGGCCGGCGTTGCGCGCCGACTCGTAGTAGTAAACCGGGCCGATGGGCCGCATCCAGCGGATGAGGCATTCTTCCAGGTCCAAGTCGATCACGCGCGGCTACTCCTGGACGATTTCGGCCCGCCACGCGGTGACGGCTGTCAAAAATTGGAGGAACAGAAGACGCGCAACGGTCAGCCCGACGATCATCATGATGGCCGCTTCTGCAGAAAAACCCAGAGTCAATGCGTAGGCCGGCCCCAGTAGGACCAGAGCAGGCGCCGAGCCGGCGACCTTCGGCGCCAGGGTTTCATTGGCGAGCGGCATGACGAACATCAAAGTCATGATTTGCAGCCCCCACAGCACCACGCGCAGGAGCACGGCATTGACCACCCCCATCAGTTGGTTGCGGGCAAACGTAGAGCCGAGCAGCCCGACCATGCCGTCAATTGCGATATCGAGGAGCGGCTCCAACAGGAAGTACAAAGCGCATAGGAGGTAAGCAACCCACTCGATGAAGGTCACATCCAGACGGTCGCGGGCCGGCGCCCAACTCAAAATCAGCATAATCATCGCCAGGAGGCCCACCACCGCGAGCCGCATACTGGAGACATAGGCCCACATGAACGCCGTGCGGTAGACGCCGCCGGCGTGCAGCCCTTGGATGATCTCCTTGGTGCTGTAGGGGGTGCTGCGCAACGTGAACCAGGTGCGGCCTTCGATCTCGCCGGCTACCAGCGGCCCGGTGGATATCAGGGTCGGGAGCCGCCACAACCACGGCAGAAACGGGCCGATGAAAAAGAGCGGCATCAGCAGGCAGCCCAGCGCGCTGCTCCAGTCGGTGACGGTGCGGATGATCTGGCGTACACGCCTTGAGGTGAAGATGGTCCCTTCAAGCGAAGGGACCGGCATAGGGCGAGTAGCAACACTGCGAAAGACAGGATTGCGCGGATTGAGCCAGTGCCGGAGCATGATAAAGAGAGGAATGTCATAGGAATAGATCAGGCTGCGCAAGCCGGGCCGGCGCGATGCTCCAGGCTGCTGCCACGAGGAACTTTGCACGGGTGTTTCCATAGGTTGCTCACTTGACCCATTGGGCAATTTGCTAATCACCTGGATCAAATTATGCCACATTTGAAGGCAAGTGTCTTTTTTTAGTGAAGTTCTAAAGTAACGCCGCCATCCGAGCATAATGTAACATAGAAGTACCCTGTTAGGAAGAGAATTCAAAACTCCCCGCAGGCCCGGAGCGCGCGGGGAGGGAGGAGAGATATTTGTCCTGTAAGCTGTCGCCCAGGCTTACAGGTTCTCGATCTCGACCGGCTCGATCCCATCCGCCGGCTCGAAGCCGAAGACCTTTGCATAAAAATAGAATTCGGCGTCAAGCGCACGCTTGATGTTCTCGGCGCGCCGGAAACCGTGCTGCTCGCCCTCGAACGGCAGGTAGGCGACCGGGATGTCTTTCTTGCGCAGCGCCTCGACCATGATCTCGGCCTGGCTGGGCGGCACGATCTTGTCTTCAAGCCCCTGGAGGAAGATCACCGGGCAGGAAAGCTGATCGACGAAGTTGATGGGCGAGCGGTTGTAGTACGTCTCTTTCGTCGCCGGGTACGGTCCGATAAGCTGATCCAGGTAGCGCGCCTCGAACTTGTGCGTATCGTAGACAAAGAACTCTAACTCGCTGAGGCCGAAGTAGCTGGCGCCGGCCTTGAAGTAATCGCGGAAGGTGAGCGCGCACAGCGTCGTATAGCCGCCCGCGCTGCCGCCCTGGATAACCGCGCGCTTGTCGTCGGCCCGGCCCTGCGCGACCAGGTAGCGCGCGCCGTTGATGCAGTCGTCTACATCCACCACGCCCCACTCGCCATAGAGCCGCTGCCGGTACGCGCGCCCGTAGCCGGTGCTGCCGCCGTAGTTCACGTCCAGGATGGCGAAGCCCCGGCTCGTCCAGTACTGGACCCCGGCGGACAGCGCGCCATACGTAGCGCCGGTCGGTCCGCCGTGGCTGACGACGCGCAGGGGAGGCCGTTCGCCCGCCGGCGCGGTGAAGTCTTTGTTCTGGGGCGGGTAGAAGAAAGCATAAGCGGTCAGGCCGTTCTCGGTGGGAAACTCAATGGCTTCGGGAATCGAGACGTAGCCGGGGTCGATCTCCAACGTACTGGCGCGGCGCAGGATCTCGATTTCGCCGCTCGCCAGGTCCAGCGCGACGAAGGCGTTTTTCTCGGTTGGGGACGCACCCTCGAACAGCGCGCGGCCCGGCAGCGCCCGCACATTAAAAATAGCCGTATAAGGCGTCTCGATAGGTGTCAGGGCGCGCGTGTTGATATCGAGGCTCGCCAAACGCCAGGCGCCGTTTTGCGTGTACGCGCAGATGATGCGCTCTGCCGACTCAAAGGCGTAGGCGGTCATGCCGAAAGACCACTGCGGCACGCCGAACTCCGCCTCCATCGCTACTACGTGCTCGACCTGCGCGCCGTCCCAGCGGTAGAGATTCCACCAGTTGCTCCGGTCCGAGACAAAGTAGAGCACCCCGTCGGGCGACCATTCCGGCTGGAAGATCGATTCGCCCGCGCCCGCGACCTTCGTCGCTGCGCCGAGCGAGCCGTCTGCGTTGACCGCCGCAACCCACAGCTCGACATTATCCCACGGGAGGTTAGGGTGATTCCAGGTGAGATAGGCGAGACGAGTCCCGTCCGGGCTGAGGCGCGGCGACGAGTAGAAGTCGTTGCCGGAGACGAGCACTTGCGCGCCGCTGCCGTCGATGGCGACCGCTGCCAGGGTGTTGACCGCTTCGCCTTCGCCGGTGTGGTCTTCGCGCACGGCGATCAGGCGCCCGCGCGCCTTATCGAGGATGAAGTCGGCGTGGCGGATATCGACAGCGGGTGTGAGAGGCTGCGGCGCGGCGTCGGGGCCGGCCTGCTTGTAGATGCGCTGGTCGGCGAAATTGGTGAAATACACCGTGCCGCCGTCGATGAGCGCCGGCCTGCCGCCGTACTCGTGAACGCACGTGCGCACGTTGAAGGGCGCGGGAGTAATATTGGTGGTGCTGCCGTCGGCATTGTGGCGCACCAGCACATAGCGCCCGCCCTCGGTAGGCCGCGATTCGATCCAGTAGATCGTTTCGCCGTCCAGCACAAACTCTAAAAGGCGGATGGATGCAGAGGCGATGAGGTCGGATGTGATGGGTGATTTCCATTCGCCGTATGGAGCGACTTGGGGTTTGGCGGTAGTCATGAGTTCAGATCCTTTCTGATTAAGAATTAAAAAGATTGGGCTTTTGCTAGGGTTGTTGATAGCAGCTACTTCGTCGCCCGGATCGCATACGTCATCGGGATATTGCCCATACCTTCTTTGAGCCACCAGAAGCCGTCATCGCGCCTTTCCGTCAGGGCCGAGTACATGGACCACGAAGCGTAAGGGTATTCTTTCAAGTGTTCGATCCGCAGCCCGGCGTCGGTCAGCGCGTTGACGATATCGCCCAGGCTGTGCTGCCAGCCGTATTCGATGTTCTTTTCGGTATAGGATTCGGGGGAGGCATAGGTGCCGACGACCTCCCATTCCATTGGTTCCGGCGCGTGAAAGTACGGGTAGCGCACGCGCAGCATGTCTTGCGCTTCGTCGTCGAAGACGTGTGCGAAGGGATGCGAGTCGATGACATGGAACACGCCGCCCGGCTTGAGAAAGTGCGCGACGACCTTCGCCCAGGCCGGCATATCGGGCAGCCAGTACAGCACGCCATACGAAGTAAAGACGATATCGAACGCTTCTTTCGCGTCCAGCACGGCCGGCAGATCGTAGATGTTCGCCTGCACAAAGGTCGCCGGGATGCCCAGCTCTTCGCCGATTGAGCGGGCCAGCGTGATCGCCTTCTCCGAGAAATCGACGCCGGTGACGATTGCGCCCAACCGCGCCCATGACAGCGTGCTCATCCCAAAGTGGCATTGCAGGTGCAGCAGCGTCTTGCCGTTCACGTCGCCGACTTCTGCGCGCTCCAGCGCGTCCAGCGCCAGCCGGCCTGCCTTGAAGCCGGGCAGATCGTAGAATTCCGATTTCTCGTGGATACCGGTCCACTCATCCCAGAGTTCCTGGTTTGACGCGAAATATTTATCCATGTCGTCCATTTGAGGAGGTTCTCCTGTTTCGAGTAGCGCCAGCCGGCGATTTTACCACACTGCGCGCAGCCTCACCCGGAAAGGGGAAGGAAAGAATCACCACAGAGACACAGAGGTCGCAGAGAATCTTTCTAAAGATAAAACTCTGTGTTTTCTGTGTCTCTGTGGTGAGATTCCCTATTCTCTCACGGCAGTTCCAGGTCCACGCTCAGCCAGCGGTCGATGGCGCCGGCGACCTCGCGCCAGGCCGGCTCCATCATCAAGTTATGCGCCTGCCCTTCAAAGACCATGAACTGCGCGCCGAGCGCGTCGGCGGTGCGGCGCTCCTCCTCCACCGAGAACAGCACATCGCCGCCGCCGGCGATCACCAACACCGGCGAGCGTACCCGGTCGGCGTGGAAGTTGGGTGCGAAATTCAGGCGAAACGCCGTGCCCAGGTGAAACGTCTCGCGCACTAACTGCGTGTGCAGCGCCTTAATGTCTATCTGTGTATCCGGGCTGAGGAACTGCGCGCGCGCCAGTTCGGGCGTCTCCACGAAGTAGTAGAAGTTCAACGTGAGCACCGTCTTCAGCATGGCGCCGAAGTGCCGGACAATCGAGCGCAGCATCATCGGCAGGATGCCATGCACCGGTATGCTTGCCAGCAGCACGGCGGCGGGCGGCGCGTGCTCCGATAGATAAGCCTGGATGATGCCGCCGCCCATACTGTGCCCGATGAGAACCGGCGTCGGCGATATCTTGGCGACCTGCTCGGCCATGCAGTCCACGTAGTCTTGAAAGCTGTACCGGTTGATGTGCCCCCGGTTCATCGAACTGCTGCCATGTCCCGGCAGACTGATGGCGTGCGTCTCGTAGCCGCGCGCAACGAAGTCGTCCATGAACTGCCGCCAGCACCAGGCACCGTGCCACGCGCCGTGCATGAAGAACAGCGGGATCTCGTGCGTGCGCTTACCCGGCTCCGGTTCGCGCACGATGTGCTCTATGCTCTCTTCCATGAGATTGTTCCTGCCTGGGAATAGACGCCACGAAGCACATTTTACCTCAAAAAATCGCCGTGCTCTCCGCGGATTTTAAGACATCGACGCAGTGAATGCCCAATGCACTCCACATCTTGCCTGCGCTTGCGCCATGTGCTAGAGTGTGCGCATGGCTGTATACACCGAACTACCTGCCGGCTACGAACAGGCGCTTTATTACCCGCTCACTTCGCGGCGCTTGATGGTCGCGCTGAACGTCGCGGCGCTGGTTCCGCTGGCGCTGGCCGGCGCGGGGATGCTCGCCTTTTTGCAAGCATACCAGGCAGCCGGCGCGCCGTTCGCCCTGCACTTCCTGGCGGGCGCGCGGCTCCTCCCGGAGGGCTGGGATATCGTTGCGCTGATTGCGCTGCTGGTGGTCACTTTTCCGCTGCACGAGCTTTGTCACGGCATCGCGTTTAAACTGGTGGGCGTGGCGCGGGTGCGCTACGGCATCATCCCGAAGCGGTTGGTGCTCTACGCCGAACCGGACGGCCCCGCGTATCTCTACCGCAACGATTTTATCTTTTGCGCGCTGGCCCCGCTGATTTTTATCACGGTGGGGGGGATGGCGCTGGCGATGCTCCTGCCGGGCAGCGTGTGGCTGGCGCTGGTGCTCGCAGTGATGTTCAACGCCGGAGGCGCGATTGGCGACATCTGGACGGTGATGATTATCTTGGCGAAGCGCTTCCCGCCTGATGCACTGGCGCGCGACCTGGGCGATACGTTTGTTGTGTATACACTACACGGACGTGAAAGATAAACATAAGGTTAAACATAAAGATAAGGACATGGCGGTTTTTACTGCTTTACCCGATAACTACGAAAGCGCGCTGGACTGGAGGCTCAACCTGCGGCGGTGGGTTTGTTTGGTCGCGGCGTCGCTTGGAGTGCTGTTCGCCGCCGCCGTCGTGATGTTGGCGTATTGGGTTGCTTATGAGGCCATCGGCGCGCCGCTGGCGCTGGCATTTCTGGAAATACCCGTGCTCGGCGGCGCGGTATTCTACGGGTTGGTTGCCGCGCTGATCCTTGTTATCGCCGTCATGCCGGTGCACGAGCTTTGCCACGCTCTCGCGCTGAAGCGGGTAGGCGTGAAAAAGATTCGTTATGGGATTATCTGGCGCAAGATGGTGTGCTATGCCACGCCCGCCGAAGAGACATACCTGTATCGCAACGACTTTATCTTCATGGCTTTAGCGCCGTTGGCGCTCATCACGATAGGCTGCATGGCGCTGATGCTGTTCGCGCCGGCGTGGCTGCGCCTGGCGTTGGGGCTGGCGGCTGCGGTCAACGCCAACGGCGCAATCGGCGATATCTGGTGGGTCGGCGTAGTCTGGTCGGAGCGCTTCCCGCCTGATGCACTGGTGCGCGACCTGGGCGATACGTTTGTTGTGTATACGCCGGTTGCGCGATAACGTTGGGCTGCTTGGAAACAGGAGCTTGAGGAGAGATAAAGAGATGAAAAACTTGCTCGTCACCGGCGCCGCCGGGTTCATCGGCAGCAACTTCGTGCGCTACATGATCCACAAATACCCCGACTACAACGTCACGGTGTTCGACAAGCTCACCTACGCGGGCAATCTCGATAACCTGAAGCCGGTCGAAGACAACCCGCGCTACGCCTTCGTGCATGGCGATATCGCCGAACGCGCCGCCGTCCGCGCCGCGCTCGCTGCACACGACATCGACACGATTGTAAACTTCGCCGCCGAAAGCCACGTAGACCGCAGCATCATGGACCCGGACGCTTTCATACACAGTAACAGCTTCGGCGTGTATGTGCTGCTCGATGAGGGATTGAAGGCCGGGATCGAGCGCTTCCACCAAGTCAGCACCGACGAGGTGTACGGCAGCATCAAAGAGGGCTTCTTCAAAGAGGGCGATCCCTTCGAACCGAACAGCCCTTATGCTGCAAGCAAGGCCGGCGGCGAATTGATGGTGCGCGCGTACCACATCACACATGGGATGAACACGGTTATCACGCGCGGCTCAAACACCTTTGGCCCGTACCAGTACCCGGAGAAGGTGATGCCTTTCTTTCTCACCGAGGCGCTGGACGACCGCCCGCTCCCGCTCTACGGCGACGGGATGCAGGTGCGCGACTGGCTGTACGTGGACGATCACTGCTCGGCAATTGACCTGGTGCTGCACGAGGGCGAGCCGGGCGAGGCGTACAACGTAGGCGGTGAGCACGAGATGCACAACATCGACCTGACCCGCGCGCTGCTTCAAATATTGGGCAAACCGGAGAGTCTGATCCGCTTCGTGGCAGACCGGCCCGGACACGATGGCCGGTATGCGCTGGACTGCGGCAAGCTCTACAGCCTGGGCTTCGAGCACAGCTTTTCTTTCGAGAGCGCGCTGGCGGCGACGGTCGAATGGTACAAGGCGAATGAGTGGTGGTGGCGCAAGATCAAGACCGGCGAATACCTGGAATATTACAAGAAGCAGTACGCCGAACGGATGGCAAAGGCCCAAAGTTCAGACTCCACCGGTTCCGCCGACTGAAGTCGGCGGCCAGTTGCCAGCGTCGCCGCATTGCGTCAGTTAGCCTTAGCCCCCGACTTCAGTCGGGGGTAATATGATTGACTTCCTGAACGATGATTCCTACCCGCTACAACACCCTCCCGGTAAAGCCCTGGCACGTCGTGCTGCTGGTGTGTGTCGGTTACGCACTGGCGACGCTGGCAGTCAACGGCGGCGACCCGGCGGTGTTTATCGCGCTGGGCAACTACTGCGACGCCACGCTGCCCGGCGCGCCGCAAGGTGAACCGGTCGAAGGCTACGACGGGCAGTTTGCGTACATGATCGCGCGCGACCCCGCCAACGCGCACCGCGTCATCAACCGCTGCGACGTGGCCGCCTACCGCTACCAGCGCATCCTTTACCCGCTGCTGGCGCGCGTCCTGGCGCTGGGGCAGGATGCGTTGATCCCGTGGGCGATGCTGCTGATTAACGTCGTCGCAGTCCCGGCGGGCGTCTATGCGCTGGAACGGCTGCTCGTGCAGGCCTCGGTCAGCCGGTGGTACGCGCTGAGCTACGGGCTGTTCGGCGGGACGCTCGTCGCGCTCCGCCTGGACCTCACCGAGCCGCTGGCGTATGGTCTGGCGCTGGCGGGCGTCTGGGCGATGGAGACCGGGGAGGCCGGGACATCGCGCGCCATGCCCCTATTCGGCGCGGCGCTGTTTGCGCTGGCCGGCCTGAGCAAAGAAACCGCCTTCCTCATCGTGGGCGGCTACCTGCTGCACCGGCTGGCGGCGCGCCGTCTGCGCGATGCGGCGGCGCTGGGCGCGGCGGCGGTGGGACCGTTTTTGCTGTGGCAGATATCCTTAAAGCTGTGGCTGGGGTCGTTTGGCGTGGGCAGCGGCGGCGCGCTGGCGACGCCCTTCGAGTGGTTCCCCTATAACGGCGTGTGGCGCATCATCAGCCACCCGCGCACCGACCCGGCGATACAGGCAAACCTGGCGCGGCAGGGCCTCAGCTTCGAGGCGCTGCTGCCGTCGCTGCTGGTGCTGGCGGCGATTGCGCTGGCGGTTGCGGCGCTGCCGAGTATGTGGGCGCTGTGGCGCAGCGCGCGCGATATCTGGCTGAGTCTGCGCGCCGGCCAGGTGCCGCACGTGTACGTCTTCGTGCTATTCGCCGGCGCGGTCATGATGCCGTTCGTGCCGTTCTCCACTTACCGCGAACCGCTGGGCATCCTGCGCTTTGCCGTCGGGCTGGTAATTGCGGTCGTGCTGTACGGCGCACATCGCCGCGCGCGCCGTCCGCTCGATTACAGCCTGCTCTGGACCCTGACGCTGATCTTTGCGCTGAGCTATACTTTCGCGTGAATTCGCCCCCTGACACGGGAGACGCCCATGACCGACCAGGACAGCACCGAACAGGAAACCGCCGAATGGCTTAGTAAAGCGGTCAGCATCGGGGCGCAGTTGCTCAAGAACGCGCTCCCGTCGAGCCTGACGCGCGAGGTGGTGTCGCAGCAGTTCGAGGTCGCCGGGCCGACCACCGTCTTTGTCAAAGCGACCGGCTGCCGCGTGACGGTGCGGCGGCGCGCGGGCGGCGCGGTCCGGCTCGACGCGAACCTCTACGTAAGCGCCGGGCTGGACGTCGCCACGCAGCAGGATGCAGCGGGCATTTACATCGTGATCTTACGCAAACGAGTGCTGGGCGCGGCTTCGCGCAGCCGGGTGCAAATCACCCTGCCGCCCGACTGCGATCTCGTCGCCGACCTGGAGCAGGGCGATCTGCTGTTCGAAGATGTGAGCGGGCGCATCACGGTTCCGGGAAGCGCCGCCCCATAACGCCGCGCGGTCGTTTCTCTCGGGGCTACTCCATCGGATATTTCAGGCCCCACTGCGCGCGGATGGCGTCGAGCGTCTGCATGATTTGCAGCGTCTCGTCGAGCGGCATGGTGTCGCTCTCCAGCCGGCCGGCGCGCACGCACGCCATCACCTCGACCGCCTCGTAGTTGTAGCCGTTGCCCTCGTAAGGCAGTTCGAAAGTTTCGTCTGCCTTGCCGTTGACCGAAAGCGTAAACGCGGCGGCGTGCCACCAGCGCGGCGGAAAATAGATATGGCCCTCGGCGCCGAGAATGTACGCGATGTGCGGCGTCTGCGTCCTGATGCCGGTGGCGAGTACGGCAATCTGCCCGTCCTTATATCCCAACGTCATCGACGCCTGCTCGTCGACGCCGGTCGCGCCCAGCGTCGCCATGCCGGTCATGCGCGTGGGCGGCCCGCCGAACACCATCGACGCCAGCGACACCGGGTACACGCCCACGTCGAGCAACCCGCCGCCGCCGAGCGCGGGGTTGAACAGACGGCCTTTGGGGTTGAAGTTGGTACGGAAGCCAAAATCGGCCATCACCATACGCACCTCGCCGATGGCGCCGGCCGCGAGCAGTTCGCGCGCCCTCACCATTGCCGGGAGAAAGCGCGTCCACATTGCCTCCATCAAAAAGAGCTTCCGTTCGCGCGCCCGCGCAACCATCTGTTTCGCCTGCATGGTGTTGATCGCAAAAGGCTTTTCGCAGATTACCGGCTTGCCGGCGTCCAGGCAGAGTAAGGTATTCTCGGCATGGAGGCTGTGCGGAGTCGCTACGTAGATCGCGTCTACTTCCGGGTCGCCGGCGAGCGCCTCATAACCGGCATGGCGGCGCGGCACACCGAATTCGTCGCCGAACGCATCCGCCGACGCCTGCGCCCGCGAACCGACCGCGACCAGCGCCGCGTCAGGGATCGCCTTGAGGCCACGCGCAAACAGCCTGGCAATGTTGCCCGTGCCCAAAATGCCCCAGCGAAACTTATCCGCCGTCGTCATTGCGGCATCTCCTCTCGTTTAAGCTCCAACCATGCGGCTTCCTCCGGCGTCAGGCTCACTGCCAGCGCTGCGATGTTTTCTTTAAACTCGTCCGGCGTGTGGCAGCCCACCAGTGCAAAGATGTGCAGGGGTTGGCTGAGTACATACGCCAGCGCAATCTGGGGCAGCGCCAGCCCCTTCGCCGCCGCGAGCGCCCCGGCGCGCGCCAATCGCTCGAAGTTTTCGGGATAGCAGTACGAGTTGACGCAGGTCAGGTCAGGCTCCGACGTGAACGTATCGAGATTGCCGGGCGTGAAACGCCCGGAGAAAAAGCCCCCGGCCAGGCTCGACCAGGTGAACAGCGCAATCTGGCTTTCCCGGTAATACTCGCGCGCCGCCGCGCCCTTCGGCCCGCCGATGCTGACGCAGTTGGGCCACGGCTCCTCTACCATCTCGGCCAGGCTGAACTGCGGGCTGCTGACGGCGAAGGGCGTCAGGCCGTGTGCCTCGGCGTAGTCGTTGGCGGCCTTGATGCGCGCGTGCGACCAGTTCGAGCCGCCGAAGGCGTGGATCAATCCCTCCTCAAGGTGCTGGTTCAGCCGCTCGACAATCGGGCCGACCGGCACGGCGGGGTCGTCGCGGTGCAGTAGGTACAAGTCGATATAGTCGGTCTTAAGCCGGGCAAGCGAGTCGTGCAGGTGCGCGGTGATATCGTAGGGCGTGACACAGTTGCGGTCGGCGTTGTGGTGCGCGCCTTTGGTAATGATGACAACCTCATCGCGCAGACCCCGGTCGTTCACCCAGCGGCCCAACGTGCGCTCGGTGTCGCCGTTGCCGTAGACATGAGCAGTGTCGAAAGCACTGCCGCCCAGTTCGTAGATCGCGTCAAGCAAAGCAAAGCTTTCGTCCAGGCGGTTCGAACCGATCATCACCGTGCCCTGCACCAGCCGCGCGATGGGTTTATCGATGCCACACAAATTGCCGTATTGCATAAAAGAATCCTCTCCCTGAATCGCGGCGCCGGCAGCATAAGCCACAGACGGTATATTATTAACCGGGAGTCAGAGAAGAGGCAAAAGGTTCGTGCGCGCAGTTCGCGCGCACTGTGCCGGCCCCCAAGTCCCTCTGTTTGTGAATGTCAATTAATGGGAGTTTCGGTTTATATCTAAAACAGCCAAGCCGTAGCGGCGCAGCATCGTTGGGACGATAGGTTTGAAGAAAGTATTGGCCGCGCCTAACTGCTCGGCCTGCTTCCTGACGACCGAGCGCGTGTCCTGCGTAACGACGATGACGGGCGGGGCCGAAGCCATCTGCCGCAGCGCATCCAGCAAATCCCACCCCATACGCCCCGGCAGGTTAATGTCGAGCAGCACGAGATCAACCGGGGTGCGCTGCAAGAAACTGAGCGCTTCATCCACCGTCTGCGTACCGTATACTTCGTGCAAGCCCGAAAACGTGAACTTTATCAACAGGTGAAAATCAGTATCGTCATCGACGACCAGGATGGTGCATGGTCCGCGCCGGGCTGTCTCAGCTTTGCGCCCCGCTTCGCTTTGCATGCCCAAAAAAGCCGAATCCTGATCCTCATCTTCGGGAGCCACTGCCATCACATTCATCACCACGGAAATCACACCTTTCGCCGATTAACTCCTACACTAAGGCTTCCATTGCGAATAGTACCCCAATACTAGCACCAGCCCATCGTCTAGTCAATGACAATTCGGCAAAGAGTGAGCACAATCTAATGCTTTAATACCAGAATTCTCGATATTGGATGAGATTAGCACGAAGCGTCCAGCGTCTTGAGCAGAACCCGCGCTGCCTGCGCCGCCAGCGCCGAGCACGGCATCCCCTCGGAGCCATACCCCATATCGCGCAAATCCTGGCAGCGCGTCGCGCCGAACGCGGCGAGAAAATTTGCCCGGCAGCGCGCCGCCAGCGCCCGGCACGACTCGGAATCCTCATCGGCCCGGAGACGGCCACAGCGCGCGCCGACGAGCAGCACGCCGCCGCTCAGCAGGCCGCACAATTCTTCGTGCGTGCCGCCCACACCCCCGCCGAACGCCGTCGCCGCACGGCACAGCACATCGTCCACCTCACCAAGAAACGGCTCGCCCACGGCGAGCACAATCGCCTCGGATCAACTATATCCACTTACCATCAAAGCGCGGGCGCGCTCCGCAGCCGCGTGCATAGGGTCGTTTGTAGAGTTCATAGAATTGCATCTATCCTTCGATAATTTCCGATTCGGATGACGAAACTTCGCCGGCTTTGCTTTCCAACATAGCGATCACCGTCTTGACCGCTTCTTCTGCCGAGCCGACCTGGATGATCGGCAGTTCATCCTGCCGGGCGCCGGCGGCGCTCCAGGTGCTCAGTCCCACCACCGGAACGTCGCGCTTGAGCGCGAACGCAATCTCCGAGAGTGTGCCGTAGCCGCCGCCGACTGCGATCACCGCATCAGCGGAGTTGATGATGATCGCATTGCGCGCGTCACCCATGCCGGTAACGATGGGCACATCGACATACGGGTTGGCTTCGTCGCGCGTATTGCCGGGCAGCACCCCGACCGTCAGACCGCCGCCGGCGCGCGCGCCGCCGCATGCCGCCTCCATCACGCCGCCGCGACCGCCGCAGATCAACGTCGCGCCGTGCACCGCCACCATGCGCCCGACCATCGCGGCTTGCATTTCCTCGCTGGGCGTGCACTCGGCCCCGCCGATCACGGCAATGATATACTTACGTTCGGTCATCGGCTCCCTCCAGATCGACATGGCTCAACCGGGTATAGATCGCGCCATCGGGTCGCAGATCGCTGTGCATCAGGCTGATGCCCGTCACATCGATTCGCCCCAGTTCGCCCACCTTACCGGCTGCGGCGGCCAAGTACTGCCCCAGCTCGGCGACCGCGCGCTTTGGAGCGGATTGCTGCACGCGCCCCAGCGTCAGGTGTGGATTGAAAGGGCGCTCTTCAGTGGGATATCCCAACGGCGCAATGGCCGCCTCCACCGTGTCACGGAGCGCGTGCAGTGCGTCCATCTGGCCCGCCAACCCGACCCATACCACGCGCAGACTTTTGAAGTTGGGGAAGCAGCCTATACCACGCGCGCTAAGCGTGAAAGGCGGCTGGGCGCGTGCCTGTGCCATGCCCGCTTCGACGGCACCGCGCCGCTCGGATGGCACGTCGCCCAGGAATTTAAGCGTCAGGTGCATCCCGGTCGGGCGCGACCAGCGCATCACATCGCGCGGGACGGCGCCGGCAAGCTCATCCTGGAGTCGCGCCAGCGCCGCCAGCACAGAAGACGGAAGCTCGACGGCAATGAACAGCCTCAACATCTGACTCACCGGTCTATCTCCCCTTTATGGCAGCCCTGAGAATTTATCGAAAATCAATAGTCAATGATATGTGAGCATTATAACACAGGTGGCGCCGCCGCGTGGAAGCCGTATTCGATTAGCCAGGCCCGCGCCGGACAAGTTAGAATTGGGTTAACTAACCTGCTTTCGCCACATCTCCGACGGTGCTATAATGCGCGCAGATTGACGGCGTACAACATTGGAGGATCGCGTGAAACTCAGCCGCCAAGATGTGGAACACGTAGCCGAACTGGCGAAGCTCAGCCTGACCGAGGCGGAAAAGACCACCTACCAGGCGCAGCTTTCGGCTATTCTGGATTACTTCGAGATGTTGCAACAGATCGACACCGAGGCCATCTCCCCGACCGCTTCGGTGTTGGCGCTGCAAAACGTCATGCGCGAAGACGAAGTACGACCCTCGTTCCCGCGAGAGCAAATCATCACCAACGCGCCGGAACATGAGGACGGGCAGTTTCGCGTGGAGGCTATATTGGATTAGGAGCTTATGAGCAGTACCCGCAGGCAGAGACACCGTATTCTTATTGTTGATGACGACGTTGATGTAATTGAACCTTTTAAAGAATATTTCAGCCGGCAGGGCTACGCGGTAGAAACCGCCGACAGTCTAAGCACGGCCAGCCGCGCTGCCCAGAAAATTCTCCCTTCACTGGTGCTCGCCGGCACACAACTGCCGGACGCGCCCGGAATCGAACTTCTGAAATGGCTGCGCGCGCGCCCGCGCACGGCGCACGTGCCGGTGATGTTCATCGCCTCGGTCGAGGAGGCCGGCATACAGCACGATATCTTGGCGGCGGGCGCGGACGACTTCATCGTCAAACCCTTCGACGTTGACATCGTAGGATTACGGGTGCGCAATGCCATCGCCCGCACCGAGCGCGACGGCCTCACCGAGCCGCGCACTCGCCTGCCGACCGGCCGGCTGCTGCAAGAACAGGTCCAGCGCCTCGCCAGGATGGATGGCTGGGCCAAACTGGAAATCTCGATCAACGACTTCGTGGCGTTCCGCGAGCGCTACGACTTCATCGCTGCCGACGACGTGCTGGTATTCACCGCCAACCTACTCGTTGAGGTTTCGCAAGAGATGGGCGACGAAAATGACTTCATCGGCCATCGGGATGGCGAAAACTTTGTGCTCATCACCAACCGGGAAGCCGGTCCACAAGTTGCCGAACAAGCCATCCTGCGTTTTAATAAGGAGGTCAGAAAGTTCTATAGCTTTGTGGACCGCGAGCGGGGTTATATCGTGGTGGAGAGCACCAAAGGTTCGACCCTTGCAGCGCCGCTGATGACATTAAATGTAAAGGTTCAACAGGCAGCGAAAGAGTGAGGCACGACGATGACGATGGAGAACATTGAAGGGCGGGTATTGATTCTGGAGGACGACCAGGACAGCGCCATGCTTTTGCGCACCTGGTTCGAATCGCAGGGCTACGAGGTGATGCTGGCCGCGGATGGCGACCAAGCGCTGGCGCTTGCCGAGGCCAATCCGCCGGACGTGGCCGTGTTGGACATCCTGGTGCCGGGCAAAGACGGCTTCGAAGTTTTTAAGCAGATGCGCCAGCGTGTGGATACGCGCCACACGGCGGTCATTTTTCTGACCGTCCGCGACGAGCGCGACGAGATGCTGCGCGGCCTGGAGATGGGCGCTATCGACTACGTGACCAAACCCTACGACCTTCAAACCCTGGGGCTGCGCGTGCGCAACCTGATCGAGTACGCGCGCGGGCATATGACCACGATTTGACATAGACGCCGTGCTGCGATAACAACCGAACATAACGCGAATAGGCAAAGCTCCCGGAGTGGGTTAAACACTCCGGGAGCTATGATTGTTGAGGGTACATGACGACACGGCTGATCGTGATCGGCGGCGGCGCGGCCGGCCTGATGGCGGCGGGGCAGGCCGCCGGCCTGGGCGCAGCGACCCTGCTGCTGGAAAAAATGGACCGCCCCGGCAAAAAACTCCTCATCACCGGCAAAGGCCGCTGCAACCTGACCAACGTCGCTCCCCTGCGCGACTTCATTGCGCACTTCGGCCCAAACGGGCGCTTTTTGCGCGGCGCTTTTCACCAATTTTTCACCGGCGAACTGCTGGCTTTCTTCGAGACCCTGGGCGTAAAAACTGTCGTCGAGCGCGGGGGGCGCGTCTTCCCGGCCGGCGAGGCGGCGGAAGCGGTAGTCGATGCGCTGGCGCGCCACGTACAGCGCCAGGGTGCAGCAATCAGGACCGGCGCGGCGGTCGCGCGGCTGCTGATCGAGGATGGGCGCGCGACCGGCGTGGAGCTGGCGACGCGCGAAATCTGCACGGCCGGCGCGGTGATTGTTGCAACCGGCGGCGCGTCGTATCCCGGCACCGGCTCGACCGGCGACGGCTACCGGCTGGCGCAGGCGGCGGGGCACAGCATCGCACCGGTGCGGCCGGCCCTGGTGCCGCTGCGCACGGCGGGCGATATCGCGCCGCGCCTGCAAGGGCTGAGCCTGCGCAACGTAAACGTGTCGATGTGGTGGGGCGGCAAAAAACAGGCGGAGGCGTTCGGCGAGATGCTGTTCACGCACTCCGGCGTCTCCGGACCGGTCATTCTCACGTTGAGCGGGCGCGTGGTCGATGCGCTGCGCGGCGGCCAGAAAGTGACCCTCTCGATTGACCTGAAACCCGCGCTCGACCCGCCCCGGCTCGACGCGCGTCTGCTGCGCGATATCGACGCGCACGGCAAGCGACACTTTCACACGCTGCTTAAGGACTTGCTGCCGGCCAAACTCATCCCGGTGTGCACCGACCTGACCGGCATCGCATCCGACCGGCCCGCGCACCAGATCACCGCCGACGAGCGCAAACGGCTGCGCGCGTGGCTAAAAGACTTTCGGCTTGAGGTGACCGGTCACCTGCCGCTCGCCGCCGCGATTGTGACAGCCGGCGGCATAGATTTGCACGAAGTAGACCCGAACACGCTGGAATCGCGCTTGGTCAAAGGACTGTATTTCGCCGGCGAAGTGCTGGACCTGGACGCCGATACCGGCGGTTATAATCTACAGGCTGCCTTCTCGACCGGCTGGGTGGCCGGGCGCGCGGCGGCGCAAGCCGTCCTTCACCCTGCGCCTCGGCCTCCCAGGTCACCGTAAAACGGGTCGGCCTGGGTGATCTCGCCGCGCCGCACCGGACGGCCCGTGATCGCCGCTTTGTACAGCGCCGTGATAAACTCCAGCGTGGGCCGCACGCCCGGACCGCTGGCAGCGGGACGCTCGCCGCGCGCCAGGCTGTCGAGGAACGCCGCGAACTGCGTCGCCTGCTTGGTGGGGATATCGTCGGGGATGGCGGACGCAGCGATAAGCTTTTCCCGGTCCGGCGCCCATGCCGGGATGCTGAACTGCCAGTTATCGTTGCTGTAGCCGTACACGTACCGCACTTCCACCGTGGCCTTCTCGAAGTCGAGCCGGAGATAGGTTTCTTCTTTAGGCGAGACGGTGCTGTTGGTGATGCTGAGCATCGCCCCATTCTCGAAGCGGACGGCGGCGATGGCGGCGTCATCGGTCTGCATATCGTGGTTCTGCGTGCCGATCATGGCGCGCACCTCTTGCCAGTCACCTAGCAGTGACAGCGCCAGGTCGATGTTGTGCACGCCCAGCGTGGCGGTGACGCCGCTCGAAGCGAAGTCGGCGCTGCTGCGCCAATCGACCGCGTAGTAAGCGTCGTCGCGGTACCAGGTCGTCTGGCTCATGCCGACCAGCGGACGCCCGAAGGTCCCCTCTGCGATCAGGCGGCGGAGGTGACGCGCGCCGGAGCCGAAGCGCATTTGAAACACGCTGGCGGCGTAGCGCCCGGTGCGCCGCTCGGCGGCTTCGATCTCGTCCAGCTCCGCGAGCGACCTCACAAACGGCTTCTCACAGAGCACCCACGCGCCGGCCTCCAGGCACTCGATGATCTGGGCGCGGTGTACGCCGGGCGGCGAGCCGATGAGGACGACGTCCGGCTTGTGCGCCGCGAGCATTTCGGCGACATCGGTGTAACGCTGTGAGATATCGTGCTGCGCGCCGAAGGCCTCCACGCGCGCGCGCTCTACGTCCATGGCGGCAACCAGATCGACGCGCGCCTGTTCCTGCCGGCACGCCGCGATGTGTGAGATGGCGACCGCCCCGGTGCCAATGATGGCGACTTTGTATTTCATGACTCGACAAGCTTCTCCAGGTACACAAGACTCAAATTGGCGGTGACCGGCTCGGTCTTGAAGGCGCGGTAGCCGAGCTTTTCGTATAGGTGCAGGTTGCGCGCGCTTTTGTAGCCGGTGAACAACTCGAACCTTTTCGCGCCGGGGAAGCGCTCCTCGATGGCGCGCATCAGCCGGGTGCCGATGCCTTTGTTTTGATGCTCCGGGTGCACGATCAGCCGGCCGACGAAGCAGGTGTCGCCCTCGACGTGTGCGCGCACCGACCCGATGATTTGTCCGTCGATGCTGGCTTTGAGAAAGAACTGCCGGCGAAAATCGTCCGCGATTCCTTCAAGGGTCTGTGTCAGCGGGGGGATGTTGTATTCGTTGTGGATCGCGGCTTCGTCCAGATAGGCCAGTTTTTGAAGCGCCAAAATCGCTTCGGCGTCTTCGGGGTGTGCCGGTTCGATCACCATATCAACCTTCCTTCTGCCCGGCCTTTGCCTTCGCCAGTATCTCGGCCTCCGGGCGCGCCTTGTAGAAGTCGTCCAGCGGGTAGCAGCCCGATACAAGGCCGCTGCGCGGTGCGGTGGTGCAATCGCTGAAGGTGCGGCAGATGCGCTTGCGCGCCAGCTCGCGGCCCGCCAGCACGTCCGCAGCGATATCGGGATAGCTCAACACCATGCGCCCGATGCCCACAAAATCGGTCATGCCGGCGCGCACCACGTACTGCGCTACGTTCGGCAGCCACTCTTGCAAGTACGAATACGCTGAACCCACATAGGTCAGGTCGGGGCGGTGCTGCTTCAATTCCGCCGTGACCGCAATCTGCCGCGCCACGCCCGCGAGCGGGTCTTCCGGCGGCTTGTAGCCATCGGAGGGCGGGAACATGGCGGGGCGCTGGATGTGCGGCGTGTAGTAGGGGCTGCCGGCAGTGATGCACACCAGGCGGATATCTAATTCTGCGAGCAGGTCGAGAAACGCTTTCGGTTCGGTCAGGTCGATGCCGTCGCCGTCGCCGTCGCCGCCGAAGGCGTAGGGGTAGTAGCCTTCAAAAGGCGCCGGCTCGCCCACGCCGCCCGCGCCGGGCTGGAACGGTATCCAATCGAACGCGCTGAGCCGCACGCCGATCCTTAGCCCCGGCGCGGCGGCGCGGATGCCTGCGACGATCTCGCGCAAGAAGCGCGTCCGGTTCTCGAAGCTGCCGCCGTAGCGCCCGGCGCGATCGAAGGCGCTGAGGAATTCGTGGCCCAGATAGCCGTGACAGTGCTTGATATCGACGAAGTGAAACCCCGCTTCCCGGCTGAGCACGGCGGCCTTGACGAAATCTTTGACCAGTTCGGCAATCTCGCCGTCGCTCATCAGCGCCGAATCGTCTTTGATGCCGAACTTGGCGTCGAGCAGGGGGTGGTGGTAGAGCGTTCTCGGCTCAAGGCCCTGCTTGCCGGGACGGGCGAAGCGCCCGGAGTGCGTGAGCTGCAAGCCGATGAGCAGGTCATCGCTCGCGCCGAAGCGCGCCTCGTGCGCTTCGACCAGCGCCGCGCGCAGGGCCGCGATATCGCCGAGCGTGTCGTCGCTAATCATCAACTGGTTGGGGTTGGCGCGCCCGTCGTGGCGCACCGCCGCCGCCTCGCCGCCCCAGATTAACTTCGCGCCGCTTGCGCCGAAGCGCTGCCAGCGCCGCCGGGTCAACTCCGAAGGCCGGCCGTCCGGCGTGCCGTCCCATCCCTCCATCGGCAAGACGGCGAAGCGGTTGCCGAGGGTAACCCCCTCCACCGTGTACGGCTGCGCAAGCGGCGCGTCCGGGCCGGTTTGCATTTCTTCGTCGAAGGGGAGGACGATATTAAGTTCCTCAAGATAAGCGCGAAACTTCTCAGGGGTGCGCATCTGCGTGATGCTTTTGTACTTCTTTGCCATAACACTATCTCCTATCAGATCAGATATTCACCACGGACGCGCAAGGCGCAGCACGGAGAGCACGGAGAATCTCCTGATCCTCTCCGTGTTCTCCGTGCACTCCGTGGTTAAAGAGTCTTCTTCACAAGCGGCGCAGATGAAAGCCGCCATCGACGTTAATCACCTCACCGGTCGAGAAGGGCAGATAGCCCTCCGCGATGGCGAGCACTGCCCGCGCGATGTCCTCCGGCCGGCCCCAACGCTTGAGCGGCGTCAGGCCCTCCGCGATGAGCTTGTCGTACTTATCTTTCACCGCGCCGGTCATGTCGGTCTCGACGATGCCGGGGCGGATCTCGTAGACGTTGATGCCGTACTCCGCCAGCCGGTCGGCGAAGAGCGCAGTCATCATGCCCATGCCGGCCTTCGAGATGCAGTACTCGCCCCGGTTCAGGCTGCTGGTGTATGCGCTGATCGAGCCGATGTTGACGATTTTCGGCGCTTCGACTGCGCCGGCTTCGACCAGTTCGATCATCAGGTTCGCCGCCCACTGCGTGAAGAAGAACGGCCCCTTAAGGTTGACGCCCATCACCTCGTCGTAGCTGGCGGCGCTCATCTGCAAAATATCGAGACGCCGGCGCGGCGCCATACCGGCGTTGTTCACCAGCAGGTCGATGCGCCCGAAGCGCTCAAGCACCGCGCCGCCGAACGCCGCGTGGCCGGCGATATCGGCGATATCGGCCTGCAAGGCGATGGCCTGCCCGCCGGCCGCTTCGATTTCTTGCACGACCTCGGCGGCGGCGGCAGCGCGGCTGTGATAATTGACCGCCACCGCCCAGCCGCGCCCGCCCAGCGCCAACGCAATCGCGCGCCCGATGCCCCGGCTGCCGCCTGTGACGATGGCAACGCGCCGGAGCGCGCCTGGATCAGACATGCTTCACCGCCTTGCTCAGCGCTTCCAGGAAGAAGTAATCGCCCCACATCACGCTTTCGTCCACGCCCAGGCCCTTCTTCTGGTGGTACATGCCGTGCTTGAGGATGCCTTCCCAGCCGGGTGTTTCGTTCGCCAGGAATTCCGGCCCGGTGAGCGTATCGACGATTTGCAGCGCGTAGTCACGGTAGAGCCAGGCCTGCGCCGGCGCGCCGGTCAGCCGCGCGAGGTTGAACAGGCCGCTTGCCGCAATCGCCGCCGCCGAGCTTTCATAGGGCAATTTGGGATCGGGTTCGGTCCAGTCGTTGGGCGGGACGCCGTGCGCCGGCGTATTCTCGATGTAATACAGCGCGCAGATTTCGGCGGTGCGCAGGAAGCGCGGGTCGCCGGTGAACCGGTACGCCGTGCCGAAGCCATACAGCGCCCACGCCAGCCCGCGCGCCCACGACGAATCGCCGCGCCAACCCTGATGGGTGCTCTGGCGCAAAAACTCGCCGGTCGCGGCGTCGAAGATGCCCTCGTGCGCCGTGCTGCCGTCGCCGCGCACCAAGTAGCGGCGCGTGGTGAGACAATGCCGCGTGGCGATGCGCCAGAGGTTGTCGTCGTCGGTCTGCTGCGCGGCGTAGAAAATAATACCCACGTTCATCATAATATCGATGAACAGGCTTTCGTCTGCGACGAACGAGCGCAAATACTGCCCTTTCTCTTGGAAGCGCAGCGCCAGCGTTTGCCCGGCCTCGATCACGACCCGGTTGGCCGCGGCGTCGCCGGTCAGGTCATACCAGCGCTTCCACGTGGACCAGAACAGGAAGCCCAGGTCGTGAACGTTCCGATCGGTCTTGCGGTGTTCGATCAAGCGCGAGTAGTGCTCGGCCCGGTCGTGGAACCATTCGCCGCCGGTTCGCTCGTAGAGAATCCATAACTGTCCGCCCAAGAAGCCCTCGCACCAGTTAGTCCAGGCTTCGCCTGTGTGCTTCCACTTGCCGCCTGTGGTGTACATAGGGAAATAATCGGGGCAGGTCTCGACCAAGCAGCGAAGCTGCTCCCCGGCAAATGCAAATGCGGCGTCGATCTTCTTACGTAGTGTCTCTTTCTCGATCAAGGTAACCTCCATTTACTCCGAAAGCGTGAACAGCGGCGGACAACTTTCATCGCTATGGTATCTGGCACATGCGCTTGGCGCAAGACGTTTAGGCAGCGCATCGCTGTAAGCAGCGCTCGGCGGCGACGGCCTGTACGTCTACGGCGTATCGTTTGTTTGTTGGCTACGGCGGGCACCATCATCCAAGCAGGCGAGCACCCAGGCCGCCGCCGGCACCCGCCAGGTCAAGCACAGGGCCGAGGATGTGTCGAAATGGCAAAACAGATGGAAGTGATCGCTTCGCGGTACGAGTGACGAGACGTAGGGGCGGGTTTGGTCGAAACCCGCCCAACTCGCCTACCCGCTCCTACCCCTCTACTGCACGATAAAGGTCGCGTTGCGGTACTTGGGCGACCACGGGTCTTGGATGACACCCTGGCGCACCACATTGTAAACCTCGCGCACGCCGTCCTCGACCGTGACCGCCGGCTCGAAGCCCAGCACGCGCCGCACCTTCTCGAAGCTCACCCGGATATCGCGCATGTCGCCGCCGAACGAAAGGTCCTTATAGCGCACGCTCACCGACGGCACGACCTGGCTGACGATCTCGACGATCTCGTCTTTGCTCCGGTTGCCCTTCTCGCTGCCCAGGTTGAAGATTTCGCCCGCCACATCCGCGCGCTCGGCCTGGAGCGCCAGCGCGATGCCTTCGACCGTATCGCGCACGTGGATAAACGAGCGGTGGTAGCCGCGCTGATAGATGATTAGCTCGCCCTTGCTCATCGCCTCCAGCACAAACTGATTGACGATCAGGTCGAAGCGGGTGCGCGGCGAGACTCCGAACAGTGTTGCGAAGCGCAGAATCACCGGCGCACACGGCGCGTCTATGCCCTGTTCGAGCAAGAACTGCTCCGATTCGATCTTCGTCTCGGCGTAAAGCGATTGGGGGTTCAGCGGGGACATTTCATCGACCGGCGCGCCGTCTTTGGCGATGCCGTAATTGCTGTACGTGGAGGCAAACACAAAGCGTCTGGCGCCCACCGAGTCGGCGATATCGTACATATAGCGCGTCGCTTCGACGTTGTACAGCCGCGCCACCTGCTCGCCGACCTGCTGGCACGCCGGAAAGCCCACAATCGCCGCCAGGTGCGCCACCGCATCGACATCTTTGAAATACGGGCGCGCCTCGTCCGGCTCGGTGACGTTGACTTTCGCAAAGCGGAAATTCGGGTCGGCGAAGTAAGGCAGCAGCGACTCGCCGCCCCAGAGCAAATCGTCTAACACCGTGACCCGCCAGCCCATGCGCAGCAGCTTGCCGGCCAGCATCGAGCCGATATAGCCCGCGCCGCCGGTGACCAACACGTGCATTTGTTCCATATCCGGTTACTCACAATCCTTTCGTGACGTGTTTTCGACCGGCGCCTGCCAGGTGACCAGGCCGGCCATATCGAAGTTGAAGTCGATGATCTGCGCGCCTTCGGCTTCGAGCGCGCGGCGCAGCACATGCTCCTGGTCGGGCCGGGCGTAGAAGACCACGCACCCGCCGCCGCCGGCTCCGGTCGCCTTGCCGCTCACCGCGCCGTTGGCAAGCGCCACCTCGAACAAAGACTCGATGTTCCCGTTCGTCACCGAAGTATCGAGCCGCTTCTGGCATTCCCAGTTTTCGCCCAGCAGGTCGCCGAATGCGTAGAGGTCACCGGAGAGCAGCGCGCTCTTCATCTCCACCGCGATAGTCTTGAGCCGGTGCAGCGCGTCAACCGTGGTCGGCACCCGCTGCTTATACGCGCCCATCACAATCTCGATGATATTGCCGGAGATGCGCGACTTGCCGGTGTAGCACAGCACCAGACGCTTCTCAAGCTCGCACAGCGTATCGGTCGAAAGCTTCAGCGCGCTGACGTTGACGGCGGGGTCTTGAAACTCCATAAAGGCAATCCCGCCCACCGCCGCCGCGTATTGGTCTTGCTTGCCGCCGGCCAGGTTCAGCTCCTCCACCTCCAGGTAATTTGCCAGCCGCGCGATCTCATGCGCAGAAAGCTTGTTGTTCTGAAGCTGGTTGAGGATGCCGATCATGGCGACGCTGATCGACGCCGACGAACCGGTCCCTGAGCCGGGCGGCGCATCGCAGCGCACGTACAGGCGCATGCCCTGCTGGATACCCAGGCGGTAGATGGCCGCCTTAATCAGGTCCAGGTTGCCGTCATACTCGATCTCGCGGAAGGACTTAACTTCGAGGTAGCGGTCGAAGTCCGCCGACTCGATCTCGATTTGCTCGCCGTCGTGGGGGATCATGGTCACGTAGGTGAAGCGGTTGATCGCGCCGCTGACCACCGCTCCGCCCACCTCGGAGGAAAAGGGAGGGACGTCCGTCCAACCCCCGGCGAAGTCAATACGCACAGGCGCGCGCGCACGTAGCACCGGTTGCATCGTTTGATTACTCTCCTTGCCCATATCGTGTCAGGCAAGAGAGTCTATAGCAGGGTGCGCAAAACTGCCAGTACACGCCCCTGGATTTCGACATTATCGGCGTCTACGTAAATCGGGTCCATAAACGGGTTGGCCGGCTGGAGACGAACCTGTTTGCCCTCCCGGTAGAAATACTTGAGCGTCGTCTCGCCCCGGTCCTTCAGCAGCACCGCCACCATCTCGCCGTTGCGCGCGGTCTGCTGGCGGCGCAGCACCACCACATCGCCGTCGTTGACCATCGCATCGACCATCGACGTACCATCGACACGCAGCGCGAACACGTCGTCGGTCATGCCGCCGATCATGTCCTCCGGCACTTCGATGATATCGTCCTCGTCGGCCAGGGTGATATCGCCGGCCGGCACTTCGAGCAGTTCACCCGCCGTGATGCGTCCCAACATCGGCACAAAGCGCAGCCCTTCGGGCGGCGAGAAGCGCACCTGGAACTCCCGGTACTCGTCGCTGAGGCGCAGCCCGCGCGAGACCTTATCCTCGCGCTCCAGGAAACCCTCTTTAACCAGTTTCTTCAAGTTGTAGCTCACGACCGAGGTCGATGAAATGCCCACATCGTGCCCGATGTCACGCACGGTAGGCGGGTAGCCGTTCGCATCGGTAAATTCCCCGATGAACTGCAAGATTTTGCGTTGACGGTCCGAGAGTTTGTCTGTGTTCATCACCCAATCTCCGCACAGGTGTTCGATAGAATTGCTGCCATTATACACGAACACATGTTCCGGCGTCAAGTTGGAAATATGTTCAAGTTCACTCCACGCATAAGAGCAACCCGGCGGCGCGTCTTGACATCGTTAAGACGCGCTGCTATGCTGTTTTGGCAGAGCAGTTAGAATATAAATGAAAAGAAAACCGGTGAGCGAACACAAATACTGGGTTGCTTTGAATATCGTGCAAGGTATCGGCCCGGCAGCATTTCGCGCGCTGCTGGACCGGTTCGGCGCTCTAAGCGCGGCATGGCAGGCCCCGGAGCACGCGCTGCGCGCCGTCCCCATGAAACCCGAAGGCCGCGAAAACTTGCTGAAAATGCGCCAGGCGCTCGACCTGGATCGCATCATGGCGAAGGTCGCTGAAGCGGGCGCGCGGGTGCTCACCTGGGAGGACGGCGAGTATCCTAACGCCCTGCGCAATGCGCCTAATCCGCCTCCTGTACTTTACATAAAAGGCGAACTGACCGAAGCCGATGACTGGGCGTTAGGCGTGGTGGGCACGCGCAAATCGACCGGGTACGGCCATGCTGTCACCAAACGAATCGTAGAGACGCTGGCACGCAGCGGCGTGACCATCGTCAGCGGCCTGGCGAAGGGCATCGACGGGGTCGCGCATCGCGCCGCCCTCGACGCTGGCGGGCGCACCATCGCCGTACTGGGCTGCGGCATCGATATCATCTACCCACCCGACCACCGCGCACTCGCCGAGGATATTATCAAGTCGGGCGCCATCGTCAGCGAATATCCCATCGGCGCTAAACCCGAAGGCAAAAACTTTCCGCCGCGCAACCGCATCATCAGCGGGCTGTCGATGGGCGTGCTGGTCGTAGAGGCCGGCGAGCGCAGCGGCGCGCTCATCACCACGACCTATGCCGCCGAACAGGGGCGCGACGTCTTCGCCGTGCCGGGGCCGATCCTGGCCGCCACCAGCCGGGGCGCCAACCGCCTGATCCAGGAGGGCGCCAAGCTGGTGATGGACGCCGAAGATATCTTGGAGGAGCTGAACCTGGGGATGGCGATCCAGCAAGCCGAAATCCGCGAAGTTATCCCGGCGACCGACATCGAAGCCCGGCTAATGCAGCTCCTGGCCGGCGGGCCGCTCCACATCGACGAACTGTGCCGCCAGAGCGGGCTGTCCATCGCCAGGGTCAGCGGCGACCTGACTCTGATGGAACTCAAGGGCCTGGTGCATCAGGTCGGCGGCATGACCTACGCGCTGGCCCAACCGTCGATGCTTGACAACACTCGATATCTGGTCGATTAAAGCGTGTGGGGCACCATGGGTTATTATGCACTGATTATGGCAGGCGGCGGGGGAACCCGGTTATGGCCGTTGAGCCGGCGCGACCGGCCCAAGCAAACCCTGGCGCTGATTGACAGCCGGACGATGTTCCAGATATCGGTCGAGCGGCTGGCGCCGCTGTTCGAACCGGAACAGATTTTCGTCGTTACCGGCGAACCCCACCTGGATACGCTGCGCGAGCAAGCGCCCGATATCCCGGTGAAAAACTTCATCGTCGAACCGGCTCGCCGCGACACCGGGCCGGCCGCCGGGCTGGGCACGCTGTACATCTCCAAGCACGACCCCGACGCCGTGATCGCCATCCTGACCGCCGACCACCACATCGCTTATCCTGAACGCTTCCGGCAAGTGTTGGCCGCCGCCTACACGCTTGCGCAGCGCGATTACATCGTGACGCTGGGCATCCCGCCGGCCTTCCCGTCCTCCGGCTATGCGTATTTGCGGCGCGGTGTGTGGCTCGATGAAGTGGAGGGCTTTCCATGTTACAAAGTCACCAATCTGTACGAGAAGCCGGAGCCGGATATCGCCGCCAAGTTTTTGCTGGCCGGCAACTATAGCTGGAACAGCGGCATGCTGATCTGGCGCGCTCAACTGGCCTTGGAATCCTACCGGCTGCGCCAGCCTGTGTTGGGCGCCATCTTCGACCGGGTTGGCCCGGTCATCGGCACACCTGAATACGAAGCAGTCCTGGAACAATGGTTCCCGGCTGCGCCCAAGCTCTCGGTCGATAAGGCCATTATGCAAGACGCGACAAACATGGTAGTATTGACCGCCGACATCGGCTGGAGCGACGTGGGCAGTTGGACCACCCTCTACGACGTGATGCGGCCCGACGAAGACGCCGACGAAAATGTCTTGCACCAGAACACACCCTCCGGCATCCAGCTTCGCACACGTGGCACGCTGATTATAAGCAAGCGGCTGGTGGTGACGATAGGCGTTGAGGATATTGTCATCGTCGATACCGACGATGTGCTGCTCGTGTGCCGCCGCAACCAGTCGGAGGATGTGCGCCAGGTGGTCGAAATGCTGCGCGAGTGGGGCCTGGAAGAGTACCTGTAATTGTAACCGCGCAAGACATTCACCTGACATCACATCGCTACATCAAAACTATACTTAGAACTTCAAAAGATGATTTGACAAATCATCCTGATAGCGATATTTATCGTCTGAGTCACCAACCGAGGCAAAAGCATTTATGGCGAGCAACGATAAGAAAAAGAGTAAAACGAACACCACGAAACAAAAAAGGTCACAGCACCGGGGTAAATTGGTCATCGTCGAAAGCCCGGCGAAGGCAAAAACCGTCGGGCGCATTCTAGGGCGCGGCTACAAGGTCAAAGCGTCGGTCGGCCATGTACGAGATTTGTTAAAATCGCGGCTCTCGGTCGATGTCGAAAATAACTTCGAGCCGACCTACCGCGTGCTGAACGACAAGCGCGAAGTGGTTAAAGAGCTGGCCGAGGAAGCGGCCAAAGCCAAAGAAATCTACCTGGCGACCGATCTCGACCGCGAGGGCGAGGCCATCGCCTGGCACCTGATCCATGCCGCCAAGATCGACCCGGACCGCGTGCGCCGCGTCGTCTTCCACGAGATCACCGATGAGGCCATCAAAGAGGCGTTCGCCCACCCGCGCAGCGTCAACATGGACCTGGTAGACGCCCAGCAAACCCGGCGCATCCTAGACCGGCTGGTCGGCTACCAGATCACGCCCATCTTGTGGGACCGGGTGCGCAGCCGGCTTTCGGCAGGGCGCGTGCAGAGCGTGGCGGTCCGCCTGATTGTGGAGCGCGAGCGCGAGATCGAAACGTTCGAGCCGGAGGAGTATTGGACCATCGACGCCGAGCTTTGCGGCGACAGCGACAACGGCTGCGAGCCAAAGCCCTTTGTCGCGCGGCTGGTCAAAATCAACGACGAGAAGGCCGAATTCAAGCGCGAGGCGGAGGTCAAGCCGCACCTGGACATCCTGGAGCGCGCCGACTACGTGGTCTCGGAGGTCAAGCGCGGCACGCGCCGCCGCAAACCGGCGGCACCCTTCACCACCAGCACCTTGCAGCAAGACGCCGCGCGCCAGCTTGGGTTTACCACCCGCAAGACCATGAGCCTGGCCCAGAAGCTCTACGAAGGCATCGACATCGGCGAAGGCGTGGTCGGTCTCATCACCTACATGCGCACCGACAGCACCCACGTCGCCGAGACCGCGCAGAACGAAGCGCTGGCCTTCATCGAACGCGAGTATGGCCCGGAATACCGGCCCGAACCGCCCAACATCTACAAAACCCGCTCGAAGGGCGCGCAGGAGGCGCACGAAGCCATCCGGCCAACCGGCGTAAAGCGCACGCCCCAGGCCATCAAAAAGGCGCTGAGCCGCGACGAGTACCGGCTGTACAACTTGATCTGGCAGCGCTTCATCGCCAGCCAGATGACCGACGCGGTGTACGACACCCTGCGCCTCGAAGTCGAGGCCGGCCGGCCCGGCGAGCCGCGCCCGTATCTGTTCCGGGTATCGGGCAGCATCTTGAAGTTTAAGGGGTTCCTGGCGGTCTACGAGGAGGCGCGCGACGAAGACGCCGCCCTAGACGAGGACGAAGGCCGCGACCTACCCAATCTGACCGAGGGCGAGTTGATGCGCCTGCTCCGCCTGCTCCCGCAGCAGCACTGGACACAGCCGCCGCCCCGCTTCACCGAGGCGTCACTGGTCAAGACGCTGGAGGACTACAGCATCGGGCGGCCCAGCACCTACGCGCCGATCATCTCCACCGTCCAGCAGCGCGGCTACGTCACACGCGACGAGAACAAGCGCCTGGTGCCCACCGAAACCGGCGAACTGGTCAATGATCTGCTGGTGGAATATTTCCCGGACGTGATCGACGTGACCTTTACCGCGCAGATGGAAGAAGAACTCGACGAGATCGCGCAGGGCGAAAAACAGTGGGTGCCGGTGATCCGCGAGTTTTACGGGCCGTTCAAGGAACGGCTCAAACACGCGCGCCAGCACATGCCGGAGGTGCGCACCGAGGAGGAAATCGGGCGCGTCTGCCCCAAGTGCGGCAGTCCGCTGATCGTGCGCTGGGGGCGCTACGGCAAGTTCATCGGGTGCAGCAACTATCCCGAATGCCGCCACACCGAACCCTGGCTCGAAAAAATCGGGGTCGTCTGCCCACAGTGCGGTACCGGTGAAGTGGTCCGGCGGCGCACCAAGCGCGGGCGCGTCTTCTACGGGTGCAGCAACTACCCGGAGTGTGAATTCACATCCTGGAAGCGCCCGCTGTCCCAGCCCTGCCCGGAGTGCGGCGGCCTGCTGGTCGAGGAGCGGCGCGACCACGCGCAATGCACGACCTGCGAGTCGCGCTTCGTCATCGACCAACTGGCCGCCCAGACCGAAGCCGCTTGATACCCTGAACATAACCACGGAGCGCACAGAGAGATCACAGAGAGGGGAATAAAGAGAATCTCTGTGCGCTCCGTGGTGAGACCATCGCGCGAGGCGGTTTTATTTCACCGTGATCCTGCCCGCGCTCATGCTATCGACGACGATATCGACCTTGTGCTCGGCGCGCTCGAAGCCCTCGGTCTCCCAGACGCCCTGCGGTGCGTCGCCGCTGACCTGCGCCATGCCGCCGGGCACATTGACCGTGCCGGCGCCGGCGTTCTTCACTTCCAGGCGCACCGCTGCGCCCTCCGGCACGTCGAACGTGATGTCGCCGGCGCTCAGCGATGCAATGTTCACCTGAGCCGCGCTTTCGCCGCCGAGATTTAGCACCAGGTCGCCGGCGCTGTACGTCGATACAGACATCTCGATATCCGTTCCTGCGCCGAAACTAAACGTCAGGCTTCCGGCGCTCTGGGTGAGGTCGGCGACGTTTACTTTTGCGCCGTCGGCAAAAATAAACGCGGCTTTGCCCGCGCTCAGACCGAGCCGGATATCATAGCGCTCGGTCATTGCCGGCAGGCTCGCCGTCATATCGCCCGCACTGAGATTCACCTCGAAGCCGGTGATCTGCATCTTCTCCAAGTTGAGTTCGGCGCTGCCGGCGCTCACGTTCACCTTCAGGTCTAGGGGCAGATCAGGCGTCAGACCAATCTCCCAGCGCAGCGGCTTACCGGTGTAGGACAGGCTCCGCACGTCTTCGCTCAAGGCAACAACCGCCGCGTCACCGTCGGTTTTGGCGCTGAAGTCGATTTCGCCGATGTACTCCAACCGGGCCTCGATGAGCGCAGCGGCATCTGTCAGCGGACTTACCAACATATTCTCAAAAGGAAGGTTCAGGCTCACCTCCACCGACTGCGCTTCGCCGACCGGCGCGCTGTACTCGGCCATCTTCACGTTGGCGGTCAATCCACACCCGACCCATGCACCCGCTAACATAATCAAAACAATCATGGCGGTTTTTTTCATTCTGCTGTTTGTCTCCTTATGAATTATGGCATGTTCTCACCATCATACATTACGCAGCCGATATAGGCACGTTGCGCGGCAAAAGCAGATAAACATCAGCCGCTTTGCGTCGCTTTGTCAATTGTGACCCGCCGCGCCCTATCCCATAATAAATAATAGGTAGTGGCGACTCTTTGACTGATACCTCACCCCCCGGCCCCCTCTCCACACGGTGGAGAGGGGGAGAAGACCGCGCTTCGGCGGCTCCGGTCTCCCCTCTCCATGACATGGAGAGGGGGCCAGGGGGGTGAGGGAAACCAAGCCATCAGTCAACATGTCACCGCCACCAACGAATACCTGGCGATGTAGTCAGGATCATGTCACATCCAGTAGGCAGGTAAGATAATGGAAACACTCCTTTACACTCTCGGCGCGGCGGAACTGGCACGCGGCATCCGCGCCGGCGATTTCTCGGCGACCGAGGTCGTCGAGGCGTACATCGCGCGCCTCGCGGCGGTGAACCCGCACATCAATGCGCTGGTTACGCCGATGTTCGACGCGGCGCGCGCAGGAGCGGCCAAAGCCGATAGACTGTTGGCGATGGGCGGGTTCACGCCGCCGGCGCTGTTCGGCGTCCCGGTGACGATCAAGGACGCCTTCCCGGTAGCGGGCGTGCGCTTCACGGCGGGGTCGTGGTTCCACCGCGACGATATCGCCGATCACGATGCTGCGGCAGTGAGCCGGCTCAAGGCGGCCGGCGCGATCATCCTGGGCAAGACCAACTGCCCGGATATGAGTTGGTTCGCCGAAACTCAAAACCTGGTCTTCGGACTGACGGGCAACCCCTGGAACCTCAAGCGCACCGCCGGCGGCAGCTCCGGCGGCGAGGCGGCGATCATTGCGGCGGGCGGGTCGCCGCTGGGCCTGGGATCGGATATCGCGGGGAGCATCCGGCTCCCGGCGGCGATGTGCGGCGCGTTCGGCCTCAAGCCGACCGGCGGGCGCATCTCAACAAAAGGGCACATCCCCGAAGCGCCGCCGGCCCTGCACGAGTGGAACACGGCAGGGCCGCTGGCGCGCTCGGTGGAAGACCTGGCGCTGGCGCTGGAGGTGCTCTCGGAAACGCCGGTCAAAGACTACCGCCAGATCGACCTGACCGGGCGGCGCGCGGTCGTCAAAATCTACAATGCGCTGCTGCCGGTACAGCAGCCGGTCGCGGAGACGGTGCTGCTGGCGGCGGGCGTATTGCAAGCGGCGGGCATGGCGGTCGTGCGCAGCGAGAAGCCGCCGCTGATCGAAATCGGCTTGCACTACGGCGCGACGATTCAACGGGAGGCAGACCTGGCGTTCCGGGCGGCATTGGGCGGCGGCGCGTCTATTTCGGTGTGGCGCGAAGCGCTCGCCAACCTGCAAGGGCGCGGGCGCGTCTCCCCGAAGGCGCTGGCGGTTGTAGCGCAGACATCATTTATCGGGCTGATGCGCCTGTTCGGTTTCGGAAACCCGGCGCGCTTGGAGCGGCTGCGCGAGCGCATGCTCGATGTGATGGGGCCGGGCGGTGTACTCTTGTGCCCGGTCTTTCATATGGCGCCGCCGCGCCACGGCTTCACCTGGTGGGGGATATACGGCTTGCCCGCCTACACGTTTATCTTCAACGCGCTGCGCCTGCCGGCCGCGTCGGTGCCGATGCGCTTTACACAGAACGGTCTGCCGCTGAACGTGCAGATAGTCGGGCACCCCGGCGAAGACGAGACGGTGCTGGCAGTGGCAGCAGCGCTAGAGCGCACGTTTGGCAAGGCGCGGATCGCGCCGGTGAATTAAGATCATCACCACCGAGAGCACAGAGAAGAATCTCCGAATATAGCGTGGCCGTCAGCTGGGCGTAGGGGCGGGTTTAAAACCCGTCCCATGCACATCAACTTAAGAATTTTGACCGTTTGTGCACCTGTTCCCCCTCTCCCCAAACCCCTCTC
>JAFGMM010000078.1 GCA_016927535.1 Anaerolineae bacterium
GACGACCCGCGCTGGTACGACCTGTGCGACCAATACGGCATCTATCTTTTCGACGAAGCGAACCTGGAATCGCACGGCGTCTGGGACCGGCTGACCAAAGACCCGGAGTGGGAGCCGGCTTTCCTGGAGCGCGCCATCCGCATGGTGGAGCGCGACAAGAACCATCCCAGCGTGATCGTGTGGTCGCTGGGCAACGAATCGGGCTACGGGCCGAACCACGCGGCGATGTCCGATTGGATCCGCGCGAACGACCCGACCCGCCTGGTCCACTACCACCCGGCGGACAACGCGCCCACCGTCGATGTCTTGGGGCCGATGTACCCGAAGGTCAGCCGCATCATCGAGATGGCGGAGGACCCGGACGAGACGCGCCCGGTGGTGATGTGCGAGTACGCGCACTCGATGGGCAACAGCACCGGCAACCTGCGCGAATATTGGGACGCGGTGGATAAGTACAAGCGCTTGCAGGGCGGCTTCATCTGGGACTGGGTAGACCAGGGCATCCGGCAGTTCACCGAGGACGGCGAAGAGTGGTTCGCTTACGGCGGCGACTTCGGCGACCAGCCCAACGACCGCAACTTCTGCATCAACGGCCTGGTCTCCGCCGACCGCACGCCGCATCCCGGTATGTGGGAGTGCAAGAAGATACAAGAGCCGGTGCGCGTGGAGCCGGTATACCTGGCCGCCGGCAAGCTCAAGGTTACCAACCGCTACCGCTTCAACGACCTGAGCGGGCTGGATATCGCGTGGACGGTCGCGGCGGAGGGCGAAGTCATTCAGGCCGGCGCGCTGCCCCGGCTGGACACGCCCGCCGGCGGCAGCGCCGAGATCACCGTCCCTTTCACCGCGCTGGAACCCGCGGCAGCGCCCGGCGTGGAGTACTGGCTCGTGGTGCGCTTCACGCTCGCGGAGGATACCCTGTGGGCGACGAAGGGCCACGAGGTCGCGTGGGCGCAGTTCAAGCTGCCGTTCGCCGCGCCCGCCGCGCCCGATTTGCCGCCCGTCGATATGCCCAAGCTGAAGCTGGTCGAATCCGAAACGGCGATTACCATCACCGGCGAGTCGTTCAAGCTGGTCTTCGACCGGAGCAGCGGCCAGATCAGCGCTTTCGAGTTCGTGGGTAAGGCGCTGCTGAAGGAAGGCCCGGCGCTCAACATCTGGCGCGCGCCCACCGACAACGACGCCAATGTCTGGGGCGAGCAGCGCATGGCGATCCGCTGGCGCGAAGTGGGCTTCGACCGGCTGGAGGAGAAGCTGAAGGCGATTGAGGTCTTGCAGATCAGACCGCAGGTGGTCAAAGTACAAGTCGCTACCTTCGCCTACCCGCCCGGCGTGACGCACGGCTTCGACTGCCGCTACACCTACACGGTCTACGGCAGCGGCGACGTGGTGATCGAGCACCGCGTCCTTGCGGATAAAGACCTGCCGCCGCTGCCGCGCGTGGGCCTCAAGATAATCCTGCCGGGCGCGTTCAACTGGTTCACGTGGTACGGGCGCGGCCCGCACGAATCCTATGCCGACCGCAAGGAGGGCGCGCCGGTCGGCGTGTACAAGGGCACGGTAGGAGACCAGTACTTCCCCTACGTCATGCCGCAGGAGAACGGCAACAAGACCGACGTGCGCTGGGTCACCCTCACCGACGGCGACGGCGCGGGCCTGCGCGTGGTCGGGATGCCGCTGCTCAACGTCAGCGCGCACCACTTCACCGCGCCGGACCTCACCGAGGCGGCGCACACTTACGAACTGAAGCGCCGCGACGATATCACGTTCAACGTGGATTACGCGCAGTGCGGCCTGGGCAACGCAAGCTGCGGGCCGGGCGTCCTGGATGCGTATCTGTTGCAGCCGGGCGAGTATACGTACAGCGTGCGGCTGCAACCGGTGAAGGCAGAGAACTAACGTCACGCCGGGGGACGAGCCGTTTGTGCCCATATACAATGCTGTTGGCGAACTCGCTCCCCCTCTCCCCCTACCCCCTCTCCCACAAGGGGCGAGGGGGAATTAGAGCCGCCGCGCAGCGATTCCGGCCCCCTTTCCCCCCTTGTGGGGGAAAGGGCTGGGGATAGAGGGTATTCGCCAACAGCATCATATACGGGATTGATCGGCGATCACGCTAGAGTGCGGGGCTGCCGTGCGGGGAGCTTCGATAAAGAATTGAGAACATGATTGCAAAACTCTGGTGGGCGCTCGTCGGCTTCGGCTTCCGGCTGCTGTACAACGAACTGGCCTTCACTTACGACCTGGTGAGTTGGGTCGTCTCGTTCGGGCATTGGCGCACGTGGCAGCGCGTCGCCCTGCGATATCTCGACGCCGTGCCCGGCGCGCCGGTGCTGGAACTGGCGCACGGCACCGGCAACTTACAGCTTGACCTGCGCGCGCGCGGCTGCCGGGCGGTGGGGCTGGACCTTTCGCCGCAGATGGGACGCATCGCGCGGCGCAAGCTGGCCCGGCGCGGTTGGCGACCGGCGCTCGTGCGCGCCAGTGCGCTGGCGCTCCCCTTCCCCGACGACACATTCGCCGCGATTGTCAGCACCTTTCCGACCGCGTTTATCTTCGAGCGCGCGACGCTCGCCGAAGCGCGCCGCGTGCTGCGGCCCGGCGGTCGCCTGGTGATCGGCGCGAACGCGCGCATCACCGGGACCGACCCGCTCTCGCGCCTGCTGGAGTTCGCTTACCGCGTCACCGGGCAGCGCGGCGACCTGCCGCTCGATGCCATCGCGCAGCACTTCGAGGCGGCCGGCCTCCCGGCGGAGTTCGTCGCGCACCAGATCGCAGGCGGCGAGGTGTGGCTGCTCGTCGCGGTGAAATCATAAAGTTCACCACAGAGTCACAGAGAACACAGGCTTTTTCCCTTTAGAATCTCTGCGCCCTCTGTGTCTCTGTGGTAAAAAATCTTATCCGCGTTCGACAGGAGAAAACATGAACCGCCCCAACATTTTATACATCCATTCGCACGATACCGGGCGCTACATCCAGCCCTACGGCTATGCCGTCCCCACGCCCAACCTCCAGCGCCTCGCCGAGCAGGGCGTACTGTTCCGGCAGGCGTTCTGCGCCGCGCCCACCTGCTCGCCCAGCCGCGCCGCCCTGCTCACCGGGCAGTGGGCGCACAGCAGCGGCATGATCGGGCTGGCGCATCGCGGCTTTGGCCTGAAGGATTACAAGCAGCACATCATCCACACGCTGCACGCCGCCGGCTACACCTCCACGCTGTGCGGTACCCAGCACATCGCCAAAGACGCCGCGACCATCGGCTACCACCACATCATCCCCATCGCGAACGACCAAGCCGAGCACGTCACGCCGGCGGCGGTCGAGTTTTTGAGCAGCGCGCCGGCGCAGCCTTTCTTCCTTTCCGTCGGCTTCTCCGAGACTCACCGCGAATTCCCGCCCGCCGGCCCTGCCGAAGATGCGCGCTACACCCGCCCGCCCGCGCCCCTGCCCGATACGCCGCAGACCCGCGCAGACATGGCGCAGTTCAAGGCCAGCGCGCGCCAGTTGGACGACGCAATGGGCCGGGTGTTCGACGCGCTGGACGCCAACGGTCTCGCCGGTAACACGCTCGTGATCTGCACCGCCGACCACGGCGTCGCCTTCCCCGGCATGAAGTGCACCCTTACCGACCACGGCGCCGGCGTGATGCTCATCATGCGCGGGCCGGGCGGCTTCGCAGGCGGGCGGGTCATCGATGCGCTGGTCTCGCACATTGACATCTTCCCGACGCTCTGCGACCTGCTGGAGATCGCGCCGCCGGCCTGGCTGCAAGGCCGGTCGATGCTGCCGCTGGTGCGCGGCGAGGCCGATGAAATCAACGACGCCGTTTATGCCGACGTGACCTACCACGCCGCCTATGAACCGATGCGCGCCATCCGCACCCGGCGCTGGAAGTACATCCGCCGCTTCGACCCGCGCGAGTCGCCGGTGCTGCCCAACTGCGACGACAGCCCCAGCAAGGATGTGTGGTTGGCGCACGGCTGGGCCGACCGCGCCCCGGCGCGCGAACAGCTCTACGACTTGATCTTCGACCCGAACGAGGCGCACAACCTGGCCCACGACCCCGCCGCCCAGCCGGTGCTTGAGGAGATGTGCGCGCGCCTGGACCGGTGGATGCGCGACACCGACGACCCGCTGCTGCACGGGCCGGCGCCGGCGCCGGCCGGCGCGCAGGTCAACGACCCGGACGGCCTCTCGCCGCGCGAGCCGACTATAACTGTGATAGACTAAGCAAAGTAAAAGCCGGTCAATCGTGAGGAGGTAGGGTTAGTGGAAGAGGTAACGAAAGCCCAGTTGCAGCAGGCGCAGCAGCTTATCAAAGCCGGGCAGCGCAAGGAAGCCTACCAGCTTCTCCGGCGCCTGCTGCAAGCCGATCCCAACAACGCCCAGGTATGGTGGCTGGTAGCGCACGCGGTCCCCGACCCGGACCAGCAGCGCAAAGCGTTGCAGCACGTGCTGCGCATTCGCCCCGATTACCAGCCCGCCCAACAGGCGCTCGATAAGCTGAAGCAGCCGGCCGACGCAGCCTCAAGCGGCGTGGGCGAAGTACTGGAAGCGCGGGCGACGCCGGAAGAAGACGAGTTCTTCCTCACCCCGGTCGCGTCCGAAGACGCCTCGCCGATAAGCAGCGAAACCCTCGACATTTACGACGATGCCGTACCCGCCGCGACCGGCGGCGCGCCGCCGGCGTCTACGGCGCTGGGAACGGCGGCGCTGATGGGTGTGCTGTTCGGCTCGGCGGCGGGTGTGATCGCGGGCGTCGTGTGGGTGCTGGTCGTCGTCCTGACCAAGATGCAAATCGGGGTAGTCGCCGTCATCGTCGGTCTCATCGTCGGCGGCGCGAGCTTCTTCGGGGCCGGCAGCCGGCGCAATCTGCCGATTGCCGTTATCAGCGTGATCGTCACGCTCGCCGTCATGGGCGTGAGCCAGTATTTCATCGTGCGGCATTTCACCATCCAGGAACTCGCCGCGGAGGGGGTCCCGGTCGAGATGCCGTTCTATCGCGGCGTATCCGATGACGACCTTTACCTCGACGAAGTGCCGGGCTTTGGCCGGCTGGCGATAAACCCGGAAATGGGAAGCCTTTACATGCCCATCCTCTTCCCGCCCGGCACCATCCTTGCCGTGGCGATAGACAGCCTGGGCCAGGAGCCGATCACGCTGGTCTTCTGGGGAATCGCGCTCTGGTCCGCGTTTTCGATCCCGTCCCGGGGCAGCCTCACCGTGCGCCGCCGCTGAACAAGGCCGCGCGCCGCCGTTATTCATCACCCTGCACCCTCTCGGCGCCCGCCGCCGGGAGGGTGAAGCTAAACTCGCTCCCTTCGCCGGCCACGCTCGCAACCGCCACTGCGCCGCCCAGCTTCTCGACGATGCGCTTGACGATTGGGAGACCCAGGCCCGGCGCACTGACCTGCGCCTCCTCCAGCGAAGTAAAATACGTAAAGAGCCGGTCTTGCACCTCCGGCGCGATGCCCGGCCCGTTGTCGCGCACCCAGAAGCGCACCGCCAGCGCGCCGGGTTCTACCGCCGCGCCCAGTTCGACGCGGGGCGCGGCGGCGCTCGCGCCGCCGTATTTCACGGCGTTGCTGATGTAGTTCACCCACACCTCTTCGACCCACGGTGTATAGCCCAGCGCGGCGGGCCAGCGGTCAGGCACGACAAGCTCGGCGCCGCGCTCCTCGATAAGAAAAGCCAAGCGATACCGGACCGCCGTGACGATCTTCGCCATGTCCAGCGGCTCGACCGGCGCTTCGTCCAGGTCGCGCACGCTCGCCAGCAGCACATGGGCGTCGATGATGTTGCGCATCTTCTGGCCGTTGCGAACGATCAGCTTTAGCAAGAGCCGGATACGTTCGTGATCTAAACTCTCAAAGTCGGCGGCAAGCCATTCGGCGGCGCTCACCACCACGGCTACCGGGTTGATGAGATCAAACGCGACCATACGCGCATACGCGCTCAGTTCGACGATAAGCTGCTCACGCTCGGCTTCGACCTGCTTGCGCGCGGTAATATCGCGGACGAAGTTCTGTATCACCTGCCGGCCGCCGTACTCGGCGACGCGCCCGCTCACCTCGACCAGGATTTCGGCGCCGTGCTTGTCGCGGTAAACGCTTTCGAACACCACCACGTCGCCGGCCTGCGATTTCCACACGAGCGTACCGCTGGGGTCGCCGCGGGTCGCCTCAATTTCATCGAGGGTCATCTGGCGCAGTTCCTCGCGGGTGTAGCACAGCCGCCGGGCGGCGTTGGCGTTGGCGTCTAGAATCCGGCGCGTGGCGGGGTCAACGACGAAAATGGCGTCGCCGGTATGCTCGAACAGATCACGATAGCGTTCTTGGAGTTCGGCTTGCGCCGCCTCCAGTTCCGCGACGCGCCGGCGCAGCGTCTCCAGTTCTTCGACCAGCCGGGTTTCTTGATCGCTCATTGCATCACACGCCCTTTCTGGTTCTATGCGGAATGGCGGGGAAGAGGCCTAACCACGAATAGCCTGAACAGCACGAATACTCACAAATGAAAACGGTTTTTCCCGTTTGTGTAAATTTGTGCGTATGCGCATTCGTGGTTAGAAAGTCTTCCCGCATTCCCGTTCGTCCATGTTCAACCAATAGGCGCCACCCACGAGAAGAACGAGTCGGGCGGGTCGCGCTCCTGGGATACGGCGTCGAAATTCTCCGGCTCGACGCGCAGCCGGGTATCGTAGTACAGCAGCGTGAAGAAAATCGTCGTGAGCGGCGTTACCACGGCCTGCGCAATCACCGAGCCGATGGTGCCCAAGATGAACGACGGCCAGTAGACCCGGCCCAGGTCGAACACCTGCCCGGCCTCGAACGCATCGACCATCTCGGTCACCGAAGGCGACGTCAGTGCCGACCCCAGCATACTAAACGGCCAGCTTATGAGCAGGTTGAGCAGGAAAATCACGATGACCGCGACCAGGATGGCGAGGACGCGCTTCCGGCCCAGGTACCAGGCCCGCAGCATCAGCCGCCCGAACGGCCCGCGCTCCAGCACCAGCACC
>JAFGMM010000008.1 GCA_016927535.1 Anaerolineae bacterium
CCGTGCTGGAGGGCGTCACGCCGGCGATGCGCGTCGCCCGTGAGGAAACCTTCGGGCCGGTGGTGTCGGTCTACAGGGTATATTCGGTGGACGAGGCAATTGAGCGCGCCAACGACTCGGAGTACGGGCTGAACGCCAGTGTATGGACCGGCGACCTGGCGCAAGGCCGCGAAGTCGCAAAGCGCATCGAATGCGGCACGGTCAACGTCAACGAAGTGATGATGATCTACAACAGCTTCGCCTTGCCGATGGGCGGCGTCAAAGCGAGCGGCGTCAGCCGGCGGCACGGCGCGCATGGCATCCGCAAGTTCACCCAGATGCAGGCTATCGTGACCCATCTCCGGCCGGTGCCGTGGGTCGGCCCGATCAAATTAGCGACGAGCGCCGAACAGGTGAAGCGCGTGCTCCGGCTGCTGAGGCTGTGGGCAAAGATGCCGTTCTTGCGCTAAACATTAATCATTCGGTATTTACGCGATACAGCACCATATTCGTACCGGGCACCTCCGCCGCCGGCGCGAGGCGCGGGTCGGTCTGCTCGCCCAAGTAAACCGGTTCAAGCGCGGCGCGTGCCGGCGGCATGAGGATGTAATCCACGCGGTAGCGCGCCGCCACCGCCAGCGTGATATCGAGGCTGTCGTTTGGGAGCATCAGCGCGCGGAACCCCAGATAGTTAAGCATGAACGGGTCTTGGGTCATGATGATGATCTCGCCGTCGTCGTTGGCGTCGCCGGCGGCGCGCATCGTCTCCGCCACCTGCTGCATACTGTTCAGATGCGCGGCGGTCTGCGCAAAGTCGTTCTTGACCAACACCAGCCCATCGAGCAGCAGCATCCCGCACGTCATTGTCATCACGACGCCGCGCAGCCGCTTCTCCGTGACGTAATGCTCCACCGCAGCCGCGCCCAGCGCAATCACGAACGGCAGCACCGCCATGTAGCTCTTTTTGAAGCTCCCGCCCTGGCTGAGAAAGGGCACAAATAGGGTGTAGAAGCCAAACAGCGCCGCCAGAGCCAGCAGCGGCAGGGCAAGCAGACGCCGGCGCTCCGTCGTTCTCAGCGCGTCCTGTAGACCGATCACCGCCGCGATGCTCAGCACTCCGCCCGGCAGCGCGTACATCAGTTTGAGGCTTGCCAGCGCCTCAAACAGGCGCTTGCCAACGATGTTACCCCAACCCCATTCGAGATAGGTTTGCAGCGAGAACGTGCCGGCGTAGCTGTACTGGTCGATGAGCGTGGTCAGGAACAGCGAGCGGGTCACCCCGGAAGGCATCGCCTCGCCGAGCACGGCGGCGTTGCGCAGCAGCCACGGCCCGAAGACGACCAGGTAGCCGGCCGGCAGCAGCCATATCTGCCGCCACGGAATCGCGCGCCGGTAGATGAACAGGTAGCACGCGAACACTGCCGCCAGCAGCATGCCGTCCTGCCGGGTCAGGTGCGCCAGGCCGGCCAGCGCACCGCCGAGGAAGAGAAACGCTCCCCGCCCCCACTTACCGCGCGGCGGAGCAGGAAAGACGCCGGCATGCAGCGCCAACAGCGCCAGCCCCACAAACCAGGTATAAAAGATCGTGGTATCGGTGCGCACCGAATTCAAGATCAACTCCGGGAGGCACGCGGTCGCTGCCAGCGCAAACAACCGCCCGGCGCGGCCCGCGCCCAGCCGCCCGGCAATGTGCGCGCTCAACAGCGGGAGCAGCCCGCCCGCCAGCGCCGAAGGCAGCAGCGCTGCCAGCACCGACCCGCCGAAGATGCTCTGTGCGAGCGCCGGCCACACCGCCGCGAGCGGCATCCAGTGGTCGATGGGATGGGTCACGCCGGCGGGGGGATGGTGGTACTGCCAGATGTAGTCGATGACAAAGCCGCGCCCCTGCCGGAGGCTCTGGGCCAGGTTGTAATAGTGATTGGGGTCGGCGATGCCGGGGTGCGGCGCGGTCGCCGCCAGCCCCAGCCGCACCGCGAACCCCAACAGCAGGATGAGCAGGACGGCTGCCGTGTACCAATCGGCATGGGCGCCCGCACGCCCGGCCGGGCGCGAGACGTCTACCATATCTTCCAGGGCGCTTGGCCGCTCTGCCACAACTGCTCGGCGTTCTGCACATCTTTGAAGGTATTCATGGTGTGCCAGTAGCCGGTGTGCCGGTAGACCATCAACTGCCCGTCGCGCGTCAGCGCCCGGAAAACCTCGCGCTCAAGGTCCAGGTCGTCGCCGCCTTGCAGATAATCGAACATGCCGCGCTCGAAGATCATGAACCCGCCGTTAATCCAGTAGTCCATCTGCGGCTTCTCGCGGAAGTCCAAGACCTGCCCATCCGCGCCGAGATTGAGGAGGCCGTATTGTGAGAGCGGCTGGACGGCAGTAAGGGTAACCAGCTTGCCATGCGACCTGTGGCAGGTCATCAGCGCGTTCAAATCGACGTTGCCGATGTCGTCGCCATACGCGCAGAAGAAGCGCTCGGCGTCGCCTAAGAACGATTTAACCCGGCGGATGCGCGCGCCCTTATTGGTGTGCAGGCCGGTATCGACGAAAGTTACGCGCCAGTTCCACTCCTCGTGGTGATTGTAAAACGCCGGGCGCGACGGCTCGCCGAGCTGGAGGGTGAAATCGCGCTGCATGGCGTCGTACTCCAGGAAGTAGCGCTTGATCTGGTCGGCGCCGTAGCCCAACGCCAGGACGAAATGGGCATACCCGTAGGTCGCGTAATATTTCATCACATGCCACAGCATCGGTTGCCCGCCGATGGACACCAGTTCTTTTTTGATCTCGGAATCGCCGCGCATACGGGTACCCTGCCCGCCGCACAGAACCACGACCGGGATGTTATCATTCGTCGTCATTTCCTCAAATTCACCTCATTTAATTTAATAAGTTTGAACCAATTCAAACGCCCGCCAAAGGGATGTTGTTGGCGAGCCATCCTACCTACAACTCACGCAGCGCCGCCATCAGCCGGTCGATTTCTGCGTGTGTGTTGTAGTGCGCCAGCCCCACGCGCACCGCGCCGCCGGTCTCCTCCAGGCCCAGCCGCTCCATGATCGCCAATGCATAATAGTTGCCGTCCCACACGTAGATGTGGTGCGCCGCCAGGCGTTCGGCGACGACGCGCGGGTGATATCCCTTTAACCTGAAGGCCACCGTGGGCACGCGCCGGGCGAACTGCGCCGGGTCGGTGAGGCCGTAGATTTGCACACCGGGAAGCGCCGCCAGGTCCGCGATCAGGTGCATGACCAGCGCGCGCTCGTATTCGACGATGTGCTCCATGCCGACCTCGCTGATGTAGGTAATCGCGGCGGCGGTGCCGGCCAGCATCTCGAAGTTCAATGTGCCGGTCTCCCAGCGATAAGGCGGCAGGTTGTCCGCCGGGCGCACCTTGTACGCCGGCAGTTCGGCCAGCAAATCGTAGCGCCCCCACAGCACCCCGGTGTGCGGCCCGAAGAATTTGTAAGCGCTGCACAGCAGAAAGTCGCAGTCGATGGCCTGAACGTCGATCGGAATATGCGGCGCGCTCTGCACCGCGTCGAGCACGAAGAGCGCGCCGGCGTCGTGCGCCAGGTCTGCGATCCTCATCACCGGGTTGATGGTCCCTACCGCGTTCGATGCGTGTGCAGTCGCCACGATGCGAGTCCGGCGGCTCAACGCGCGCTCCAAGCTGCCCATATCCAGCGTGCAATCCTCCACGTCGATATCGACCCAGCGGATCTTGAAACCGCCGTCTTCGGCGATGCATGACCACGGCGCGATGTTGGCGTCGTGATCTATGCGCGTCACGACGATCTCGTCGCCCGGCTCAAGCGTCTTGGCGAGGGCACGGCTCAAGCCAAAGTTGAGCGTGGTCATATTCGGACCAAAGACGATCTCCTCCGGGCGCCGGGCATTGAGAAAGCTTGCGACAACCTCGCGCGTCTGGTATACCATTGCATCGGAGTGCTGGCTGGTAGCAAACGCCCCGCCGTGATTGGCATTCATGGTAAGATAGTAGCCGGTTACGGCATCGATAACGCGCTGGGGCACCTGCGTGCCGGCCGGGTTGTCGAAGAAGACAGGCAGCGTACCGGCGTCGTCTACCGGGCGGTTGAGGGCAGGGAACTGGTCGCGTATGGCAAGCGGCATGGCTTCATCTCCTTCGATAGTTAGGTTGTTCGATGCTTATGAAGACCACTATAGCCCTGCTCACGTCCGGCGGCAACTCCCAATCCGCAACGGTAAGATTAACGGATTTTCAATACCCGTTACGTCTGTTTTGAGATAAATGATCGTATAATGGGTTTGAGCAAAAACCGGCTGTAGGCGTCATATCACACCATGCCAAAGACGATCTTAGTAGTAGACGACGACACGGCTATGCATCAACTACTGACGCATATTCTCCGCCGCAGTGGCTACCAGGTAAACTGTGCAAGCGACGGCGCTCAAGCGCTTGAGATGATCGCCGCCGACCCGCCCGACTTGGTGCTATGCGATATCTTCATGCCTTACATGGACGGCTACGCCGTCCTCGCCTCGCTGCGTGACACGCCGGATTTCAAGACGCTCCCGGTCATCATGATCTCAACGTGCGGCGACATGCGGAGCCGGGAGCGCGCCCAGACTCTCGGCGCTAATGGCTTCATCACAAAACCCTTCTTACCCCACATGATAACCGACGCCGTTGACGAGCAGCTATAGTTTTTCAGAAAACGTTTTAGAATCGGCTTTCGCGGCCATGAATGTAAAAAAGAGCTTTTTACCACAGAGACACAGAG
>JAFGMM010000009.1 GCA_016927535.1 Anaerolineae bacterium
GAGAGGGGTTTGGGGAGAGGGGGAACAGGTGCACAAACGGTCAAAATTCTTAAGTTGATGTGCATGGGACGGGTTTTAAACCCGCCCACATATAACATAAACATAACATGCCGCTCAGGGCAGCGGCCCCAAGAGAGCTTCCAGGTCCTTTACCAGGGTCGTGCAGTCCTCAAACACGATCCCGTGCATCCCCAAGCGCATCGCCGCTTTGACATGCGGCGCCGAGTCGTCGATGAACACCGCTTCCTCCGGCGTCGCGCCCAGCCGTTCACACACGACCCGGTAAAATTCGAGATCGGGCTTGGCGACGCCGATTTCATACGAGACCACCAGGTCGTCGAATATCTCGCCGGCGTCCATGCCAAAGCGCTCGTGCAACTGCCGGCGGCGAAACTCGCCGGCGTTCGAGACGATACCGACTTTGTAGCGCCGGCGCAGCCGCTTCGCCAGCGCGACTACGTCCTCATCTAAAAACTCGCCGTCATAAAACCACCGGATGAAGTCGGTCACCTCGCCGGGGTATTCCATGTCCAGCGCCTCCGCGACCGCCCGATGATACTCCTCGTCGGTGCACTGCCCCACCTGGTACTTCTCCCAGGCCGCGCCCCACAACACCGAAGCGATGGCATCGTCGGGGTCCTCCGGGCCGGTCTCCAACTCGGCGATAAGGTTCTGCGTGCGCCCTGCCCGGAGCAGCACCCCTCCCACATCGAAGAACAGCGCTTTGATCGTCTTGATATCGCTCACGTTGCCAGACCTCCGCTGTGCTACTAGCCGTGACAAGAGTAAAACACAGACCGGCGTATCCGGCAAACAAAACATCGCTTCTCCCGGCTGCGGGAGCTTCAAGCTCCCGCAGCCCCTGCATCCATTCACTATGACGCTTACCCGTTCCGCTTCAGCTTACCGGCCTTCTTTGCGTAGGTTTCGCCCAGGCGGAACATCCACACGCCGATGGGCAGCATCACCGCGCCGGCCAGCAGCAGCGGCCAGATGATATGGCTCAGGTCGGCCAGACTGGCGCCTTCAAGCATGGCCGCGCGCATCCCCTCCAGCACATAGGTCGCCGGGGAGATGCGGGCGAAGAACTGGAGCCACCCCGGTAAGACCTCGACCGGGTAGTACACACCCGACACCAGCAGTAAGAACGCCTGCACGATGTGCGTCATCTGGGTGCCGCGCTCCGGGTAGAGCAGCGGCAGCACCGATGCCACAATGCCGAAGGACACGAACGACAGGCTGCCAGCCAGCAGCACGGCCACCGCGCCGGCCAGGTTCGCCTTGCTGAAGTCGAGTTCGAAGAACAACGCCATCGCCGCTGCGATGACGCCGGTGAACAGCGACATGTACGCGATGGCAAACAAGGTCTGGCCGAGCATCTGGATGAAGCGGTGCACCGGGGCCATCAGCGTATACTCGATGGTGCCCTCCCAGCGCTCCCATTGGATCATCTCACTGATGTTGTCGAACAGGCCGGCCAGGTAGCGCCACACCAGCGCGCCGATCAGCAAGTAGATAACCAGGTAGTTGGTGTCGATATCGGAGCTGTTGGTGATGGCACCCATGCCCGCGCCGATGAACACGACCGAAAGCGAGCTGGCTACCGAGTAGGCCAGCCATACCAACTCCCAACCCCAGTAACGTTTCACCAAGTTAAAGTTTCGCGCCACGAAAGCGTAGCTCTGGCGCAAGTTGATCGTTAAGGCTTGAAGCATTGTTACAACTCCTTCTTGTTGTCCACCTCAACCAGCTCCCAGGGAGCTTGAAGCTCCCTAGGATCTGCGACAAAACTCCCGTGGAACCAGACGTCTTCTTCAGTCGCCTAGCGCCTGCGTGCTGATATTGCGTCCGGAGCGCAGCGTCTTCTCGTAAGCGTCCTGCCGGCGGGCGACGTGCATCCCGGCCTTCTCGTATAGGCGGGTCGCGCCGGTCAGGCTGCCGGCGTCCACGCCCAGGCCGACCATGTACTTACCCCGGCGGTAAAACTCGCCGAAGCTGTGCAAGAGCAGCGCAGTTGCGACGCCTTGCCGCCGCCACGGACGCCGCACGCCCAACGTGTTGACCCAACCCTTGTTGGGGTCGGTATCGAACAGGCGGCACAGCGACATCCCGGCGATTTCCTCGCCGTCCGGCCCGTCCGTGACCGCCAGGAAGTTAAGCGATGGGTCAAAGCTTGGATCGTTCGTGAACCAGTGCACCCACTGCTCAAAGTTGTCGCTGGCGATGAAGCCCCAATGATCCCGGAAAGCGTCCTGCATGGCGTCGTAGATCGGGCGCTCGTCCCGGCCACAGACCATCGTCCGCACCCGGATACCGTCCGGCCAGGCCGCCGCTTGGGGCGGTGCATCCGACGCCATCTCGATCTCCATCCGGTAGAAGCTGCGCACCAGGTCAAAGCCGTGTTCCAAGAACAGCTTACGGGCAAATTCATTAGTAGAAGCCGTCATGACGCGCATGGTGAAAAGCGCATCAGCCGGCGCCTTGTCCATGTGTTCTTCGACGGCGCACTGCTCGCCCCAGCCGAGCAGATAGCCGCCAATGCCCAGCCCCCGGTAGTTGGGGTGAGTCCGGGCAAAGACAAACGCGCGGACATAGGGCGTGCTGCACCAGATCTCGGCGTAGCCGGCCAGGTCGCCGGCCGGCGCAAAGACCAGGTAGATATTGGTTTCCGGGCCGTAGTCCGGCGATTCCCATTCGGCGAGCAGCGCTTCCTTCGAGAGCATTTCCTCGCCGATTTCGGCCATTTCGGTTTCGTTGAGCATCTCGACGACGATATCGATATCGTCCATGCGCGCCATGCGGGCAGTGTATCCCGCCGGCAAGCCGGTCTCGACACGTTCTAGGGTAAGTTTTTGGAACTGCATAGTTCTTTCCTTTTCGTTGGGTGGTGGGGCACAGCCTGCACCGTGCCCCGCTTGTACTACTGCTACGCAGCGACTTTCACCGCCTCAGTTTCCTCGGCCTCTTCGTCGTCTTCTTTCTTGACCAGTTCCTTACCGGTCAGTTCCATGAAGACATCTTCGAGCGTCGGCACGTAGCCATTGCGCGCGACCAGCGCCTTGAGGCCGGCCGGCGTATCCTGTGCCACGATGCGCCCATCGTCGAGGATGGCGATCCGGTCACAGAGCGCGTCGGCCTCGTTCATGTCGTGCGTGGTCAGCAAGATGGTTGCATCGTGCGTGTCGCGCAGTTCGTTGACCACTGCCTGCACTTCGCGCTTCGAGCGCGGGTCGAGGCCGGTTGTCGGCTCATCGAGCAGGAGCAAAATGGGCTGGGTGAGGAAGGCGCGCGCAATGGCGACCTTCTGCTGCATCCCCCGGCTCATCTCCTCCATTGGCTCGGAGAGGCTGTCTTCGCGCAGGCCCAGCCGGTTGAGGATTTCGCGCGCTTTCGGCCCGGCTTCCGCAGCCGAGACGCCGTAGAGCCGCGCGCCGTACATCAGGTTTTCCATCGGGCTGAGCTTCTTGAAGAACGCCGCATCCACCGAGACGCGGTTAATCATCCGCTTGACCGTCATCTCGTCCTGGCGCACATCGTAACCGAAGATTTGGACTCCCCCTTTGTCGGGGATCATCAGGGTCGAGATCACGCGGACCAGCGTCGATTTACCCGAACCGTTTGGGCCGAGCACGCCGAAGATTTCGCCGCGCCGCACGGTGAACGAGACATGATTCACCGCTACGACGTTTTTGCTCTCCGGCTTCGCCGGGCCATTGCCGCTGCCGTTATTTTCGCGGTTGCGCCGCAGAACGCGTCGTAACCACCCGTTGCCGTTGTTCTTCTTAAACACCTTCGTGACATCGTTGACGACGAGGGCGTTATGTTCGTCGCGCATTATTTGTTCTCCTTTGCAAGTCCGCTGCCGAAGCAATTTGATAAACGGCTTTCAACTGTTGTTTGAATCCCTTTTCAAAACAGGTAGTGCCTGGCTACTTGGCCGGCCAGCGCGCGCAGCTCCGCCGCCCGCCGGGGCAGGTTGACGACCGTGCCCACGCCGTAGCGCCGGGCGCGCTGTTGGGCAGGCTGGTCCAAGTGGTGGCCGACTGCGATGACCGGCAGATCGGGGCGGCGGGCATGGATGCGCGCCACCAGTGCGCTCAGCCCACCCAGGCGCTCGCCGGAGAGTCCAATCGCCGCCAGGTCATAGCAGCCCGTCGAAAGTTCAAGCAACGCCTGGAGATGGTTGCTCACCGTGTTGACGGCGATGTTCTGTTCGAGCAGCATCTCCAGCGTTGCGAACAACACATCCGCCGGACCGTTGATCTCGTCAACGACCAGGATTCGCATCGGGTCGCTTTCATGACTCAAATCAGACATCGCTTAAACCCTTTCAAAACATTCGCTTACGACGCTAAGGTTTGCTCTGTGCGGCCTGTACTGTGCTTCCAGGCGCGCGCCCGTTCTGGTTGCTTAATAAGTTGCGCATCTCGATTCCTTTGTGATAAAGACCAACGACGCGAAAAGACAAAAAAAGGGCCGGTGGAGCTCTCGGTCCACGGCCCTTTGGATAGCCCGCGCCGGCTAAGCGACGCGGCGATACCAAATTAAAAAGCCGTGGACGGTGCGCCCACGGCCTTATGATTTCTCTTACAGAAACCTAACGGCGAGCAGGCGCATTACGCCCTGGGAAATCAGCGGCAGCGCTACCGATGAACATAGGGCGTCGAACACTGTTATCGGTGCAATAAACCATCTTGCGCCTGTCTCCTTTCATAGGTTCACTCAATCGTAAGAATTCCGGTGAAAGTGTACAAGGTTCTGGGCGGGTTGTCAAGCCCTTTTCCAAAACCCTAACAAAACCGGGCGGGCGCGCTCAAAAACGCTTCCAGGTCGGTCAGCGCGCGCCGGCTGTAGACCGCCTGGCGGTCGCGCTTCTTGCGTACAGGCGGCGTCAGCGGCGGCATAAGGCCAAAGTTGGCCTTCATCGGCTGGAAGTCCTTTGGCGCGGCGTGAGTAATGTAGTGGCACAGCGCGCCCAGCATGGTCGTCTCCGGCAGCGTCCAGAGCGGCCGGCCTTGCAGCAAGTTCGCCGCGTTGACGCCGGCCAGCAGCCCGGTCGCAATGTTGCCCACGTAGCCCTCCACGCCCGTCACCTGCCCGGCGAAGAATAGATCGTCGCGCATGCGAAATTGTAGGGTCGGGCGCAGCAGCGCCGGCGCGTTGATGAACGTGTTGCGGTGCATCATGCCGTAGCGCATGAATTCGGCGCGCTCCAGGCCGGGGATCATGCGCAGCACGCGCTTTTGCTCGCCCCATTTGAGGTTGGTCTGGAAGCCGACTAGGTTGTAGAGCGTGCCGGCCAGATTATCCTGCCGGAGCTGCACCACGGCATAGGGACGCCGCCCGGTGCGCGGATCGTCCAACCCGACCGGGCGCATCGGCCCGAAGGCGAGCGACTGCTTGCTGCGCGCCGCCATTTGCTCGATGGGCAGGCAGCCCTCGAAGAAGCGCGGGTCTTCGCGCTCGAAGGCGCGCAGTTCGATGCTCTCTGCCGCCAGCAGCGCATCGACGAAGGCGTTGTATTCGTCCTCGGTCAGCGGGCAGTTGATGTAATCGCCTTCGTCCTGCTCGCCGCGCCCATAGCGGCTGGCGCGGAATGCGACCGACATATCGATGCTCTCGGCGTGGACCACCGGCGCGATGGCGTCGTAAAAGTACAGGTGATCCTGCCCGGCCAGCGCGGCGATCTCGGCGGCCAGGTCGGGCGCGGTCAGCGGCCCGGAGGCGACGACGGCCGGCGCGCCGGGCAGTTCTTTCACTTCTTCCCGAATTACGGTGATGCGCGGGTGCGCTTCAACCGCCTCGGTCGCCGCGCACGCGAACCGCTCGCGGTCCACGGCCAGCGCGCCGCCCGCCGGCACCGCCGATTGGTCGGCGCAGCGCATCAGGAGGCTGTCCAGGCGGCGCAGTTCTGCTTTGAGCAGACCGCCGGCGCGGTCGGGCAAATTGGAGCCGAGCGAGTTGCTGCACACCAGTTCGGCCAAGCACCCGCCGGTGTGCGCGGGGGTCAGTTTGTGCGGGCGCATCTCGTAGAGCGCCACATCGATACCGCGTTCGGCGGCCTGCCACGCCGCCTCGGAGCCGGCAAGCCCGCCGCCGATGACCGTCAACTGTCGTAATCCGTTCATAAACAAGGCAAACCTAGCTTTAGGCGCGGTCGGAGCCGCGAAACGTGCTTTCCTGAGCGATTCTAACATGGGGCGGCGGGTTTGTGCGACCGAGTGTAGGATTTTTAAATCCTTTTAGTCTTTGAACCAAGACGACTCAAATTGTGTTACAATCATCAGAGTAAATTGATTTGCCAAAACAGCGAGTACGGCTCATGAACTTTCTAAGGCGTTTGTTCGGCCAGGAAGCCGGAGAAGAAGTAAAAGTAAAAGAGGAGAAGCCGGCAGAACCAGCCCTCGAAACCACCGACCAGGCAGGTCCGGCAGAGGCGCCGCCCGGTGCCCTTCTTAAGGATGACACACCCCCGGTCGCCCACCAGGGACTCGACCAAAGCGCCATCCAAACATCGCCACTGGCGCAGGAATACGAGATAGGCGGCAGCACGCGCCAACTGGACCAGACGAAAGAGATCGCGGCGTTCACCAGCTCGCCGCTCATGTTCGGCTATAATATCGACGTGGGAATGACGCGCGAGAACAATCAGGACGCGCTGGTAGCTTACGCAGTGTCCTTGCGCACCGCCGACCGGGAGATGGATTTCGGCTTGTTCGGCATCGCCGACGGCATGGGCGGGCACCTGCACGGCGAAAAGGCCTCGGCAATTGTGGCGTCCACCATCACCAGCCACGTTTTCAACAATATCTATTTGCCGCTGCTGCGTATGCCGCCGGGTGAGCAAGACGCCGAAGATACCGTGCAGGTGGGCGAGGTGTTGATGCGCTCGCTGCGCGAGGCCAACGATAAGGTGTTGGACCAGGCGCCGGGCAGCGGCACTACGGCCACTTTCGCGGTCACCATCGGCAATGCGGCGTATGTGGTGCACATCGGCGACAGCCGCGCTTACCTCATCACCGGGCAGGGCATCGAGCAGATTACCCGCGACCATTCGCTGGCGCAGCGTCTTTTCGAGGTCGGCCAGCTTACGCGGACCGAGATGGGCAGCTTCCCGCGCCGCAACGAACTGTACAAAGTGGTGGGTTTCACCGAAGACATCGACCCCGACCTGAACACGCGCCGGCTGCCGCCGGGGTCATACCTGCTGCTGTGCAGCGATGGGTTATGGGGCGAAGTCCCCGAAGTCATCATGGAAAACGTGGTGATTACCGAACCTCCGCAGGCTGCTTGTGCAAAACTGGTCCAGATGGCGAATGAGCGCGGCGGGCATGATAACATCTCGGTCGTAATCGTCAAGATACCTTCATAAACATAAACGACCGCCTCTACCGTGCCACGCAAAGCAACTCCCCGGCTGTGCCGGGGAGTTGCTCGCAACAAGATTAAGATTCAGCTTTTAAGATGGCGCGCCGCCCGCACGATCCCGATGATGGTCTTCGAGTCGGTGATCCGCCCGTCATAGGCCATTTCCAGCGCCTCGGTAAAGGGGATGCGTTCGATCTTGAGATATTCGTCGTCGTCGGGTGTCAAGCGCGATGGCGTGAGGCGACGGCCCAGATACAGGTGAATCTTCTCGGTGGTATAGGCAGCGGCGGCGAAAAACGCGCCCAGTTCGACCAGTTCGCCGGGCTTATAGCCGATTTCCTCCCGCATCTCGCGGGTTGCACACACGTGCGGCGGTTCGTCAGGGCCGCTCAACCCCCCGGCAGGGATTTCGAGCAAAGATTGGCCGGCGCCCAGGCGAAACTGGCGCACCATGACGACATGGCCTGCGTCGTCGATGGGCACGACGGCGGCGGCGCCGCCGTGCCGGATCAGCTCGCGTATGCCGACATTGCCGCTCGGCAGGCGCACGGTATGCACGTCCAGGTTGACGATGCGGCCCTCGTAAATAGTTTGGGTTTCCAGGATGGTTTCGATCATAAGTCTCCAGGTCAAGCAAAAGGCGATTGGCGCGCGTTCGGAGCGCCAATCGCCCGGCGAATCGGATCAAAAATCCCGGCTCACGGGATGGTGAGCACTTGGCCGGGGTAAATCAAACGGGTGTCGGTAATGCCGTTAGCCTTAGCAATCGCATCGACGGAGACGCCGTAGCGCAGCGCGATGCGAAACAGGTTCTCGCCGCGCTGCACGACATGGGTGCGGGTGCCGGTCGCGGGCGGCTGCGGCGCCGCCGCGCCACAATTGGGGATGGTCAACTGCTGCCCGGTGTAAATCCGGTCTGGGTTGGTGATGCCGTTGGCGGCGGCCATCTGGCTCGTCGTCAAACCGTATTGAAGCGCGATGCGGTAAAGATTCTCGCCGCGCTGCACGACATGCACACACGATTCAGGCGCTGCCGCCTCGGTCGGCACGACCACCACCGCCGGCGTCTCGGTCGGCATGACCACCGCCGCCGGCATCTCGGTCGGCATGGGAACCACCGCCGCAGCCGCCGTCTGCGTCATGCCAGAAGTAATAACCTGTGCAGTCTGTGCAATATCCGGCGTGGAGGGGGCGACCTGCCCACCCGCACCATCCATGGCGCCGCTGAGACCGTCCGAAACCGTCGGCGTGGCCGGTGGCGCAGCCACATTGAGGCCCGGCGTGTCAGACGGCGAAGCCGCGTCGCCTCCGACCGGCGTCGGCTGAAAACCTGTCGTGTCAGCAGGTTGAAAACAGGCCGTCGCCGCGAACATGACGGCGGCGAACCCCACAATGAGCCGGAAACCACGGTTCAAATCACGGGCCATAATCTATGCCTCCGTAGGGATGACAGCCTGGTGCGGGATGTAGCATCAGTGAAGTCAGTCTACCATAGGTTATAGAGTGCAGCAAACCCAGCAAACCGGTGGAGTTGACCCTCACAGGGGTTAGGCTATACAATAAGAGAAATCGTGTCACAATGCAATTATACTCTCCGACCCCACGCTGACAAAGGGAGCGTGATAATGGCACCAGGAAACGCCCAAACATTATTGAAGAACGGCATTCAAGCAGCGCAGGCCGGCAATCATGCCGCCGCTAGACAAATGTTCATCCAGGCGCTCAAGCTCGACCCTCAAAACGAGACCGGCTGGATGTGGATGGTACAGGTTGTCGAAACCGATAAAGAACGTGAATTCTGTCTGAAAAAGATTCTGGAGATCAACCCCAATAACCAGCGGGCGCAGCAGGCGCTCGCACAGTTGCAGTCGCCGCCCCTGCCGGGCTGGACACAGCCGTCCTCGCCTACCCAGCCTTCCCGGCCCACCCAACCCGCCCGGCAGCCGGCGCAGCCGGACACGCTCAGGCCGCCGGCTGCGCCCGACGACCCCTTCGGCGCAGCCGCCAATCCCTTTGGTGCTGCGCCGGGGCTGGATATCCCCATCCCTGGCGACGAAGATATCTTTGGCAGTTCTGGCGATCTGTTCACCGGCGCCGACGATTTATTCGGCGGCCCGCCCGCCGAGCCGGCGCAGCCCGCTGCTGCTGCGCCGGATAGCAGCGCAGGGCTTGGCCTGGAATGGCCCGACGCGGGCGATGAACTCGGCCTGGCCTGGCCCGACGAAGGACCGGACGATTGGGCGAGCGCGAGGCCAGCCGCCGCCGACGCGCCGGATTGGCCGGACAAGGCTAAAGCGGCGACCTGGGGCGACTGGGATGCGCCGGCGATTGAAGGAGACGACGAGGCAAGCCTCCCGGTAGATGATGGGCTGGAGGATTTACGCGAGGAAGTCATCGAAGACAAAAGGTCGAAACCGAAGCGCGAAAAGAAACCGGGGGCCAAGAAAGAAAGAAAGCCGGTTGGTTTCGTCGGGCGGATCGTCCGGCTCTTGATCGCCGCGCTGCTGCTGGTTGCGATCGTGGGCGTGGGATACGTCGCCATCATCATGCCGCGCATGGGCGGCGGCGCGCCGCCGCCGGACACTCACAACGTCTACCAGGGCGAAACTTTCAGCTTTAAGTATCCCAAAGATTGGCTCGTCGCCTCGGAAGCCGCCGACGCGGGGATGCCGGTCACGCTCACGCGCGGCGAGCTTGACCTTAGCGCCGAAACGCCGCCTGAGCAGTACGCATATGCCGATGTAACGGTTAGCGCCGGCGTAGACCAGACTGCTGAAGCCATCATCGACGGTATGATCGATGAGGACGCGATGGCCGCGGAGTTCATCTCGGTTGAGGAGCGCGAGCAAGGCAGTGTGACCATCGGCGGCAACGAAGGGCGCTTTGCGGTCTTCGCGGTTACCGATACGACGCGCCAGGCGACCTTCTATGTGTACGCGGCTGCCGTGGTCGCCGATAACCAGACCCTCAGCCTGTACCTGGAATCCACCGACGAGGCCGATATCAACCTGGGCAAGGAAATCGCCGCCAGCATCGCCCTCGGCCTGCCCGCAGCGGCGGAGGTCGCGGCGGATGCTACCGAAACCGCCGCGCCGGAGGCTACCCCTGAGGCGACCGAAGAAGCCACGCCGGAGGTCACTCCTGAAGCGACCGAAGAAGCCACGCCCGAAGCTACCCCGGAGGCGACGGCAGTCGCCATGTTGGCCGACGCAGCGCAATACGAAGGGGAGGGTTACACGCTGCGGTATCCTGAGGGTTGGGTCGTCGCCGATAAAACAGAAGAGGACGGCACGGCCAAAGTGAGTCTCTCGGCTGAACTCTATGACGCCGGCGCGCCGCCGTCCGATCCCTTCACATTCGTCACCGTTACCACCGGGCCGACCGGCGGCAACCCGGCGCCGGTGTGGGCCGAACTGCTGCGCGCCGCCGCCGTCGAGCAGGTCGCTGTATGGGATGGGACCGAAATCGACGCCGACGCCGCGCTTAGCCTCATCGACCTGGACGATAAGTTTATGATCGGCGGGGTGGAAGGCGTGTTCGAACACTACACCATCGACCGGGGCGAAGCGCCGGCGATGCACGTTTTCGCCGGCGTCGCGGTGATGGAAGACGACCCCGACCGGGGCTTCACGCTGACACTCTACACGACGGATGCGGCGGAACGCGCGACCGCCGAGGCTATGCTGGGCAGCGTGGAATTCGCAGCGCCGGAGGAAGTCGAAGAGATCGACCCGGAGATGTACGGGCCGCCGCCTCCGCCTGAAGCCTAGAACCCGGCAGCCCGCCGGTCTTCAGAAAGCGAGAAAGCACAGAGAACCTCCAAGAAGCTCTGTGCTTTTTGTTGCGACTCTGCGACAACCCCATCCCCGCGCTTCAAAAGTCTGAACTCTCCAACCTGCGTTAGGTTTTTCACACCGATCCGCGCCGTTTAGCGCTGGCTTATGATTTTTGCCCGTGCTAAACTGCGTGACAGTGAAGTGATAGCAGTAGACGTAAAGTGTGGTTTAATGTCAATAGATTTCAAAACGCTGGTGCGGCGCACCTTCCCTGAGATGGACGACGAAGCAATCACCGAGCTTCTGGCGCTTGCGCGCATCAATACCTACCCGCCCGGCGTCGTCCTGTGTACCGAAGGCGCATACGAGGGCATCTTCTATATCATCGCCGAGGGTCAGGCCCAGGTCACAAAGCGTTTTCTCGCCAAGAGCGGCGAGCATCTGGTCCGCAACGTCGGCGCCGGCGATTTCGTCGGCGAGATGGAACTGATCGGCAATATGCCGCGCGCGGCCACCGTGCGCACCCTGGAAGAAACCACCGTCTTAGAACTAAACCGGGGCGTCTTTGAAGAACTGCTCAGCATGAACCCGGCGATGGCGCTGGCAATCGTGCGCGGCACCATCGACCGGCTGCGCGATAACGACCGGATGACCATCCGGCTGATGGAAAGCAAGCACCACGAAGTCGCGCAAGCCTACCACAAACTCGCCGAACAAGAACGGCTTCGCTCCGAATTCCTGACCACGCTGGCGCACGAACTGCGCACCCCGCTAACCTCGGCCAAAGGGTTTGTCCACATGATCCAAACCGGGTCTTTAGAAGGCTCGTCGTTGAAAATGGCCGTCGAACGGGCGGCGGCGAACATCGACCAGGTGGTGACGCTGGTCAATGATCTGCTCTTTGTGCAGGAGGTGGCGCCGATCAAACCGGCGCTGAAGCCGACCCATGTCGAAGAAGTGGTTTTCCGGGTAGTAGACGAGCATTACCAGTACGCGGCAGAGCAGGGGCTGCGCCTAGTCATTCACGTCGCGCCCGATCTCCCGGCGGTCATGGGGGATTCCGAAAGCCTGGCGCAGGCATTCCGTGCGCTGCTGCACAACGCGATCAAGTTCAGCCCGGGCGGCGGCGATATCCGGGTGTCGGTGTACCGGTCCAATCATCATATCGAGATCGCGTTCGCCGACCCCGGCGTCGGTATCCCGGAGGAATTCATCCAGGACGGCCTATTCGAGCGCTTCGTGCGCCGTGACAGCGTGAACGGGTACGTCTTCGGCGGGATGGGGTTGGGGCTGCCTATCGCCCGCCACCTGGTCGAGGCGCATGGCGGGCGCATCCGGGTCGCCAGCCAGGTCGGTCAGGGCAGCACATTTACCGTGTGTATCCCGATCAGCCCGGAGCCGGGCGAGGTCTCAGAAGAAGCCGAAAGCGCAAACGACAGCGATGCGGGCTAGCCGTCCACCTGCAAAATCTCCTCGACCACCGCGTCGAGGTCGAGCGCGCGCCCGCGCTCCAAAGCGGCCTCGAAGACGCCCGGCGGCAGTTCGGCGCGGAGCGCATCGACGAAGGGCCGGGTATCGCGGCGCACGTTGGCGTCGGCGGCGGGATGGCTCAGGATCAGCCCGAACCATTCGGCGGCGCGCTCTTTATCGGCTTGTGCGTGGACGGCGGCCATCCCGCCCAGACTGCTGAGCACATCCGGCGCTACGCCCGACTCGTGCGCTTCCTCCAGCACCGCCCGGAAGTACTGCCCCGCCTGGTCAAGCTCGCCGGCGGTCAGCGCAACGAGACCGAGCCGGGTTCGGGTCATCATGATACCGCTTTGCCGACCAATCTCTTTGAACATTGCCAGGCTCTCGTGATAAAGCTCTTTCGCCCGCACGCATTCGCCGCACAGCCGGCTTAACTCGCCCAGGTTGACCAGCGCGACGGCGGTCCGCTCGCGGTTGCCGATCCGCCGGGCGAACGAAAGCCCTTCCTCGAAGTACAACTGCGCCGCCTCGAAGTTGTGCCGGTCGAGCGCCACCACGCCCAGCCGATTGAGCGCGTACAGAATCACCATCCCGTCGCCGACCGCGCGCGCCATCGCCAGGCTCTCGGCAAGGTGGCGGTTGGCCTCGGTGAACACGCTTTGCCGCCACGCGACGTCGCCCATGCCGTACAACACGCGCGCCAGGATCGCATGATCGCCCAGCCGGCGCGCAATCGTCTGACTCTCGTCCAGGTATGCTTTTGCCTGCTCAAGCCGACCCTGCGCGGCTACCACCTGGGCCAGCCGGAACAAAACCTCGGCGGTCCACTTGCGGTCGTCGATGGCGCGGGCCAGCCGCAGCGCCTCCGCCTGCGCTGCCTGGGCGTCGGTCAATTCGCCCAGGTATTCCTGCGCCTCACCGGTGCGGGTCAGTAAATCGATGCGCTGCACGTCGGGGCTGGCGTCGGGCAGGCTGTCCAGCGCGCGCTGGAACAGCACCAATGCATCCTCGTAGACGCTGCGCCGCATCGCCTGCGCGCCCAACTGCTGGAAATATTCGGCAGCCTTCGCGCCTTCGCCGGCGCCTTCGTAGTGTTCGGCGATCATGGCGGTGTATTCGTCCACCCGGTCGCCGCTGACCGACACCAGCCAATCCGCCGCGTGCTTGTGGTACGCCCGGCGCTGCCGCGTGAGCGTCCCCTCGTATACTACGTCGTGCAGCATGATGCTGCTGAAAATGTACTCGTCCACGCCGGCAAATACCGACTCCTCGCGCCGGTGGATGATCGCGCTCTCGGCCAGCGATTCCAGCACCTCCGCCGCGTCGATGGGCAGGCCGTCGCCCGGCTCCAGGGCTTCGACCGCGCCGCTCCAGAAAATATTGCCGACCACCGCCGCCCGCTGCAACACGGCGCGCTCGTCCGGGTGCAGACCGTCCATGCGCGTTTGCAGTAGGCCCACCAGCGTCGAGGGCACGCGCACCGACGCCAGGCGTTGGGTCTTGACGCGCCACACGTCGTCTTCTTTGACGATCACGCGGTCGTCGATCAGCATCTTAATCAATTCTTCGACGTAAAAGGGGATGCCCTCGGCGCGCGTGACGATTAGCTCGCGCAGCGCCCTGGGGATCGTATTGACGCGCTGCAAAATCTCCCTCACCAGCCGGCGGCAGTCGCGCTTAGAGAGCGGGCGCAGGTCGAGCCGGGTATGGAACGCCTGGCCGCTTCCCCAATCGGGCCGCCGCTCGTACAGCGTGGGGCGCGCCAGGGCCACCAGCATAAAGGGCAGCCCGGCGTTTTCGTTCACCAGGCGGTTGAGATAGACGAGCGAGCTTTCGTCGGCCCAGTGGATATCTTCTAGGTGGAAGATGACCGGGCGCTGGGCAATCGCCGTCTTGAATAGGTGGTCGAGCGCGTTTTGGGCGAGCCGCTGAAACTGTTTCGCATCGCCCAGCACCCCTTGTAAGTACGGGCTGTCGTTGAAATCGAAGCCGATCAACTGACCGATGAAGTGCGCGGTCTCGGCGGCCGGCTCGACCGTCTGCTGCGTGATCTGGGCGACGCCCTGCTCCATCTTCTCGCGCACGGTCACCGAGCTGTCGCTGTCTTGAATCTGGAAGCGGTAGGCGAAGATGTTGCGCAGCAGGGCGTAAGGGTGCGAGGCGGTCTCCGGCATGGCGCGTCCCTCGAAGCGCCACACCGTCACTTTCTCCAGTTCCCACCACTCGGAGAACTCGTACAGCAGGCGCGACTTGCCCAGCCCGGTCGCGCCGACGATGGTCACGACCTGGGCCTCGCCATCTTCGACCACGGTATAGAAGGCATCCTGCAAGAGCTTCAGTTCGGCGCTGCGCCCGACCATCGGCGTCTCGATGCCCTCGACGACCGGCGCGATGACCCGGAAGGCGCGCGGCTTGGCGTAGCGCACGACGTAGGTTGGCAGCGGCGCCCGGCGCCCCCACACCTGGACCGGTTCAGCGGCGTCAACCGTGAACACGCCGCGCACGTGCCGGTAAGTGTCGTGGGTGATGCGGATGCAGCCCGGCTCGGTCGAGCGCTCCAAGCGGTTTGCCAGGCTGATGGTCGCGCCGGTCGCGTCGTAGATGCCCGCCGCGCCGACCGGGGTCAGCAGCGCCAAGCCGGTGTTGAGCGCGATTTGCATGGGCAGCGGCGCATCTTTGCTTTCATCTCCCGGCCCAGGCAGCGCTTTGCGCAGGATGTCGCGCATCGCCAGCGCCGCGAAGGTGGCGCGCTCCGGGTCGTCCTCGCGGGTGACATCGACGCCCCACAGCACGGTGATCGTATCGCTGGTGCGGCTATGCACCACGCCGCCGTGTTCGGCGATGATGTCCTCGAAACGTGTCCACAGCGCGCCCATCGCATCGCGCACCGCCTCGGCCCCTTCCATCTCGACGATTTCGACGTATTCGGCGAGGTTGACGTATAGAACGGTGATCTGCCGGCGCTGCTCCATCAAAGCCGTCTGCTGCACATCGACCTCGGCAGGCGCGCGCAGCGCCTCAAGCTCCTCGCTGGCCCGCCGCCTGGACAGCACGGTCGTCTTCTGGTGGTCGGAGACGCCGTTCTCGTCTTCTTTGGCTTCGCCGGCCTGCCACACCGGGTCGGTGGTGCGGATGGCGTCGCGCGTGATGATACGCCGGACCGCTTCTTCGGTGTGTCCGGGGCGCACAATCGCGTCGATGGCCTCAGACAGGGCTTGGGCGAACGCTTTCGCCGATTGATAACGTTCGTCGGCCTGCTTCGCCAGGGCGCGCTTGATGACGGCGTTTAGCTCCGGCGTCACCTCCGGGTTGTCGTCCGATGCGTCGGGGATCGGGTCGTTGATGTGATGGATGATGATCAGCATGGGGCGCTCGGCGTTGTAGGGCAGCCGGCCGGTGACCATCTCGAACACCATCACGCCCAGCGCGTAAATGTCGGCGCGGTGATCGATGGTATCCAGCCCCATACCTTGCTCCGGCGACATGTACTGCGGCGACCCCACCACCGCGCCGGCCTGCGTGATGCCCTTTTCGGCTTTGGTGATGCGCGCGATGCCGAAGTCGGCCAGGAAAGCGTTGTTATCCCGGTCTACCATGATGTTCGACGGCTTCACGTCGCGGTGGATCACCCCCTGCCGGTGCGCATAATCCAGCGCGGAGGCGACCTGGTTCATCAGCTGCTCGATCTCGGCAAGCGACAACCGGCGGCGCGTCATCACGTCCTTGAGCGTGCCGCCCTCCAGGTAGCGCATGACGATGTAAGAGGGATCGTGCGCCAGATTGTAGTCGTAGATGGGCAGCAGGTGAGGGTGTTCGAGCCGGGCGACGAGCCGTGCTTCGCGCTGGAAGCGTTCGAGCCGGGCGTCATCGCCTATGACCGCCTCTTTGAGCACCTTCACGGCGACGTGACGATCCATGCTCGGCTGATAGGCGCGGTACACGGTCGCCATCCCGCCGCGACCGATTTCCTCAATAATCTCATACGCGCCTAAGCGCATCCCGATCATAGACGCCAGACCTCTGTCTCACCCGGTACGTTACCTCATTCTAACATATCAAGAAAAAGTTAGGGAAGCCTTTAGCTGTGATGTTTAAGCTCAGAAATTGAAGAGCGGTTATGCTGCTTACCCATGCCGTGGCACAACCGCTCTAAGCTCACCATTTAGGTTGGGACTGGCTGCACGATCCGCCGTCAAAGCAAATCGGCTCTCGCCGAGACGCCCAGCAGCCCTCCCAACGTCTGCCCTAGAATCCACGCTTTGTCGGCGTCGGGTACGAAAGCGCAGTGGGTGCGGAAAGCTTCTATCGCCTGGCGATAGGTCATGAAGAAGCGAACCACCGGGTAGTCTGACCCCCAGCACATGCGGCGCGGCCCGAAGTGCTCGTATTCCGCGCGGACGATCTCGCGGGCGTCGGAATACGGGTACTCCCACTGCACGCGCGTGCTGTAAGCAAAGCCGGACAGCTTGATGTAGATGTTGGGCAGCCGGGCGGATTCCAGCACCTCTGTCAGCGCCGCTGTGTCGCCGGCCTTGACCATGCCGAGATGGTGGCACAAAATCGGCGTCTCCGGGAAGCGTTCGGCCACCTTGCGGATGGCGCGCTGGTGATGAGGTTGGCAGGCGATGCTGGCGATGAGACCCAGTTCCGCCGCCGCCCGGAAGAAGGCCAGCCCTTCTTCGCCGTACAGCCAAGCGCCGTCGTCTTCGTCAGCCAGGTAATGGGTGAAGCCCTTGACCGGCCACTGCCCGGCGATTTGTCGTAGCCGGTCCGCCGCGCCGGGCTGGTGGTAGGTGGGCGACCAGAAGCTATCCACATCGGCGAACTGGTGCAGGCGCGCGGGATGCTTCGCCGCCTGCTGCGCAATATAGGCGTTGTTGTCGGGGTTGTGGTCGATCTGCGCGCAGATCACCACCGCCTGGTCTACACCGTTTATGTCCATCTCGTGCAAGAGCTGCTCGACGCGCCCCCGGTGCTCTGGATCGGGCACCGGGGGACGGTAGGGCCAGTAGGTCCAGGCGTGACAGTGGGCGTCGATAATCATTGAAAAGGCTCCAGCCAGTTTTCAAGAATCCCCAACCCAAATCCCGGCGCGTCGTTCGGGACCAGCCAGCCATCTTTTGGCACGGCTTGACCGGGCACTTGGCGCCAGGCTTCTTCCAGGGGCACGCCGGGCGCGGTGCCGACGAAGCATTCAATCCACGGCGTCGCGGGCATGGCATACGAAAAGTGCTGCCCGTAAGGGGTGTGCGCGCCAGCATGTAGAATCACGCTGAGGCCGGCGGCGTCGGCGGTGTTCGCCACCTTGCGGCAGGTGGTCAGCCCGCCGCACCAGTTGATATCCGGCTGCAAGATATCGACGACCTTGTGTTTGATAGCCCATTGGAAAGGATAATGGGTGTACCAGTGTTCGCCAGTCGCCAGGGTTTGCCAGGGCAGACGCTCGCGTACCGCCGCGTGACTGTCGAAGTCTTCCGGCGCCAGGTATTCCTCTATCCATTTCAACCGGTAGGGGCGCAGGGTCTCGGCCAGGCGCACCGTGTATTCGACATCGAAGGCCATCCAGCAGTCGAGCATCAGTTCGCAGTCGTCGCCGATGGTCTCTCTGGCCTGCGCGACGAATGCTTCGTTCCTGTGGATGCCATCCAGCCCGTCGGCAGGGCCGTAGGGACAGGCCAGCTTGAAGGCTTTGAAGCCCAACTCGAGATACCAATCGACATCGTTGCCGGTGGCGTAACAGAACAAGCGCTCTTTCTGCGGGCCGCCGAGCAAGCTGTACACCGGCTTGTCGAACAGCTTGCCCGTCAAATCCCACAGCGCCAGGTCGAGCGCACTGATCGCATAGGACGCCAACCCGGTCGAGCCGTAGGGTTTAGTGAGGCGGAACATCATGTCGGCCAGCTTCTCGATGGCGAGGCAGTCTTCGCCGGTCAGATGGGCGGCCAGGTGCTCGACGACCGGTACGAGCGGGCGGGCCGGCCACAGCAGCCCAAGCCCCCAAGCGCCGTTTTCTGCCGTGACCTTGCACCACGCCTGCTCCCACTGCGGCACCCACAGGCTGCGGTGGCGCTTGACCTTCGGGTAGCGCGACATCGGGTTGGCGACTTCGGCCTCGGTGTGCCACGGCGCGCGCCGGGCCGGAGTCGCCGGCGTCTGGCGCGGGATGTCGGCGCGCACAATACTAATGTCGGCGATTTTCATGAGCTTCCTCCTGCGGGTTGGTTAGTACAAATCCGCGATCATAACGCCCTGGCCGCTCTGCCGGGCCGAACGATAGGCGGCGTCGAGCAGTTCTACCGAGCGCAGCGCGACCTCGCCCGGCGAGCCATTCTCCGCCTGTCCCAAGATGAGATCGACCAGGTTTTGCGTCGGCTGATACGACCACTTGCGGTCAAAAGACACATCTGGGCCGAGGTCTCTTTTCGAGCCATCTTCCATGTACACCGTAGCCGTGCCGGCGCGCGAGTCGATATCGACGGCGCCGTGCTCGCAGTAGACCATCAGGTCGAGTTTGTGCCGGCTGGCGCCGTTGCCCGTCCCTGCCACCGTGCCCAGCGCCTCGCCTTCAAAATCGACCAGGATGGCGTCCACCAGGTCAACCGGCAAGCCGTGGTTGTGCATGATTGCGTGGACGCGCCGGGCGCGCAGCCCGGTGATGAAGAACATCAGCGATGCCGGGTGTGTGATTTGCAAGTGCCCTTCGCCGCCGCTCAGCCCGGCGTCGCTGTAGTCGGTGTTGGGGCCGTGCACCCGGAACGGCATCGGCAGCTTGTCCGGCCCGACCTGCCCGCTGAGGAAATCGAAGACATCGGAGGCGTAGTAGCAGTTCACCGACTGAACCGCGCCCAGTTCGCCGGAACGGATGGCCGCGCGCGCGCGCAGGTGGTGCGGCAGGTAGTTGAGCGTATGCCCGACCACCAGTTCGCGCCGGCGCTGCGCGGCCAGGTCGATCAGTTCTTTCGCCTCGGACGCGAACAGGGTCATCGGTTTTTCAAGCATGATGTGCCGGTCGTGTTCCAGGCAGTATTTGGCGATGGGATAATGCGTCGCGTGGGGGGTGGCGATGGTGACGCCATCCGGCGCCTCCTGCTGAAGCATGATCCGGTAATCGGTATAGGTCCGTTCGACGCCGTAGGCCTGGGCTGCCTTTTGGAGACGGTCTGAGTCGCGGTCGCACAGGGCGGCCAACTCCGCCTGTGGGTGCTCCAACAACGCGGGGATGTGGGCCTCGGTCGCCCACCACCCCGCACCGATCACGGCGATGCGCACTTTGTCTGTCATGATTGCGTGGTCTTTCCTGTGTTATGTGTTATGTATTATGCCGGGACGAGCAGCACCTTCGCCACGTCGCCGGGGCCTTCGAGGAGCCGGTCGAACCACCGGCCTCCATCCTCCAGCGGCGCTTCGGCGATCCAGGGGTCAAGGCGGACCTCGCCGCGTGCCAGGCGCTCGATGGCTTCGGCGAAGCTGGCAAAGGTGTAACAAAAGCTGCCGCGCAGAACAATCTCGCGGCGGATGACATCGGCGACCGGCATGACGCCGGCCTCTTCGTGCAGGCCGCTCAGGATCACCGTGCCGGCGGCGCGCACGGCAGCGATGCATTGGCCTCGCGTCTGCGCCGCGCCTACGGCGTCCACCGCGACCGCCGCGCCGCGCCCGCCCGTGGCTTCGCGCACCGTCTTCACGATGTCGAGCGCGCCGGGGTCGAGCGCTTCGCCGCCCAGTTCTGCGCCGACCGCCAGCCGCGCCGGGTTCAGGTCGGCGATGAACACACGCGCTGCCCCGTGTAGGCGCAAGATTTGCAAGGTCAGCAGACCAATCGGCCCCGCACCCAACACCAGCGCGTCCGCGCCCTCCACCGGACCGGCAAGCTCGACAATGTGCACGCCGCAGGCCGCCGGCTCGGCCAGCGCGCCGGCGCGCAGAGAGAGGCCCTCCGGCAGTGGAAGCACCTGTTCGGCGGGCACGGCGACGTACTCGGCGAAAGCGCCGGGCCGGTGCGCGCCGAGCAGTTTACGCTTGACGCACAGTTGAGGCAATCCCTGCGCGCAGAACTCGCACGCACCGCAAAAAGAAAGCGGGTTCACGGTCACGTGCTGCCCTTCGGCCAGCGCAGGATTGTGCGCCGTCGCGCCGTCGCCGAGCGCGACGACCTCACCGGCCAGCTCGTGGCCCATCACCAGCGGCGGCACCCGCAGCGCGTTGTGCCCCAGATAACCGCTCAACTCGGAGCCGCAGATGCCGGCATAGGCAACCTTGAGCAGCGCTTCCCCGGCCTCGACGGGAGGTATCGCTTGCTCTCGAATCGCCATCGACCGGGGCGCTTCCCATACTAATGCTTTCATTGTCGTCCTCCTCACTCCTCATGTCTGCACCGGCGCGGGGCCGGTGGATGCGCGCACAATCAACTCGCTGGGGATGTATATCTGCTGCGGCGGCAGCGCGGGGTCTTGCAGGCGCGCAAAGACCAGGCGCACCGCCGCGCGTCCCATTTCTTCGGCATTAACTCTAACCGTGGTCAGCGGCGGCGTCACATAACTCGCCAGCTCGATATCGTCGAAGCTGGCGATGGAAAGATCCTCCGGCACACGCAGCCCCATCTCGGCGGCGGCGCGGACTGCCGCGATTGCCAGGAGGTCATTGATCACCATAAGCGCGGTCGGGCGGGGCGAACGGCTAAGCAGGCGTTGGGCCGCCAGGTAGCCGGCTTCGGGCGTCGTGCCGCACGGTTCGATGTAATCCGCGCCGACCGGCAGTCCTGCCGTTTGAACCACGCGCCGATAGATGAGCCGGCGTTCCTGTCCGAGCATTTCACTGGCGACGCCGTGAATAAGACCGATCCGCCGGTGCCCCAGTTGGATCAGGTATTCCATAACATGGACCGCGCCGTCGCGGTAGCCGTTGTCAACGCAATCGACGCCCGGTATCCGCCCGCCCAGCGCCACCACCGGCACGCGCTTGTCGGCGAGGCGCTCGATCTCCTGGGTATGGCGTTCCGGGAAGGTCAGCAGCAGCACCAAGCCGTCGATGCGCCGGCGCGACAGTGCGTTGACGGCGTGGATTTCTTTATCGGGGTCGAGGGAAGTGTTGACCAGCAGGAGATCGTAGCCCGCGTCTTGAGCCTGCTGTTCGGCGCCACAGGCAATTTGCCAGTAGTGCGGGTTGCGCATATCGGGCAGCAAGAGGCCGATGGTGTGCGTAGTGCCCAACCGCAAGGATCGGGCCATTGCATGCGGCTCGTAGCCCAGCTTCTCGATGGCGTCGAGTACGCGCTGTTGGGTCTCCTCGGTGATGGCGACGCGACCATCGGTGAGGCCGTTAACGATGTACGATACGGTTGCGCGCGATACTCCCGCCAGCCGTGCTACGTCTTCCTGCGTGGGTTGTTTCCTCATGATGGCGACCGGCTCCTTGCGCTGGTGAGAGGGCTTTTTGCAATTTTGACACAATATCCCTCGAGGGCCGATTCGTTCTAACGTTGTTTTTACCTCACCCCCGCGCGCCACGCGCGTCTCCCCCTCTCCACGCCGTGGAGAGGGGGACAGAGGGGGTGAGGTTATCCTTAAGAAACATCAGAATGAATCAGCCCTTATATCCCTCTTGACAAGCTGTGTGAGAATAGGTTATGATTTACACGTGTAAATTATAAAGCCTGACCCAGAGATTTTCAAATTATCCTCGTATTGAACCGGGTGCCAAGCGCGAGCAAGACACCGGTTAGCGTGTTCTTCCCTGCAAGCGGCGGCGTCGCCGGCTTGTGAGTTTTTCGTCCATTGTTTGCGCAGGCGCCTCAAGAGCCTGGAAAGGAGAGCGCTGCATCCACCAAATAATAAACCCTTGCTCGACCCTAGATGTGCCAAGTCTGGAGAAAACAGGAGAAGAAATCCCATGCATCGTCTAAGAAATCTGCTCATCTTTGTATTGGTCGCCATCACGATGCTTCCGGCCGGCATCACTGCCCTGGCCCAAGAAGAGGAACTGTCCGGCGAAGTCGTCGTTAGCTTCCAATCCAACGACGCCCAGACCTGGGAAGCGTTGTGCGAAGCCTACATGGCGCTGCATCCCGGCGTAGACTGCATCGTCGAACTGCGCCCGCCCGACGGCTACCAGGAATGGATCCGCACCCAGTTCGCCGCCGGCACGCCGAGGGCGTCGCTGGTTAACGGCAACGTCGTCGCCGATATGGTGAACGAGAAAGTATTCTTGGATCTGAACGAGTACATGGACCAGGAGAACCCCTATAGTGGCCGCCCCTGGAGCGAGGATTTCGACGAAATCGCGCTCGCCAATATGCGCGACCCGCTGACCGGCGAGCTGTACCTGCTCAACACCGAGACCGTGCAGGTGCTCTGGTTCTACAATAAAGCCATCTTCGAGGAAGTGGGCTTGACGGACGAGATGGAGGCGCTGGCCGCCGCCGACCTTAACCAGCCCACCTGGGATCAGTTCCTCGGCTGGTGCGACACGCTCAGCGCGGCCGGCTACATCCCCGTCGCCATCGAAGGCGACTTCCGCTCCTTCTGGGAAATGCGCATCGGTTGGATGGCGCGCATGTACGCCGACCAGTTCACGCGCGATGAGGCCGAACTGGTGCGCTGCCAGCCCGGCGACTACTGCTTCCGCGAAGGCGTTGACGATCAATGGACCTACGACCCGACCGATCCCGGCAACGACGACCGCACCCGCGTTACCTTCAACCCGGTGCGCAAGATGATCGCCTTCCGCGACGGCGAGCAGCGGGTTGACAGCCCGGCGTGGGCCGCGATGTACGAAAACTTCAAGGCGTTCGGCGAGCGCTGCGCGCCTTCCGGCTGGATCGGCACGACCGACGCTTACCCGCTCTTCCTGACCAGCAAGGCCGCCATCCGGCTCGACGGTGCCTGGCTGCTGAGCACGTTCGAGAAGGATATCCGCAGCCTGGCCGAAGGCACCTACAACTATGCCGCCGGCGGCGAGGGCATGCCGACGCCCACCCCATCGGCGGATGACCTGGCCGCCGCCGTGTTCGAGATCGGCACCTTCAACAACCCGACGATGGAAGGCCCGGAAGTGGATGCGCCGGCGCGCACCATCGAGGTCAACATCGGCTTCTGGTCGGTGCCGGAGAAGGACCAGGCGCAGAACGACCTTGAGGTTGACTTCTTGATGTTCGTCACCAGCCCGCAAGGTCAGGGCATTTACCTGGCAAACAAGCTCGACCCCAACAACCCCAACGGCGGCATTAACGGCCCGGTGGTTATCAAGGATGTCGTGCTGCCCGACGAGATCGCATCGCGTTTCGAGGGCCTGCGCCTGATCGGCAACACCGAGAAGGACACCGCCGGTACCTACCGTGCGCGCGGCATCGCCGACTACCAGCCTACAGTGCGCGAATGGGTAGACCTGGCGCAGCGCTACTTCCTCGGCGAGATCACACTCGACGACTTCCTGACCGGCTACCAAGCTTCGCTTGAGAATCACTTTGATGAGATTCTGGAACACATGAACCTGACTCCTGAAGACCTCGACGACCCGTCGAAGAAGCCGGAAAACTTCTAAAATCTGCTTTGTGCAAGCCGGGCGGCGGAGATGCATCCCTTCCCTGCCGCCCGCGCTTGGCGCCGCGAGGAGGTGTTTTGTGTCCGGTAAGCTCCGTCTGGTTGCTTGGTTTGCAATCTTGCTCATCAGTCTATCGCCATGCGCTCTCGCTCAGGACGGCGGGTGGGAGGCTGAAGTAGGCGATATCGTCTATGCCACTGCGCTGTCCGGCGACGGCAGCCGCCAGATTGTCGGCAGCCGCAACGACCGGGCCGCCGCTTATGACTCCGGCGGCAACCTCCTTTGGGAATTTAACCCCGACGGTACGGTCTGGGGGGTTGGGATATCCGGCGACGGGCAGTGGGTCGCGGTCGCCAGCGAGGACCGCTATCTTTACCTGCTCGACGCCGAAGGCAGCCCGGTATGGTCGCTCCGTTCGTCGCAGACTTTCGGTGATGCTGCCGTCTCGCGCGATGGGACCTATGTCGTCGCGGTGGATGAAGGTCAAAATCTTTATATCGTAGACCGTGCGACGGGGGATATCGTCCTCCAACAACGTCTAGAAGACCAGTCCGATACCCTCACCGTCTATGAATCTGACCCTATTGGCGTCATTGTGGGCACACGCGCATCGCGGGTTTACCGGTTCGATATCGAGGGGCAAGAAGTGTGGCAGGCGCGTTTCCCCAACGATATCGTCGATGTCGCCGCCAGCGGCGACGGCGCGAAAGTGGCGGTCGGCACGCTCGACGGCAAGGTCAGCTTATTGGACGGCGCCGCCGGCGCGGTCATCTGGCAGATCGACATGCCCGACCCGGTTTCGTGCAAATCGCGGGAGCGGCGAAACTGCATCAAACTGGATATGACCGCGGACGGCGGGCAAATCCTTGTCGGCGCCAAGAACGGCGTCGCTTACTTGCTCGACGGCGAAGACGGCAGCGTGCGCCAAGAACAAACGCTCGACGGTTCGCCCGTCTCGGCGGTCGCCATCTCCGGCGGGGGCGAGGTCTTTCTTTTCGGCACCCGCGCCGGCATTACGACGGCCTCTAACATGGCGACTGCCGCCGCCACGGTCGCCGCCGCCCAACAGAGCCAGCTTTTGACGGCACTTGGGATCGCCGCCGCCGCCGCCGTGGTGACCGCCGCCGGCGCGCTGTGGGTGCGCCGCACCGAGGCGGGCCGCCGCTTCTGGGATGTGCGCGCCGCCAAAGCGCGCCGGACCCTGTGGCTCATGTGGCGCAAGCGCACCTCGTATTTGCTGCTCTTGCCCACGATCATACTCCTGCTGATCTTCAATTACTACCCGGCATTCTCCGGCCTTTATCACGGCTTCACCGAGTGGAAGCCCGGCATCGAGACGACCTGGGTAGGGCTTAAGCAGTTCGAGAAGATGCTTAACAGCCCGTATTTCTGGACGGGCGTCTCGAATGCGATTTTGCTCGCGGTGACGGCGGTTCTCAAGCTGAGTGTGCCGCTCTTCGTCGCCGAGTTGATTTTTCACGTTCGCAACAGCCGGCTGCAATATTCGCTGCGCACGGCGTTCATTCTGCCGCTGGTGCTCCCCAGCGTGGTCGGCATCCTTTTATGGGTCAATATTTATGACCCGAACATTGGCCTGCTCAACCAAACCCTGGACGTGTTGGGGCTGGGTCACTTGCAGCGCGCCTGGCTCGGCGACCGCGATACTGCGCTGGCGGCGATCATCACCATCGGCTTTCCGTGGGTAAGTCCGTTTGCGCTGCTGGTCTTCTACGGCGGCTTGATCTCGATTCCCGGCGAGTTGTTCGATGCGGCCAAAGTGGACGGCGCGAACTGGCGGCAGCGGTTCTTAGGCATCGACCTGCCGATGCTGATGGGGCCGATCAAGATGCTGCTCATCCTGGCGTTCATCGGCAGCATGCAGGAGTTTCAGACGATCTTCCTGACGACCGGGGGCGGTCCGGGCAACGTCACCTATACGCCGGCGCTGGAGTTGTATTACCAGGCCACGCGGTTTACCAACTATGGGCTTGCCTCTGCGATGGGCACGGCGCTCTTTATCGTCATCCTGGGCGCGACGGTGCTCAACCTGCGCTATGTGCGCTCGCAAGCCGAGTTTCAGCCGGATTAAACGACACCAAGCACAAGCTAGCGCTAGAGAGAGACATCATGGCAACAGATACATACCGGTCCGTCGCGGACAAGCGCCAATACGCAGGCGCGGGGGTCAAACAGCGCCGGCGGTTCGACCAGGTGGTCATCCTGGCGATCCTCATCGCGTTGCTTGCCCTCACGCTCGTCCCCGTCATTTTGATGATCTTCATGTCGCTGAAGGACAACGGTCAGATCTTCGGGCGGTACTGGGCGATGCCTAACCCGGTGCGCTGGGAGAACTACACTCAGGGCGTGCACGCGATGTCGGGCTACATTAAAAACTCGTTGATCTACTCGGTCACTTCGGTCGCGGTCGTGGTCTTCCTCGCGTCGCTCAGCGGCTACGTCTTCGCCCGGCACCGCTTCCCATTCAAGGAATTTATTTACGTTGCAATCCTATCGCTGCTGATGATTCCGGGCGTGCTGACGCTGATCCCGGCGTTCGTACTGGTCACGAAAGAGTTAGGGCTGAATAATTCGCCGCTCGCGCTGATTCTGCCCTGGTCGGCGGGCGGCCAAGTATTCGGCATTCTCCTGTGCCGGACCTTCTTCGCCACCCTGCCGGAGGAGCTTTTCGACTCCGGGCGCATCGACGGCGCGTCGGAGTTCCAGCTTTACTATAAAATCGCCGTGCCGCTGTCCTGGCCTATCTTGGTAACCGTGGCGATCATGCACTTGATCGGTACCTACAACGACTTCATCTGGCCGCTGCTGACCATCAGCAGCCCGGAAATGCAGGTTGTGTCGGTCGGGTTGACGACGTTCACTTCGCAGTATGGCATCACCGACTGGGGGCCGCGCATGGCAGCTTACGCGGTTTCGACGGTGCCGCTGATTCTTTTGTTCGCGGTCGGCATGCGCTACTACGTGCGCGGCATCACTTCCGGGGCGATCAAAGCGTAGCAGCGCAAAGTCAATGCTGGTGCTTTGAAGGTTGACCTCACCCCCGCCGCGCTGCGCGCGTCCTCCCCCCTCTCCACGCCGTGGAGAGGGGGGACAGAGGCTTTCAAGGGTAGGTTTTTTGTGGAACGCGGCTCATGAGCATGATTCTTGCCCCCCCCCCCCCCCCCCCCCCCCCCC
>JAFGMM010000010.1 GCA_016927535.1 Anaerolineae bacterium
GAGAGGGGTTTGGGGAGAGGGGGAACAGGTGCACAAACGGTCAAAACTCTTAAGTTGATGTGCATGGGCGGGTTTGAAACCCGCCCCTACTTCCGTCGTCGCACGGTCCCATTTGTGCGCTTTTTGCGATACACTTCTTATCAAGCATGGCGCGGCTGCCGGTCGCGCCTAGAGCATACCATAAGCACTCTCGCGCAACGAGGTAATGGCACCATGACCGAAGAACCCCAACCCACCCGCGACCCACAAGACGAACGCCTCCGGCGCTGGCGGCTCGTGCTGGGCGGCGGCAGCGCCGACGGCACCCGCTGCCAGCTCGGCGGCGACGATGCGGCGATGGACAACGCGCTCGCCGCGCTCTACGGCAAGGGCGAAGGCGGCGGCAGCGGCGGATACGGCCACGGTCAGGACGGGCGCGAAGGTGGCCTGGGCAGTTCTAAGCCCAACGTGGCGCGCTGGCTGGGCGACATCCGGCAGTACTTCCCGGCATCGGTGGTGCGCGTGATGCAGCGCGATGCGCTCGACCGGCTGAGGCTCAAGCAGTTGCTCCTGGAGCCGGAACTGCTGGAGGCGGTCGAGCCGGACGTGCACTTGGTGGCGGATTTGATCTCGCTCAAGAGTGTGATCCCCAACCGCACCAAAGACACCGCGCGCCGTGTGGTGCAGCATGTGGTCGAGGAGCTTCAGCGCAAGCTGCAAGAGCCGATGCGCCAGGCTGTGACCGGCAGCCTCAACCGGGCGGCGCGCAACCGGCGCCCGCGCCACAACGAGATCGACTGGCACCGCACCATCCGCGCCAACCTCAAGCACTACCAGCCCGACCTGAACACCGTCATCCCGGAGCAGCGCATCGGCCACGGGCGGCGGCGCGCGGCGCTGCGCGACATCATCCTGTGCATCGACCAGAGCGGCTCGATGGCGACTTCGGTCGTGTATTCGGGGATTTTCGGCGCGGTGCTGGCGTCGCTGCGCGCGGTGCGGACGCAGATGGTCGTCTTCGATACGTCGGTGGTGGACCTGACCGAGCACTTAGACGACCCGGTAGAACTGCTGTTCGGGGTACAGCTTGGCGGCGGCACCGATATCAACCGCGCGCTGACCTACTGCCAGGGGCTTATCACGCGCCCGCAGGAGACGGTCCTGATTCTCATCAGCGACCTGTTCGAGGGCGGCAGCCATCACGAGATGCTGCGCCGCGTCGAGTCGCTGGCGGCGTCGGGCGTGCAGTTGGTCGCGCTGCTGGCGCTCAGCGACGACGGCGCGCCGAGCTACAGCCACCCGGTCGCGGAGGCGATGGCGCGGCTGGGCGTCCCGGCGTTCGCATGCACGCCCGATAAGTTCCCCGATTTGATGGCGGCGGCGCTCAACCGCGACGATATCGGGCAGTGGGCGGCCCGGCACGATATCGTCACGGCGCGCGGCGAGGGGCGGTAGGCCGGAGGGGCAGAGGAAGATTTTTACCACAGAGACACAGAGGGCGCAGAGAAATCGGGAAAATTTCTGAGGACTGTGTTCTCTGTGTCTCTGCGGTGAGTCCTCCCGGCCGGCTTAATGGGATGTCTTCGCCGGGCGCTGCGGCGATACGCCGTGCCCCTGCGCCGCCGTGACAAGCCTTTGCAGCGCGCGCTCGACCGGGACGAACTGCAAGAACAACCTCGGCAGCAGCGTCGCCAGGATCAAGAGATTTTCCCACATCGACGTCGCTTCGTCCTGGAAACGCAAGATGCGCGCGACCGGGTTGTGCCGAAACAGCGTGATGAAAAGCGGTTTCAGCCAGTCGCCGCAGCGCGCCATGAGCCGCAGCGTCATCGAGTCGCAAAACCGGAAGAACGCCGGCGCCGGCGGCACGTCGAACGGGTGGCCCGCGCGGAGCAGCGACGCGACGATAGCCGCCGAGTCCTCCTGCATACGCAGGAACGCATACCCGGAGGTGGGTTTAATCATCCCGCCCGGCGTGCCGATGGTCATCACGCGGCGGCCGGCGCGGCGCGGGAAGGGATAGTCGGACAGCGGGCTGATGCCGGCCTCCTTCGACACGATGCGGTAGCCCTTGATCCCCAGAACGTTTTCGACATACACCTTTAACGCCCGGTCGTACCCCTCAGGGCTAAGGAAAACACACTCCACCAGCGCCCGCGTCGCGGAGAAGGGCAGCACGTAGAAAAAGCGTAGCTCGCCCTGCTGCGGCGCCCGGAAGTCCATAAACAGCGGCGTCTCCGGGTCGAACGCCTTTTCGACCGTCTCGATCTCCCAGCCCTTGAAGCACTGCTGCAAGTTCCGGTACTGCGCGCCGGGGTCGAACCCGGCGAGGTTAAACAAGCTGTCGAAGACCCACTTGCCGGCGTATGGCGTGTCCTCCACCCAGACGGTCGCGCGGTCGCCGCCGTCCTCGATCCGGTCTATCGTCCCCTGCACAAACTCGACGTTCGGGTATTCCGCCAGCGCCGCCTGCACGAAGCGGTAAAAGTCGATGCCCCGGATCGTATCGTAACGGTAGTCGCCCAGGTCAATCGTCTCGTCGAAACCCTCGCCCGCCACCCGCAGCCGCCGCCACGAACGGCACACGATATCGTCAAAGAGCGTCGGCTTATCGGTCCAGAAGCTCAACGTGCGGTCGTTCCGGTCCTTCGTGTTTTTATCGACGATCAAGATCGAACGGTTGCGCAGTGGGCTGCGGATTAGATGATACGCCAAGCTCAACCCCGCCACACCGCCGCCCGCAATAACAAAATCGTATTCCTTCACCTCAGTCTCCTACCAGTAGCTCCACGGAACAACACGGCACATCCACCTGTAAGGGCGGGTTTGGAAACCCGCCCGGCCAAAGTCCAGGGGGCAGATTTGAAACCTGCCCCTACTTAGCGGCTGCGCCACCAGATGCCGGGCAGTTTGCTCAGTTTGCCCCAGGCGCTCAGGTGGGCGCGCCGGCTGAAAACATCGTAATCGTGCGCTTCGATATCGCTCAAGATGGCGCGGTACAGCGCGCCCGCCGCCGCCACCGCAAAGCGCCCGTCCCGGCTCAGCATCGCAATGCCGGGCCACGCTTCGGCGTAGAGGCGGCGGTTGCGCGCGATCTGAAAGCGCATGAACGCACGCCACCGGTCGTCTACGCGCCCGGCGGCCAGGTCGCTTTCGTCCAGGTCGAACGCCGCCAGGTCTTGCGCCGGCAGGTAAACCCGCCCGGCCCGCCAATCCTCGCCGACGTCGCGCAGGATGTTCGTGGTTTGCAGCGCCACGCCCAGCTTGATCGCATACGGGATGGCCTCCGCGCCGGCGAAGCCGACGATATGCATGCTCATCAGGCCCACCGTAGACGCCACGCCGTAAGCATACGTCGCCAGGTCGGCAAACGTCTCGTACCGCTTCTGGCGCAGGTCACGCGCCACGCCGTCGATGAGTTGTTCGGCGTACCGGTGCGGAATCCGGTAGCGGTGCCGGGCGTCCGTCCAGGCGACGGCAACCAGGTCATCAGACACCGGCGTCATCGCCATCGCCCGCTGCCGCCAGGCCGCCAACTGTGCATCCCGCGCGCAGTTCGAGCAATCGACGATATCGTCGCTCACCCGGCAGAACGCATAGAGCGCCCGGATCGCGCGCCGCTTCGCACGCGGCAGCAGCGCGCTCGCCATGTAGAACGAATGGCTGTGCGCAGCGGTTATTGCATCGCAGTGTGCATAAGCTCGATCTAATAGACTGGCATCGTGTACAGGGATAGCCACCGACGCGATGGCCGATTGTTTCGCCTCGTGCGCCAGCGAGAGTAAAATACGTTCCCAGGTTTGATACTGTAATGTCGTCATGTCTTGTTATGCCAACCTTAAACAACGCGCCCCAGTATACGCTCCTTTAAACGCATCTTGTACCCCTATATGTAGGGGGTTGATCTTGTTAATTGAAACTTGCAGACTTACTCTAGACGAATTCTCACCATAACAGAGCCTTGAGCGCCGCGCGCCACCTCCGCCGGATCGGGGTAGCCGTCGGCATCGAAAGTAGTCACGCCGTAGTATTTGGCATCGCGCGGGTTGTGTTTGAGTATCTTCCGCAGGCCGGCCGTGATGGCCTCCTTATCCTCGGTCACCGGTTCGGCGATGCCCTTCAAATCCTTGCCCTTGATGCGCAGCGTGACCGGCGCGCCGCCGCGCAGATTCTTCCACCACTGCCCGTGGGTGAACAAGAGCACCTCATCGCCCTCGCGCAGGTAGCTGACCGGCGTCGTATACGACTTCCCACTTTTGCGCCCGGTGAACGTAACGAGCATGATCACATTGCTCACCATGCCATGAAGCGGTGAGCGCAAGACAAACTTCATCACGGTGTTTAGCCACGGCGGGACGCCTGACCCTTGTTCAGACATTCTGACCTCCGATTCCTTATAGTCCTCACTACTATTACGATTCGCGCAGCAAAAGGTAGCGCAAGATCGTAAACTTGCATGAATGTTTCACGCAAAACGGCCCGGTTCGCAGCCGGTCCGACCTAAGCCAGACCTCCGAACCCAGGCCGCTCTCAACTTCCTTATAGGCATTGAGTGACGGCGCCTAAACTACCCAACGAGTTTAACTACAACCGGGTAATATTCGCAAGTATACAAGAGGGTATTTTTGGCCGAAATCCGCAGGCTCTCCCGGAATTCGCGGGGCGAACGAAAGTTCGACGCCGTATCGTGGGCGTCCCGGCGGGACACCCCTACCGGTGGAACCATTCGTAGGGGCGAGCCGGCGGCTCGCCCGAAAACCCCGCGAATTCCCAAAGAACCAATCCGCAGGGTAGCACCGCAAAATCGCGTGGTCACCGGCTTGCGTAGGGGCGGGTTTCAAACCCGCCCCATATGCATCAACTTAAGCGCTTTTTCCCCCTCTCCCCCGACCC
>JAFGMM010000011.1 GCA_016927535.1 Anaerolineae bacterium
CCCTACGGGCAAACCGGCGTTTGCGCTGGTATAACAGAGTGTTTTTCGACGTTGTAACTATTACCGAATTAATCTGGCAATCTCCATTGTATGGAGAGGGGGCCGGGGGGTGAGGTTCGGGGGCAGCGCTCGCGCTGCCCGGCCCGCCGGGGGCGTGTTCGCCAGGCACGCCAAAACGATCTACACTCTGCCTCCGTTGCCAATCATGCGATTGTTGTTATGGAGGCCAGTGTATTGATGTTGCAGTGTGGCATTATCGGGTGTGGGCGCGTGGCGCCCAACCATTACAGCGGTTTTGCGAGCACGGGCGCGACGGCGGTCAAGTGGGCCTGCGACCGCGACGCCGCCGCCGCGCGCGACTTCGCGGCGCAGTTCGATATCCCCCGCGTCACCGCCGACGCACAAGAAGTCTTCGACGACCCCGCCGTGTCCATCGTGTCGATTGCGACCGACCACCGCCAGCATTTCCCGCTGGCGCTGGCCGCGATCCGGGCCGGCAAGCACGTCCTGATCGAAAAGCCGCTGGTGCTCGAAATCGAGCACGCCGAGACGCTCATCGCCGAGGCGCGGCGGCGCGGTGTGCTGGTCGCCGGGATTTCGCAGCACCGCTTCGATCCCCAGGTGGGGCAGGTCAAGCGCGTGATCGACGCAGGCGCGCTGGGTAAGCTGCTGCTGGTGAACGCGCGGCTGCTCAGCGGGCGCGCCGCCGATTACTTCGCCGAGAGCTACTGGCGCGGTCTGCGACTCCACGAGGGCGGGTCGGCGCTGATTAACCAGGCGTATCACGTGATCGACATCGTGCTGTGGCTGGCCGGCCCAGCCTGCAAGGTGCAGGCCTTCGCCGACCGGCTGGTACACGGTGAGGTCGTCGAGACCGAGGACACGTTAGCGGCGATCCTGCAATTCAAAAACGGCGCGGTGGGCAACCTGAGCGTGACCACCGGCTACCTGGGCACGGCATGGGATTCGTGCGTGGAGGTGGTGGGCAGCGCCGGGCGCATCGTGTTCGACATCAACTTCCCGCACGCGATTCACCGCTGGGAGGTGCCGGGCGCCGCCTTCAAACCGCTGACCGGGGCTGAGATCAACGCTGCCGCGCCGGGCATGTCTTACTACGGCGCATCGCACCAGGCGCAGATACAAGATTTCGTGCAGGCGGTGCAGGGCCGGCGCGCGCTCCGCTTTGGGCCAGAGACCGCGCTGGACACCGTGCGCGTGATTCTCGATATCTACGAGTCGGCGTGCGCGAACGGCTTCGCGTGGGGGCACGTCGAGCGCGCGGCCGGGCCGCTCAATCCCGCCACCACGGCCAGGTAAGGCGCGGGTCGGGCGCGCCGGTCGCCAGGTCGAACAACGTGTAATCGAGCGTGCCGGCGTCGAGCAGGCCGCAGGTGTGCGAGCTGCCGACCCAATCGAGATCGTAATCACCCAGCACCGCGCCGGGGTTGATGAGGTGGCCGGCGGGCGTCTCGGCGTACATGGGCAGGTGCGTATGCCCCAACACCAACACGTCCGCGCCGGCCAGCCGCAGCATTTCGGCGAGCGCATCGAACCGCGCCAGGTCGGGGTGTACGAGCGTTTGGTCATCGTCCGGCGCGCCGTGATACACCGCCAGCCGCAGGTCGCCGTAGCGCCGCGTCAGGCTGAAGGGCAGGTCGCGCAGGTATTCGACGTTCGCACGCCGGAGGCGGCGCGCGTCCGAGTGGTGCGCTTTGAGCTTGTGCTCGTGCGGGCTGCTCATGCGCCGGACGGTCTTACGGTCGTGGTTGCCGCACACCGACGCCACGCCGCGCTCGCGCATGAGGGTGAGCGTTTCGTCCGGGTGATGCCCGAAGCTCACCAGGTCGCCGGCGCAGAGGATTTCGTCCGCGCCGTGCGCGTCGAGCAGGTCAAGCGCTTTGCGCAGGGCGTGTACGTCGGCGTGTACGTCGGAGATGAGTCCCAGTTTCATAGTTTCACAACCCGCCGACCAGCGCCGGCGCGTGCGGGTCGTGCGCGGCGTGGTTGGCCTTTGCCTGCGCCGGGCTGGCGGTCGCGTAGCAGTAGGCGCACCCGAACAGGCACGTATCGTACACCCCGATATCGCGGCTCGCCACGCAGTTGCACCCGGCGCGCTGCACGGGGTCTTTCACGCCGGTCACGTCGATGCCGAAAATCGCTTTGATGTAATCGTCGTCGATGCACTTGCCGGGCGGCACGCCGAAGCGCTGCAAGTCCACCGCGCAGCTTTGGATCGTCATGCCGTGCGCGCCGGCGCTGGCCCGCATCGCCGGCGCCAGCGCGCCGATATCGTCCTCGGTGAGGGTGACGCTCGTGCGCATACGTTTCTGTATCTTGCGGTAGGGCGTCATGACGCTGATGACGCAGCGGCGCGCGTGGCCCTCCAGCGCGCCGGCGATGCGCTCGAACTGTTCTTGGTGGAAGGTCAGGCCGGTCAGGTTGCTGAACACGATAGGGTCGTAGCGCCAGACGACGCGCGCCGGCCCGATCCGCTCGGCGAACGCGCGGAAAGTATCGAACGACGCTTCGAGCGGCGGCGTCTTCGGGTCGAGGGCGCGCGGGTAGCCCAACACCGTGTACTGGATGTAGTAGCGGTAGCCGCGCGCGTCCAGTTCATCCAGGTGGGCGAGCAGCGGGCGCGGGCTGCGCGTCCAGAAGACGATCACGTCCACATCTTCCGGCTTCAGCGAGATGCGCGATATCTGCCGGGAGTTGAACGGGTTAGGCACGATGCAGAAGCCGGCGCGGATGCGGTTCATAAACCACTCGGCGTAGAAGGCGGGGATATCGGTGCGGCGGCTGGCGCTGATAATCATGTGTGCGCTTAGCCCCCGGTGATAGTGCTGCAATATGGCGTGGTCGTCGGTGGGGCGTAGGGGCGAGTTTGAAACCCGCCCCTACGGGCAACCCGGCGTCGTGGCGGTACAATGTTGTGACCGTTCCCCATTTTAAACAAGCCTGATCCTTATCTTAATACTCGCCCAGGTCGCGCAGCGCCTCCGGCCAGAGCGCGCGCACCCGGTCGATGAGGGCCAGGTAAACGCCGGAGGCCACGCCCGGCACCAGCACCATATCGCGGTGGTAGTGCACGGCGGCGCGCTCCAGCAGCCACACATCGCCGCTGAGCTGCTCCGAGGGCTGGTCGTCGAGCCGGTCGAAGCCGAGTTGCAGCAGTTGGCGCACGATCTCCCGGAAACGCTGCGGGTCGAACGGGATGCGGCCATGCCGGGGCGCGCCCGGCACCAGGTAGGCAACCTCCAACCAAGCGCCGGCGTGCCCGCCGGTGAGCGTCGCAACCTGGTCAGGGGCGCGGCGCAGCGACCGGGCATACAGGATGGTGAGGCGCAGCGCTTCGTTGACGCCGGGCGCTTTCACCACGTCGCGCAGGGGCGGCAGGCCAAGCTGTGTCGCAATGTGCCGGAGCGTTTCGGTGTACAGGCGGTGCATCGCCGGGTTTCTCCTGGAAGTCAACCGCATTGATGATATTGTTGGCGAAATTGCTCCCCCTCACCCCTGGCCCCTCTCCCACGCTGGAGAGAGGGGAAAACGCGCGTGGTTCGGCATGATTCTGGCTCTCTTTCTCCCCTTGTGGGAGAAAGGGTTAGGGATAGAGGGGGTTCGCCAACAGCATCATTGATGATATTGTTGGCGAAATTGGAAAACAGCGCCGAATCGGGCCGTAGGGGCGGGTCTGAGACCCGCCCAGGGCCGGTTTCACGCTGCGCAGCGGCCCCTACCATTCGCCAACAGCATCATTGATTGATTGTATCACGTTTTGCCGTTTTGCCGTTTTGCTTTGCACATTTGATCTACCCCTTGAATCGAGTAGAATTCAGAGTATGGCCGAGCGCGAAGACATCATCCAGTTAATCAGCAAGATTCAGCTTTTCTCTAGCCTGGACCGGGAGGACCTGGAGACGCTGGCGGACGCCTTCCGGGTAGAGACGTATTCACCGAACGCGGTTGTCTACCGGCAGGGCGAGGCCGGCAGCGCGATGTACGTGATGGCGGATGGGCGCGGCCTGCTGCTCAAAGCCGAGCACGGCACCCAGGAAAAGAAGGTCGGGACCGTGACGCCCGGCGTGGTGGTCGGCACGACATCGATTTTCGTCGAGGACGAGCGCGACGTGACCTTTGTGATCGTCCGGCCCAGCACGCTCTATTCGCTGACCCGGACCAGCTTTCAAAGCGTGTGCACGGTCCGCAACGCGATCGAGAAAAATCTCAACTTCAAAGGTCGGGACGACCTGCGCGAAATCATCCAGGCGAAAGGGATACAGTTTGCGTGGCTGCACACCGACGCCGGCGAGGAAATCTTGTTCTGCGCGCGGCGTCATAAGTGGTCGTTCTACCGCCGTGTGATCCGGTCGGGGCTGGTGCTGGGCCTCATGGGCGGGCTGGCGCTGATTGCGTCGATTGTCTTCAGCCTGCTGCTGGTCGGGATGGTGTTTGTGCTGGCGCTGCTGCTGGTGCTGGCCGCGATGGGCTGGTTCTATTATCTGGACTGGCGCAACGACTACTTTGTGGTCACCAACCAGCGCGTGATCCACGAGGAGCGCATCCTGCCGCTGTTGGGGCAGCAGATCATCCGGCAGGCCCCGCTGCGCAACGTGCAGAACGTGATCGTGGAACAGGAGGGATTTATCCCGACCACCTTCAAGTTTTCCGAAGTGCGGATCGAGACCGCCGGCCCGGAGGGGACCATCCTCTTTGATATGGTCTCCGACGCCGGTAAGCTGCGCGAGATCGTGCTGCGCCTGCACCGGCGCTATGAAACCCGCAGCGCCGCCGAGCGCCGCGCCGATATCCGCCGCGAGATCGAGAAGCGCCTGGGCACCCACTTACAGCGCCAGGGCGCCGATGCGGTTGAAGAAGAAGCGTTTGTGCCGCCGCCGCCCGCCCCGGTGGAAGCCCCCCCGGAGAAGCGCCTGACGCTGGGCGCCGTGCTGGGGAATGCCTGGCGCAGCTTCCGGGCGTATACCTCGCTGAGCATCCGCATCGAGGAAGGCGATAGGGTCACCTACCGCAAGCATTGGCTGATCTTGATCCGGGTCGTCTGGCAGCCGCTCACGGTGCTGGCGCTGCTGGCGCTGCTGACGGTCACGCGCCTCCTGGATGCCTGGCCGCCGCTGCTGCTGCCGCTCTACCGCATCACGACGCCGCTGGGGATGTTCCTGGCTTTCTGGGTGTTCTTGATTCCCAATCTCATCTGGCTGTGGTGGAGCTTCGAGGACTGGCGCAACGATCTTTACCAGATCACATCCGAGGCAGTGATCGACCGCAAGGATACGCCGCTGTTCTTCGGCGAGCGGCGCGAAGTGCAGGCGCCGCTCGCGCAGGTGCAGGCGGTGACTTCGGCGCAGAAAGGCTGGCTGGGGCGTCTGCTGAACTTTGGCACGGTCAGCATCCAGACCGCCGGCCAGGAGGGGACGCTGTACTGGCAGTATGTGTACGACCCGGCGTCGGTGGCCGCCGACGTGAATAACCGCCTGCACGCCGCCCAGGAAGAGAAGATCGAGCGGCGCGACCTGGAGCAGGCCGAACTGCTGGCGGAGTGGCTGGCGATCTACCACCAGACCCTACATCCCGAACAGGCTTACGGCGGCGCCGAAGGCCAACTCTACCGCGCAGTGGACGAGCCGCCCCCGGTCGAACCGGAGGAGGAAGCCGGCGCGCCGGAGACCCCCGCGCCGGAATCCGACCGCCCGCCGCCTTACGAGTCGCTGTAGAAATGACGGCGCGCATAGAACCGGGGTAGCTCTGCAAACCGTAGCATGGGGCGGGTTTGAAATCCGCCCCATGCACATCAACTTAAGAATTTTGACCGTTTGTGCGCCTGTTCCCCCTCTCCCCAAACCCCTCTC
>JAFGMM010000079.1 GCA_016927535.1 Anaerolineae bacterium
GTATCGTCGCCGGGGCCGCCGTCGATGTAGTCGTCGCCGGGGCCGCCGTCGGCCTCGTCGCCGCCTTCCTGGCCGTAGATGAAATCGTTGCCCTCGCCGCCGGAGAGCCAGAGGTCGTTGCCGGGGCCGCCGAACAGGTAATCGTCGCCGGGGCCACCGTCGGCTTCGTCGTCGCCCGGCCCGCCGAAGATGATGTCGTCGCCGGCCTCGCCGGATATCCAGGGGTCGTTGCCGGCGTAACCGTAGATGATGTCGTCGCCGGCCGTGCCTGAGATTTCGTTGTCGCCGTTATTGGCATGGATCACCACGCCGCACATCGGCCCTAGCTCGATATCATCGGCGCCGTAGTCGGCGCTGTCGGGTAGATCAAGGTCGCGCGGGCCGGTGTACGGGCTGTCCGCCATCACGACGACGAGCCGGTTGCACGCCGGGTCGGGCTTGATGCCCAGGGCGGGGTCGAGAGTCAGGTAGCCGTAACCGGTCTGGCAGATCGCCTGGTGGGCCGAGGTCATCGCTACCAGGTAGTACGCATAGGCGTCCGGGTCGGGCGCGAGTTCCTGGAGGTCGCCAAGTTCGCCGGCCGGCGCAGCGGGCAGGTCGGCGACCGGCACCGACTGCGACAACGTTTTGACCTGGTATTCCCGGACCGGGCCGCCGGTCGCCGGGAAGATGCGCAGGCTGTACACGCGCGCCTCCGGGTAGGGCGTCCAACGGAAGTTGATGCCCGTCACTACGTCGTCGGCGGTCGCCAGTTCGACCGATTCGAACGCCGCGCCGCCTACGCAGCGCCCCCACTGCCGGGCGATTTCGGCCATGGCGTCGTCTGACATCGTTGCTTCGCCGCCGCCGGCTTCGGTTTCTTCCTCGTCGCAGGCGTTAGACAGGGTGTTGTCGCCGGGGCCGCCGTCCAGGTAATCGCAGCCGGGGCCGCCGTCGAGCGTGTCGTTGCCCTCGCCGCCGAAGATCCAGGGGTCGTCGCCTTCGCCGCCGTAAAGGATGTCGTCGCCGGGGCCGCCGTCGAGTTCGTCGGCGCCCTCGCCGCCGTAGATCGTGTCGGCGCCTTCACCGCCGAATATCCAGGTATCGCTGCCGGGGCCGCCGTCGAGGATATCGTTGCCGAAGCCGCCGTCGAGTTCGTCGGCGCCGTCGCCGCCGTAGATCGTGTCATCGCCGTCGCCGCCGGCCAGCCAGGGGTCGTCGCCGGGGCCGCCGTCGATGTAGTCGTCGCCCCCGCCGCCGTCGATTTCGTCGCTGCCCTCGCCGCCGTAGAGCGCGTCGCGCCCGGCATCGTCGCCGCCGTAGAGGATGTCGTCGCCGGCCTCGCCGTAGATTGTGTCGTCGCCGTCGCCGCCGTCGATATCGTCGTTGCCGTCGCCGCCGTAGATCGTATCGCTGCCGGCGTCGTCGCCGCCGTAGAGGATGTCGTTGCCGGCGTCGCCGTCGAGCGCGTCATCGCCGGCGCCGCCGTCGAGGTTGTCATTGCCGGCGCCGCCGTAGAGTGTATCGCTGCCGGCATCGTCGCCGCCGTAGAGGATGTCGTCGCCGGCGTCGCCGAAGATCAAGTCGCTGCCCTCGCCACCGTCGAGGTCGTCGGCTCCTTCGTAGCCGTAGATGATATCATCGCCGGGGCCGGCATAGATGAAGTTGGCGTTGGCGTTGCCGTGAATCTCCAGACCGCATGCCGCCCCCAGGTCGAAGGTATCTTCCTCGAACTCGAAGTTATCGCCCTCCACGTCGAGGTCGCGCGGGCCGGTGTAAGGGCTGCCGGCCAGTACGACGACGATGCGTGTGCAGCGCGCCCCCAGCAGGCTGTCGAGCGCGGCGTCGTCCAGGGCCAGGAACCCGTAGCCAGAGCGGCAGATCGGGCTGCCGGCCAGGTCGCGCGCCGTGACCCGGTAAGCGAACTCGCCGGCGTTAAGGCGCGGGTCGGGTCCGAACAGGCTTGCGATGGGAATTGCCTGGTCGGTGCCGTGCACTTCGTAGGCATAGGGGGCGTCGCCGCCGGCCGGCAAGACCTCCAGGAGGTAGGACGCGGCGCGCTCGTGCGCGGTCCAGGCGAATGCAAGCTCGACCGGCGCTTCGTCCTGGTACGATACGCCGGCCTGGGTGAAGACGACTTTTTCGCAGATGGGGATGTCTTCTTGCGCGCGGACGAATCCCGATCCAAGCGATACAATACTCAAAGCTAAGATAAGAGCGAGCCTGCGATACATATATTTTTCCTGCCTTCCATCCACGATATCTCGTATATCATGCCCGAAAACTATGTGAAATTTATGAAGAAGATGTCAAAAGCCGGCGTCTATTCGGCGCAAGACGCCTGTCATATCTTCCAAAAGAATACCACAGAACGGCTTCTACTGCCCATGCCCGGAGCGCCGGAGGCGGCAAACGCAAGCGCCGCCACAGGCGGGGCGGCGCTTGTCTTTGCCGGTTTTGGGGAAGAGGCTTGCCGCTTTAGCCGGCTTTGAACCAGCCCGCGAACAGCGCTCCCAGCCCGCCGCGCATCCCGCGCCGGCGGCGAAACCACTGGTCCGCCGTGATGGCGAGGATAATAATGGTGCCCTGCGCCGCCGGGAGCCAATACGCCTCGACGCCGATCATGTTCAGGCCGGTGCGCAGCGTGCCCATGATCGCCGCGCCGATGAGTGTGCCGAGGATGCTGCCCTCGCCGCCCATCAAGCTCGTGCCGCCGACCACGACGGCGGCGATCACGTCCAGTTCGTAGCCATTGCCTGCCGTGGGCATCGCCACGCCCAGCCGCGCCGTGAGTAGGACGCCGCCCGCGCCGCCCAACAGCCCGGCGAGCGTGTATACCAGCAGCTTGGTGCGCGCAGTGCTGATGCCGGAGAGGCGCGCGGCCTGTTCGTTACCGCCGACCGCGAAGATGCGGTAGCCCCACACCGTGCGCGCCAGGAAGAGCCATGCGATCACGGCGCATATTAACATGATGACGGTGGGCAGGGGGAAGTTAAAGTTAGTCGTTGTCAGCTGGCCGGCCTCGTCCAGGGCGGGCAGCGGGATCGGGAAGGTGTGGCGGCCCAGCGCGTTGAAGCTCTGCGGGAGGTTCTGCACCGGCCAGCCCTGCGCCCAGCCGTAGCAGATGCCGCGCGCAACTTGCAGCATGCCCAGCGTGGCGATGAACGGCGGCAGCTTGGCGAACACGACCAGCGCCCCATTCACCAGCCCGCACAACGCCCCAACGCACAACCCGATGAGGACGCCGACCCAGATGGCCCAGTCGGGAACCGCCTCGACGCCGAGCGTGTCGATCAAGAAAGACGTGTCCGGCGAGAGCAGCATGCCGGTCGCCAGGCCGGCCAGCGCCATCACCGACCCGACCGAAAGGTCGATGCCGGCGGTGATGATGACCATCGTCATACCGAAGGCCGGCAGTGCGATCCAGGAAAAGTCGCGCATGATGTTGCTGAGGTTGTACAGATTGGCAAACTTGCCCGCGCTCTGCCAACTGAAGAACAGGATCATCACGACCAGCACGACGAAGATGCCCATCTCTTGCCCACCTACCAGGCGCAGCAAGCGTTGTTGTCCGGTCGTAGTCCGGGCGGGCGGGGTTTCTTGCGGGGTTATTGTCGTCTCATGCATTGGGGACTACTCCTTCTCTACATCGTTATTGACTTGCTGGCCGGTAGCATAGGCCATGATGACCTCTTGGGTCGCCTCGGCACGGTCGAGGATGGCGGTCATGCGCCCCTCGTGCATCACCAGGATGCGGTCGCTCATCCCCAAGATTTCGGGCATCTCGGACGAGATCATGATGATGCCCATGCCCTGCTTTGCCAGGTTGCTGATGAGGGCGTGGATTTCGGCTTTGGCGCCTACGTCGATGCCGCGCGTGGGTTCGTCCAGGATGAGCACTTTGGGGTTAGAGAGCAGCCACTTGGCGACCACGACCTTCTGCTGGTTGCCACCGGAGAGGTACATAGCCCGCTGGTCGAGGCTGGGTGTGCGCACGTTGAGCCTATCGACATACTCCTGCGCGTTGGCATCGACGGCGACGCGATCCACCCAGCCGTAGTTGGCAAAGCGCGTGAGCGTCGGCATGACGGTGTTCTCGCGCACCGGCAGCAGCAGTATCAGGCCTTGATTGCCCCGGTCTTCGGGCACCAGGCCGATCCCGACGCGCATGGCGACCTCCGGTGAGTTGATATTGACCGGTTGGCCGTCGATGGAAATCTCGCCAGTGTCTTTGGGGTCGGCGCCAAAGAGCAGGCGCGCGGTTTCGGTGCGGCCGGCGCCCACCAGCCCGGCCACGCCCAAGATCTCGCCGCGCCGCAGGTCAAAGCTCACGTTTTGAACGACGCCGCCCGACAGGTTGTGCACTTCCATGATTTGGTCGCCGATGGGCGCTTCTTCTTTGTGCAAGAATTCGTCGATCACGCGGCCTACCATCATGGCGATGATCTTGTCGGTCGTCGCCTCGGCAATGGCTAGCTGGCCCACATACTGACCGTCGCGCAGGACGGCCACGCGGTCGGCGATCTGGAAGATTTCTTCCAGGCGGTGAGTGATGAACACGACGCCGCATCCCTGTTCTTTCAACCCGCGAATAATTTCAAATAATGTATGGACCTCGTCCTCGCCCAGCGCCGACGTCGGCTCGTCCATGATAATCACGCGCGCGTGGGTCGAAAGCGCCTTGGCAATCTCCACCTGCTGGCGTTCGGCGACCGAGAGCGAATTGATGATCGCCTCGGGCGCGACGTTCGCGCCGACCACATCCAGCAACTTTTGCGCTTCGCGCTCCATGCGCCGGCGGTCTACAAAGCCCAGCATACCCAGCACGCCCGGTGTGCGCGGCTCGTGGCTGATAAAAATGTTGGCGGCGACGGTTTGGGTGGGCGTGAGGTTGAATTCCTGGTAAATAATTGAGATGCCCATCTCCTGGGCATGGCTGGGGCTGGTCAGTTCGACCGGCTGTTCGTTGATAAAAAGCCGGCCGCTGTCTTTCGTGTACGCGCCGGCAAGGATTTTCATCAAGGTGGACTTGCCGGCGCCGTTCTCACCCACCAGCGCCACGACCTCGCCGGGGCGCACTTCAAAGTCTACGTTGTCGAGCGCCTGCACGCCGGGGAAGGCTTTCGACACGCGCTCGACGCGCAGAATCGGTTGGGTTTCTTGCATGGATTGATCCCCCTCATAGGGTAGGGGCACGGCATACCCCCCTGGCGGGCGTCGAGGCCGTGCCCCTACCGGCTATACCGGTCTGAGTCTCAGACCTGGCTTATGGCTTATTCCTCCGGGTAGGCGGGCGGCAGCGGCTGGGTGAAGTCGCTGTTTTCCCAGGCCGCGATCATCGCGTCCACGTTGTTGATGGTCACGATGTCCATACCGGAGTCGGTCCAGCCCTCAAAGGGTGTGGCATAGAGGATGTGGTCGTACATCATGTACACCGTGTCGTAGCCCCAGCCCCAGTACTTCTGCCCGACCAAGCCTTGCAAGAAGCCCTTCTTCATGAAATCAAGCTCGACCGGCAGGGTATCGAAGGCGATGGTCACCATGCCGGCCTGGGCAGCTTCCTCCCACAGCGGCATTGCGCCCTCGCCGGCGAAGATGGGCCACAGACCGACGAAGAACCAGCCGTTGAGATCGGAGTAGGTCTGCATGGTCTCTTCGACCACCTGGACGCCCAGGTTAATGTCGTCGTTGCAGGCCACCGTGGTCACGATCTCAATGCCGGGGTAGTCGGCCATGTAGTCCTCGAAGCCCTTGATGCGCTGTTCCAGGTTCGGCGCGCCTGGCACGCCGGTCAGCAGAGCGACCTTGCCTTCTTCGCCCATCTCCTTGACCATCAACTCGGCGGCGGCTTTACCGCCGTCGTAGTTGCTCACACCCAGGTAGGTGAAGCGCATCGAGTCGGGCGAGTCGGAGTCCCAGGTCATGACCGGGATGCCGGCCTCAATCGCGCTGTTGATGGGGTCTACACAGCCGGCGTCGCTGTTGCAGGAGATGCCGATGGCATCCACGCCCTGCGCCACCGCGTCCGCGACCACACCGGCTTGCTCGGCCATGTCCGATTCGACCGACCCCATGTACAGGCACTCGACCTCGTAGGGGCCGATTGCGGTCAGCTCGGCGGCGGCGGCGAAGCAGCCGTCGCGGCCCAGCTCAAACACCGGGTTATTCAGCGCCTTCGGAATCCAGGCGATGGTGAACTGGCCGTCGGCGGGCGGGTAGGCGGGCGGCAGCGGCTGGGTGAAGTCGCTGTTTTCCCAGGCGGCAGCCATCGCGTCTACATTGCTGATGGTCACGATGTCCATACCGGAGTTGGTCCAGCTATCGAACGTGGTGCCGTTCACGATCTTGTCATAGATCATGTACACCGTGTCGTAGCCCCAGCCCCAGTACTTTTGCCCGACCAGGCCCTGCACCAGGCCGTCCTGCATCCACTCAAGTTGGATCGGCAGGGTGTCGAAAGCGACGTTGGTCATGCCGTCTTCGACGAGCGTGGCTTCTTCAAAGAGCGGCATCGCGCCGCGCCCGGCGAACATCGGCCACAGGCCCACGAAGAACCAGCCGTCGAGGTCGGGATGGGTCTGCATGGTCTCTTCGACCACCTGGACGCCCAGGTTAATGTCGTCGTTGCACGCGACCGTGGTCACGATCTCGATGCCGGGGTAGTTGGCAACGTAATCCTCGAAGCCCTGGATGCGCTGCTCCAGGTTCGGCGCGCCCGGCACGCCGGTCAGCAGGGCGATGCGGCCCTCGGTGCCCATCTCGCGGATGAGCAGGTCGGCGGCGGCGCGGCCACCCAGGTAGTTGCTCACGCCCAGGTAGGTGAAGCGGTTAGAGCCGGGCGAGTCGGAGTCCCAGGTCATGACCGGGATGCCGGCCTCAATCGCGCTGTTGATCGGGTCTTCGCAGCCGACATCGCTGTTGCAGGAGATGCCGATGGCATCCACGCCCTGCGCCACCGCGTCCGCGACCACGCCGGCCTGTTCGGCCATGTCCGATTCGACCGACCCCATGTACAGGCACTCGACCTCGTAAGGGCCGGCTTCGGTCAGTTCGGCGGCGGCGGCGAAGCAGCCGTCGCGGCCCAGTTCGAACACCGGGTTATTCAGCGCCTTCGGAATCCAGGCAATGGTGAGCTTGCCGTCTTCCAGGCCGGGCGGGGTTTCCTGGGCGGTGACCGGCCCTGCTGCCAGGGCGATCAATACGAACAGAAGCAAGAAACTAAGCGACTTTCTCATGCGGACAAACCTCCTTAGGCAGTGTTAAGAGCAGAAACCGTTGAAAACAAGCTGGCTGAGCGTCGGATATCTGACAGTTCAGCCGCATTGCAACCGTGCACACCGCACGGAGAATGCACAACACCAAGTAACAACGCCACTCGCGTTATGAGGAGACTACATCAACGGTACATTGGGCCTGGTAAGAGTCGTATTTAACTATACCTCACCCGATTGCATTTGTGAAGTCCTATTCATCCGGTTTAAGGGCTGATTCATGCTGATGTTTCTTTAAGATAACCTCACTTTGTCCGGTGCGGTACAATGTAGCGTAGCTTTCGATTGATTGCGCCGCATCCATACTACACCTGTGAAGAAGGGCCATGTCTGAGAGACACTCGCTCGCGGAGTCGGCGCTGTTGGCGTCGGTGTTTACGGTGCTGGCGTACCAGCAGCTTCGTTTCGACGCCTTCGAGAACGAGAAGGTCGGCTTGTTGAGCATCCTGGCGGCGGTCGTGGTCGGCGCGGCGCTCGCCGATTCTGCCAGTTTGCGAAAAAGCGCTGGCGTGCGCCGCCCGCTCGGATGGGCCGCCGGCGCGCTGCTGGCGGCCGTGCTGGCGTCTACACTGTTCTCGCTGAGTTTCACGCGCAGCCTGTGGGGATCAGCGTATCGCGGGCAGGGGTTGGTCGCGTACATCTGTTATCTGGCTCTTTTCTGGCAGGCCGCGCGCATCACCGCCGGCGCGCGCGCCAAGCTTGCCCCGATCCTGACCGTCATCGCCGTGCCGGTGTGCTTGCTCGCCGTGCTCCGGTACTACGGCGTCGGCGGCGAGTTCTTGCAGGCCGCCCGTCCGGGTTCGACCGCCGGGAATCCGAATCTGCTGGCGGCGTGGTTGGTGATGGCGCTGCTGTATCTCGGCCCGCACCTGCTGCACCGGGCGCGGCCACACGCCGCTCTGCTGCAAGGCGCGGTGTGCGCGCTGATTGTTTTCACGCTGTTTCTCTTGAGCAGTCGCGGCGCGCTGTTGGGGTTGGGGTTCGGCGCGCTGGCCGGCGTCGTGATCGTGTTGGCGCTCAGGCGCCGGCGGCGCGCGCTGCTGGCGATCCTGGCGCTGGTGGTGTTCGCCGGCGCGGGCTATGTCGCCGTGAGCCGGGGCGCTGCCGCGAGCGGGGATGTGCCGGGCATCGCGCGCTTTTTCCGGCCCTATGATCCCGCCCGGTTGAGCGTGTGGCGGGCGGCGGTCGAGATGCTGGCGCACCAAGCCGAGCCGCTGTACGCCTTCGACGGCGTGCCCGACCGCTGGGCGGCGCTGCGCCCGTGGGTCGGCTACGGTCTCGACACGCTCGACCAGACCCACAGCCACTTTGTGAAGTACAACCCCGATATTGAAGAAATCTTCATCCAGCCCGGCACCGACGTCGCTGCCATCATCGACCGCTTTCACAATTTGATCCTGGACGTACAGGCGTCGCTGGGATGGCTGGGATTGGCGGCATGGGTCGCCGTGTACGAGGCCGCGCTTTACGCCGGGCTGCGGCGGTTGGATCTCATCGACCGGGGCCGGTTGGGGTCGTGGCTGGGCGCGCAGGCTATCGGCGCGCCGGCGGGGGCGCTGCTGGCGTGGGCGGTCGTGCCGGGCAGCGCCTTCGGTGCGACGGCGCTGCCCGGCGCGGCGCTCGGTGCGGCGGGCGGCGCTATTGCCTGGATCGGTGCGCAGTCCTTGCGCGCCGCGCCGCCGGTCGATCTGGACCGCCGTCAAGTCACCGCCATCGCGGTCATCTGTGTGATCGTCGCGCAGTGGGTGGATAACCAGTTCGGCTTTATGACCGCCGTGACCCAGCCGCTTTTCTGGGTGATGCTGGGTCTGCTCGGCGGCGACGCCGCACCGGCCGGTGAGGTCGAGAGCGAAAACGAGGACGAGGCCGCGCATACCTGGTACACCGGCGCGGCGGTGGCCGGCGCGTTTTTGATCTACAGCCTAGACGCGCCCGTCAGCGGGCAGTTTATCGTCTTTCTCGGCCAGTCCACCATCACGCTGGTGATTCTGCTCGCGGCGACCTGCCTCGCCGGGCTGTCGGGCGCACTGTTGAGCCGGCCGGCGTCCGAGCGCCGGGTCGATTGGGAGCGCGCTTCGCACATCCTTATCGTGTGGCTGGTCTTCCTGGCGGCGAAGCGGCTTATCGGCCACTTTGCTACCCAACTGCTCGACCGCATGGATTTGACGCCGGCGACGCTCGCGCTGGCGTGCGGGATGCTGGTGCTCGGCAGCGGGGCGGTGCTGGTTATTGCGGTGGGCGCGTTCGCCGGGCGGCCCGCGCTAAGGCGCCTGCGCCGCCCGGCGGCGGTCGTCGGTGTGTGCGTGGCGCTGGCCGCCGCCGGGTACGCGGTGCGCTACGTGGGGTCGGCGCTGCACGCGGTCGGCTTTTCGTTCGGCAATGCCTTCGAGGCGGAGGAAGGCCCGGCCCTGTTCTACGCCGCAGACCGCGCTTACGAGACCGCCGTGACCTACACACCGGACGATACTCAAATCCGCATCCATTGGGTTTATCTGTTGGAGAAGCGCGCGCGGGTCGATTGGGGCGCGCAAGACGACGATCCGGCAGCGGCGCGCATCCGGGCGCAGCTTGGCGCGGCGTACCGGTGGGAGCCGTTCCTGCCGAATGCGTGGGAGTGGCGCAGCTACTACGAGCACTATGGCTATGAGGCGGAAGCGCCCTAAGTGGGGTGCTGCGCGCGCCGCCTGTGGAAGATCACCAGGCCGATGCACGCGCCGACCAAATCCACGCCTAGATCGAACACCTCTTCCGCGCGGAAGGCCGGCAAATGCCGCCCGATAAGCTGGGCGGTCTCTTGCAGCACACCCACGCCGAAGATCAACAGCAGCACGAGTAGGGTTCGCCAGTTCAACAGACCCCGCAGCCGGCGCGCGGTGGGGCCGCGCCAGAGCCGCCCCGCGATGAGCGCGGCCAGCACGGCAAAGAGAAACAAATGCGCGACGATGTGCACCGGTTCGGAATTCAGGAAGCGGCGCACGGTTCGGGGCACTGCCATAATCGGGAAATAAGTCATGATGCCGGCGGCAAAAATCATGGCGGCGGCCCAGGCGACCGCTATGCGGGTTTTTGACATAATATCGCTCCTTGCGCTGTAACGACATCTCACCCGGATATTGTAATGAAAGCGGCTTAAGGTAATATGAGAAAACCCCTACGTTTTCCCTACGTCCGTGTGACGTTTATCACCTTAATTGGATTGAATTTGTGCGGTATAATGGCGGCATCCTATAGTTTGTCAGATAATGTTCTGGAATTTACCTCACCCCCTACCTCCCTCTCCATGTCATGGAGAGAGGGAAGCGGAGCCGCCATCTGGGGGTTTCTCCCCCTCTCGACCATGTGGAGAGGGAGCTGGGGGGTGAGGTGAGTCTAAAATATTTTCTGAAGGTCTATAGCGAGCGTACCAACTCGGTAGTCATTTACTATTGAGCGGTCAGGAGACGAACGCCATGAAAGGTTTGCTTACGACGGTCCGGGAGTTGTTCCGCTACCGGGGCCAGGAGGGCCAGCTTGCCTGGATGGGGCACCGCCTGAGCGGGTTGGGTACCGTGCTTTTCTTCACGTTCCACGTCATCGATACCTCCTGGGCCTTCTTTTGGCCGGAGGGCTACGTCCACGCGCTGAAACTCTATAAGCATCCGCTGTTCCTGCTCGGCGAGATGGTGCTGGTGCTCGCGGTGCTCTACCACGCCATCAACGGCCTGCGCGTGGTGTTGATGGACTTCTTCCCCGAACTGTGGCAGTACCAGCGCCGGCTGACAATCGGGGGCTTTGTGCTGGTCGGCTTGTTATATACCCCGGCGTTTCTTATCATGGGCGCGCACATGCTCCAGGGCCTGGATATTCTTTAGGGAGGTGGGCGATGGCTGCTGAGACTGGCGCGCCGGCGCGGCGCGTAAATATCAACAACTTCGAGACGAACGTCTGGCGCTACATGCGGCTCTCCGGTCTGTTGATTATCCCGCTGCTGTTGGGGCATTTGCTGATCCTGCACCTTATCAACAGCGTCTTTGATGTCAATTACGAGTGGGTGATCGAGTACCGCTGGGGGTTGATCGGCTGGCGCATCTACGATGCGTTCCTGCTCTGGTTCGCCGGGCTGCACGGCTTCTTGGGCGTGCGCTGCGTCATCAGAGACTACGTGCATGATGCGCAGGTGCGGCGCGTCATTATGGTTGTCATGGCGATGGTGGTGATCTTCCTGTTCTTGTTGGGCACGGTCGCATTGATCGGCGCGCCCTTCGAGCCGGTGGAGATTCCGGTCGTACCGTAAAGGAGCAACGTTTATGAATGTGAAGATCCACCAATTCGACGCGGTGATCGTCGGGGGCGGCGGCTCCGGCCTGATGGCGGCGCTGTACGCCTCGCGCGAGGTGAAGACCGCCGTGCTGAGCAAGCTCCATCCCACGCGCTCCCATACCGGCGCGGCGCAGGGCGGCATCAGCGCGGCGCTGGGCAACCTGGAAGAGGACAACTGGGAATGGCACGCCTTCGACACGGTGAAAGGCTCCGACTACCTGGCCGACCAGGACGCGGTCGAGGTGCTGTGCCGCGAGGCGGTCGATGTGGTCGTGGAGTTGGAGCACATGGGCCTGCCCTTCGACCGCACGCCGGACGGCAAGATTTCGCAGCGGCGCTTCGGCGGGCACACCCGGGATCACGGCGCGCAGCCGGTGCGCCGCGCCTGCCACGCCGCCGACCGCACCGGGCACATGATCCTGCACACGCTCTACCAGCAGTGCATCAAAAACAACGTCACGTTCTTCGACGAATTCCAGGTGATGGACCTTATCATTGCGGACGACAAAGTGGCCGGCGTGGTGGCGGTGGAGCTTCGCACCGGCGAGCTTCACGTCTTCCATTGTAAGGCTGCGCTGTTTGCGACCGGCGGCTGGGGGCGCGTCTGGCAGATCACCAGCAACGCGCACGCCTACACCGGCGACGGCGACGCGGTCCTGTTCCGGCGCGGTATCCCGCTGCAAGATATGGAGTTCTTCCAGTTCCACCCGACCGGCATCTACCGGATGGGCATCCTCATCACCGAGGGCGTGCGCGGTGAGGGCGGCGTGCTGATTAACGGCAAGGGCGAGCGCTTCATGGCGCAGTATGCGCCCACCATCAAAGACCTCGCCAGCCGCGACGTGGTCGCGCGCGCGATCTATCTTGAGATCGCCAAAGGCAACGGCGTAAACGGCAAGCCCTACGTCTATTTAGATGTGCGCCCCGAAACCGTGAATCAGTACCTGGCGGCGGCGGGCGAGGCGCGCCGGGTGGACCGCGCGTATATCGAGTCGAGGCTGCCCGATATCCTGGAATTCTGCCGCGTCTATCTGGGCATCGACCCGGTGGAGGCGCCGATGCCGGTGCAGCCCACCGCACACTACGGGATGGGCGGCATCCCCACCACCACCCGCGCCGAGGTGGTGATCGACGAGAACAATACCGTGATGCCCGGCCTGTACGCGGCGGGTGAGTGTGCGTGCGTTTCGGTGCACGGCGCGAACCGGCTGGGCACCAACTCGCTGCTTGACCTGGTGGTCTTCGGGCGGCGCGGCGGCCAGGCGATGGCCGAGTACTGCAAACCGGCCGATTTTACGCCGCTGCCGCCCGACCCGGCGCAGGAAGTTATTACACAGTTGGAATGCTTCCGCACCGCCAACGGCGCCCGGCGCGTGATCGATATCCGCGCCGAGATGCAGGACGTGATGATGGCGCACGTCGGCGTCTTCCGGGAGGCCGCCGGCATCCAGAAGGCGATAGAGGCCATTCACCGGCTGCAAGACTGGCAGTGCAACCAGCTTCGCATCGACGACCAGGGTAAGATTTTTAACTACGATGTCTTAGACGCCTGGGAGATGGGCTGCCTGCTCGAACTGGCCGAGGTGACGGCGGTGTCGGCGCTGGCGCGGCAGGAGAGCCGGGGCGCGCACTCGCGCGAGGATTTCCCCAAGCGCGACGACGTGAACTGGCTCAAGCACACGCTGGCCTATTGCCGGCCGGACGGCAGCATCGAACTGCGCTACAAGCCGGTGACCCTTACTAAGTACGAGCCGAAAGAACGGGTTTATTAGGCGGGGGGTATGACGATGAAAGTGACCATGCGCATCCGGCGTTTTGATCCCGAAAAAGACGCGAAGCCGTACTGGGCCGAGTATACCCTCGAAGCTGTCGACCCGACCGACCGCGTGCTCGATCTGCTGCACCAGGTGCGCGGGCGCTTCGACGGCTCGCTGGCGTTCCGGCGCTCGTGCGCGCATGGCGTCTGCGGCTCCGACGCGATGCGCATCAACGGCGTCAACCGGCTGGCCTGCAAGGTGCTGGTCAATACGATTGTCAAAGGCGACGAGGGTAAGATACAGGTTGAGCCGCTCTTGGGGCTGCCGGTCATCAAAGACCTGGTGGTGGATATGGAGCCGTTCTTTGAGAACTACCGCTCGGTGATGCCGTACTTCGTCAACGACGAGCCGCCGCCGGCGCGCGAGCGCATCCAGACCCCGGAGCAGCGCACGCGCTTCGACGACCCGACCAAGTGCATTCTCTGTGCGGCCTGTACCACGTCCTGTCCCTCCTTTTGGGCCAACGGGACTTACGTCGGCCCGGCGGCGATTGTGCAGGCGCATCGCTTTATTTTCGACAGCCGCGACCGCGCGGCCCGCGACCGTCTGGCGGTCTTGAGCCAGGAGAATGGTGTGTGGCGCTGCCGCACCATTTTTAACTGCACCACCGCTTGCCCGCGCGATATCAAGGTGACGCAGGTCATCGCCGAGGTGAAGAACGCCATCAGCCGGGGGCGGGCAGACTAAACGGGCTTTTTCTTGGTCGGCAGGAATAAACACAACACCTCCCGCCGCCAGTGGTGGGAGGTGTTGTGAGCAGGCGCTACCTACTTACCCCTCTGGGAAGTAAGTCTACCGCGATTTTTACGGCATGAACGAGGGATTGCTTTCCATCAACTGCTGGAATTGTGCGACGGTGAGCACTGCGCCGGTCTCCGGCACCGCGTATGATATGACGTTGCCCCAGGCGTCGTACAGCACCCAGCCGATGCTGCGGTAAGTGCCGTCTTTCCACTGCCCGACCTCAAACAACCCGCCGCCCATGTCGGTCTGCTTCAAGTAGCCGCCCCGGATCGCGTTCAGGCTGCCGGTGGCCGCCTTGTCGCCGTAGGCCGGCACTGCGACGGTCTTGCTTGCGTCGCTGACGGCCGGCTCGTCGGCGCTGGGTGCGGCTACATAGCTATCATTCCAGCCGGCGAGCCAGAGCGCATGGAGGAACTGGTCGAGCGAGAGGACCGGGTTTTCTTCCGGGACTGCGTAGTGCAGGCCGGTCCAGTCGATCTTCTCCCAGCCCAGCGGTACATACTGGTCGCTTGAGAAGTAGCCATATTCAATCAGGCCGCGCCCCAGGTCGGTCTTGTGGATCAGGCCCGCCGATAGATCGATGGTGCCGAACATCTTGCCGGCGCCGACCTCGGTCAGGTCAACCGACGTCGCGTTCTGGCGCCAGGCCATGACTGCCGCATCTTCGCCGCCGCCCGCGCCCGGCGCCGGCCCCGGGCCAGGACCGCCGCCGCAGCCCACCGGCACGGTGGCGTTGGTCGTGGCGGCTATAACCCACCCGCCGCCGTCATCGTCCCACAACCTAACTTCAATGGCGTCGCCTGTATTGAACACGCCATCGGCCCCAAGCTCTGCGACGCCAAGCGCCTCTGTCCACACTGTGGTGGTTGCGGGAAGCGGCATAGAGCTATTGGTGTCATGGGCTGGTCCACCATTGACTATGATTTCCGCTATCCACCCGCTGGCAGCGATATTACTCACGGTAAGCGTAATGGTGCTGGCGCCTTCGCAAGCGGTGGTGACGGCGACCGTCTCGCCGGCGGCGTAAGTGCCTGCCGGGATAATAGCAACTACCAACCCTACAAGAACAGCGATTGTCGTTAATCGCGCCCAATTTTTCATTTTGAGCCTCCTCAAGTTTTCTTCCCAGAGAGCTTACTATGCTGGCTAACTTTGTCTTGATTATAAGCTTTTTCCCTCAAATGTCCAGTCTCCTTTCATCGGAAAAGATGATTTCTTTATAGAACTTTGACAATCATGAAGTAATCCGGCCTTCCTGCCGTTTACTGTCCGCGGTATGCCTTCTCATGAAGGCTTGCAAACTCGGTTATTGCTCCCTTAATTTTTCTATGCACCTGAAAGTGCACCGTAAGTTTTATTTACTATAAGCATACCTGTTTTTTCGTTACGCTGCGTTATAGAAATAGTAGGGTTTCGTAAGCAATTTCTCACTATCAGGCCGTATTTGGGCTATCTTTTATCCGAACCGGGCGCCGGCGCCAACCTGCGCAGGTCGTCTGGGTGGAGATGATAACCACACTGCCGGGCGATCTCCTGGCAGTTTCTCAACGCAAACCGTTTCAACGATTCGGACTGCTCCCACACCAGAACCTCGTACAAAACGCGCGGGCCGGCGACCACACACCAGGTGATCCAACCGTTTTCGTCGGGCGATCCCCGCACGAGCCGCGCAGTCCTTATTTTATTCAAGATCCCATTAGAAAACAATTCTTTTTTAATGGTTATTTTATCCTATCAATATGGACTAACCAGCTTTGCACAGATCCGGCGCCTGCTGCAATTATAGCACGAGTGTTTTTTATTTACATAATGGCGCGCGCGGGCCGGTAAGAATGATTCTAGTCTTTTCTTGGGGCGCGGCGCGGTATACTATGTGTGCAGGGTGTTCGGGATGAGGGTCGTATGGGTTGCTTGAGGTGCGCGGCGCGGGTCGCGTTGGTGTGCTGTTTGATCGGCTCGTTTGGATTGGGGCGGGTGGTCGCGCAGGACGACGGGATGGTTCATATCGTGCAGCGCGGCGAGACTTTGTATCGCATCGCCAAGCACTATGGGACTACTGTGCAAGTCCTTGCCGCCCTCAACGGCATCACCGACGTCAGCCGCATCCGGGTCGGGCAGCGCTTGATGATTCCTGCGACTCCGTTCACTAATCTGGTGACGCTTTCGGCGCTGGTCGGGGTGGGCATGGCGCATGCCGGCGGCGCGACGATGCCCCAGCCAGAACAGGCGGCCGCCGCGCCGGCTGCCTTGCCCGATTCTACGCTGTGGCCGCTCGACCTGGGCGTGATATCGGATATCAACCCGGCCATGCACGAGGTCTATTTGCGCGGGCAGGCGATGGGCAACAATCCGCGCGCTTTCTCCAAGATCGGCGACTGCAACAGCGAGCCGCCTTTCTTTCTTTTTCACTTCGATGACGGGCAGTACAACCTGGGGCCATACGAGTATTTGCAGCCCACCGTCGATTACTTCGCCGGTTCGTTCGCGCGGCAGAGCGTGGCGGTGTGGACCGGCAACCATACCTGGTCGGTGTTCGATGCGACCTGGGCGAATCCGGCGTACTGCAAATCGGGCGAGTCGCCGATTGCCTGCGAGTTCCGGCTGCACCGCCCCAGCGTGGTCTTCATCCGGCTGGGCACCAACGATGTGGGGCAGCCCGAACTCTTTGCCGACAGTCTGCGCCGCATCGTCGAGTTTTCGATTGAGCGCGGCGTGATCCCGATCCTGGGCACGAAGGCGGATCATTACGAGGGCAGCGACGCCAACAACGCCGTCATCCGCCAGGTCGCCGCCGAGTATGCAGCGCCGCTGTGGGATTTTGGCGCGGTCGCCGCGACTCTGCCGGGGCACGGCCTGGGTTCGGACGGCGTGCACATGACCTGGGCTGCGCTGGATTTTGCCGGCGACCGGGCGTTGCACAAAGGGCACCCGGTCCATAACCTGACCGCGCTTATAGCGCTTGATGCGGTCTGGCGCGGCGTGATGTACTAAACAAGCACAGACAGGCGCTCCCGGAATGGGTTCCAGGAGCGCCCTCCACGTGTGTTGTCTAGTGAGTAAGGGGGGATTTGCTCGTAGACAACGAAGCGGCAGAAGTTCTCTGTACGTTAACTATGTTAATACGAAACCAGAAGTTGTGCCGTTTGCGTTGTGTGGAAAGCGCGTAGAGGTTTTGTTGACCAGGCAAGAGAAGGTGACGGGTGATCAAAGAAAGTCGCACCACCGGCGCCGGCGGTGCGACTTTTTCCCTGTGGAGAAGGGCTGTCTTACGCTTCTTCAGCTTTGATCGCGTCCATGATTTCGGCGCCGTGGCCGGCGGAGCCGAGCACATTCTTGTTCTTCTGGATGAGCAGATCTCGCAGCGCATCGCGGGCCGGCCCCAAGTATTTACGCGGGTCGAATTCGCCCGGCTTTTCCGCGAAGATTTTGCGGATGACCCCGGTCACCACCAAGCGCCCATCCGAGTCGATGTTGATCTTGCACACGGCGCTGGCGGCGGCGCGGCGCAGTTGCGCCGCCGAGACGCCCACCGCGTTTTCCATGTCACCGCCGTATCGGTTGACCAGATCGACGTATTCCTGCGGGATCGAACTGGCGCCGTGCAGCACAATCGGGAAGCCCGGCAGCCGCTTTTGGATTTCTTCCAGGATGTCGAAGCGCAGCGGCGGCGGCGCTTCGCCCGGCTTGACCTTGAACTTGTACGCGCCGTGGCTGGTGCCGATGGAAATAGCCAGCGAGTCTACATTGGTGCGCTTGGTGAAATCTTCGACCTGTTCGGGCTGGGTGTAGATGCTCTTGGCGGCTTCCACATCGTCCTCGATGCCTGCCAATACGCCAAGCTCCGCCTCCACCGAGACGTAATCAGGCAGGTTGTGCGCATAGTCGGCGACCTGCTTGGAGACGCGGATGTTTTCATCGTAAGGGTGGTGCGAGGCGTCGATCATCACCGAACTGAAGCCCGACTCGATGCAGTCCTTAGCGAGTTCGAAGCTGTCGCCGTGATCCAGGTGCAGAGCGATGGGGATGTTGCCGCCCATCTCGCGCATCATTTCGACCGCGCCCATTGCCATGTAGCGCAGCAGGGTTTGGTTGGCATACTGACGCGCGCCTTTGGAGACCTGCAAGATCACCGGCGAGTCGGATTCGACGCACGCCTGGATGATGGCTTGCAACTGCTCCATGTTGTTGAAGTTATAGGCGGGGATGGCAAAGCCGCCTTCCATCGCTTTCTTGAACATCATCTTGGTGTTCACCAAGCCGAGTTCTTTGTAACTGATTGCCATAAGGGGATTACTCCTGTAATTCGTTCGATCTATCCAAGACTTTCTGTGAATTCTACCACAAGGTAGGGGGTTGGGGGTATTACGCCTCCTCTTTTCGTGCGGCACTGCGCTTTTGTGCTTTTCATGTTTGAGAGTCCGGCGTTTCTTTGCTAGGCATGGACTCTCGTCTTGGTTACAATCGTCGAGATTGTCTTACGAATGTTTACTGCGAGGAGATATCTAACCGATGGGACATGGTTTAGAACAAGCAGCAGTCGATGTGCTCGCCATCATCGGCGTGATCGTCCTGGTGGGCTTCTTCGTTGGGCAGGTTTCGCGGCGGTTCGGGATTCCGCAAGTGGTGGGCTACATCGTCGCCGGCCTGATCCTCGGCCCGACGATTTTGCACATCGTCCCGCTTGATCTGGTCGAAAACCTGGACTTCGTGAGCGAGCTGGCGCTGGGCATGATCGGCTTTGAGATGGGCCTGCACTTACATTTTAAATCGCTGCGCCGGCTGGGTCCCAGCATTGTCAGCATCGTGATTTTGCAAGCGCTGGCGCCCTTCGCGCTGGTCGCGCTGGGCGTCGTCGCGCTGACCGGTGACCTGGCGGTCGGGCTGCTGCTGGGTGTCCTGGCGACGGCTACCGCGCCGGCGGCGACGATGGAGGTGCTGGAGGAGTACGACTCCGGCGGGCCGATGACTACTTCGCTGGTGGCGGTGGTGGGCATCGACGACGCCCTGGCGCTGATCGTCTTCAGCCTGGTCGTGCCGTTGGTCGAAAGCAGCTTCACGCCGCTTCAAGCGCCGGGCCTGCTGGAAGTTTTGAAGGTGCCGCTGGTCGAGATCGGCGGCTCGATGCTGGTAGGAATCCTGCTCGGTTTGCCGCTGGCGCTTTACATCAGCCGCTACTGCGACAGCGAGGTGAGCCAGGTTGCGGTCGCCGTGGGCGTCATCTTCCTGTCTACCGGGCTGTCGCGCACGCTGGGCCTCTCGCTGATTCTCACTGCGATGACGCTGGGGACGGTGGTCTCGAACCTGGCGCCGGGCGGCGTGGAGTGTATGAGCAAGACCATCGGGCAGGCCGGGCCGGTGTTTTATATTATCTTCTTCGCGCTGGTCGGCGCCCGCTTTGAGGTGGTCGAAGTGCTGCTCGGTCAGGCGACCCTGGTCCTGGCGCTCGGCTACATGGTCCTGCGCATCGTCGGCAAGTACGGCGGCGCGTGGCTGGGCGCGCGGCTGAGCCGGACGCCGGCTCCGGTGCGGAATAACATCGGGCTGGCGCTCCTCTCGCAGGGTGGCATTGCGATTGGCCTGGCGCTGAGCATCGCGCACCGCTTCGATGCCTATGGCGAAGCCGGCGCGGCGTTGGGCGCGCTGGTCGTGACCGTGCTGACCGCGACGACGTTCGTGATGGAAATCCTGGGGCCGATCCTGGTCAAGGTGGCGATCACGCGCGCCGGCGAGCTCGGTCAGGCCGAGGGGAGCGCGTCTTGAGCAGCGGCGCGGCGCGGGCGATCTTTGCGGCGCTTGATACCGCATGTTAGACTACCGGCTGTTTGCTTATATTTATTAGTTTGTTAGCTGCGGGAGGTGCTGGTTGGAGTATGGCAGCATTCTGGCGTTAATCGGCTTCACGATGCTCTGCGCATTCGTGATCGGGCTTGTATTCCGGCGGCTTGGCATCCCCCAGGTGGTCGGTTTTATCATTGCAGGGACGGCGCTCGGCTCGTCGTTTTTGAACATCGTGCCGCTCGACCTGGTAAAAAACCTGGAGTTTGTCAGCGAGTTGGCGCTGGGGCTGATCGGCTTCGAGATGGGCAGCCACCTTCACCTGGACGACTTGCGGCGGCTGGGGCGGAGCATTGCCGCGATTCTGTTCTGCGAGGCGATTGGTACGTTCGCGCTGGTGGCGGTCGGCGTCGCTTTGCTGGCCGGCGATATCGCGGTCGGCCTGATCTTCGGCGCGCTGGCCGCCGCGACCGCGCCCGCCGCGACCGTGGACGTGTTGGAGGAATACAAGGCCAAAGGTCCGCTGACTACTTCGATCCTGGCGGTCGTCGGCATGGATGACGCGCTGGCGCTGCTGCTGTTCAGCGTGGCGGTCTCGCTGGCCGAAGGGTTGTTCGGCGGCCAAGCGCCCTCTCTGCTGCACATTTTGGAGCTGCCGTTTATCGAAATCGGCGGCGCGCTCATTCTCGGCGCGCTGCTGGCGCTGCCGCTGGCGCTGTTTTACCGCCGCAGCGCGTGTTCGCACAGCGATGCGCTCATCGCGTCGGTGGGCGTGATCCTGGTCGGCGCGGGGCTGGCGCAGGTGTTGGGATTTTCCCTGATCCTGACGACGATGACCCTGGGCCTGGTGGTGGTGAACGTGGAGCCGTGCAACGCCGATTGGACGCGCGCGACCATTGAGCGGGCCGGGCCGGTGCTGTACATTTTGTTCTTCGCGCTGGTCGGCGCGCACTTTGAAGTGCAAACGCTGCTGGTCGGCGGCCTCACGCTGACCCTTGCCGTTCTCTACGTGATCCTGCGCAGCGCCGGCAAGTTCGGCGGGGCGTGGATCGGCGGCCGGCTGGGGCGCGCGCAGCCGGAGGTGCGCGATAACCTGGGGCTGGCGCTGCTCTCGCAGGCGGGCGTCGCTATCGGCCTGTCGCTGAGCATCGCGCACCGCTTCGATGCTTACGGCGCGGAGGGTGAGGCGTTGGGCCGGCTGGTCATCAATGTGATTACCGCCACGACCTTTGTCGTCCAGATTCTCGGCCCGATCATGGTCAAGCGCGCGATTGTGCGCGCCGGCGAGGTGGGCAAGGCCGGCGACGAGATCGAGGATTTGGTCGCCGAAGATTTAGGCGCGGCGCTCGAACCGACGAGCCGCCGGTAGGAAAGAGGCGATGTGATGGCGAATGATCAACGAACACGATTTGTCATTGTTGCCGTAGCGTTTGGGCTTACCCTGGTGGGGGTGACGCTCCTGGCGGTCCTGGCGCCGGGGACGCGCCCTTATCACGAGACATTCGATGCGACGGGCGATTGGGGCGTGTTCGTCTCCGTCAACCCCCAGGGCGTTGGCAACGTGGTCGATGGCGTGTACCGGCTCTACATGCCCACCGCGCAGCAGCGCGTTTGGGCCATCGGCAATACGCAGGGCTTCGGCGACGGCGTGTACTCGGTGGAGGTGACGCAGGTCGCCGGGCCGCTGCGCAATGGGCATGGCTTCATCTGGCGCTTGACCGACGACGCGGAGGGGCGCGCGAGCTTCTATTTCTTCGTCGTCAGCGGCGACGGGATGATCTCCGCCGGCTACTGTTACAACGACTGCGCGGGCGAGGAGCGCAACCTCACCGACGGCACCTGGCTTGCGACCGGCGCGATCCGGCAGGGCTACGACGTGACCAACATGATTGCGGTGCGCGCCGAGGGACCGGATTTTACGTTCTACGTCAACGGCGAGGCGGTGTGGTCGGCGAGCGATCCGAAGTTCGCGGCGGGCGATATCGGTCTGATGCTGGAGGCCTACGAGCAGGGCGGGCCGGAGGTGTATTTCGATAATTTTAAGGTGGAGGGGTTGGAGTAGAGCCAGAGGGCTGAGTTTGCGGTGTTTTGCCGGCACTCGCTAAAATCTCGGTATGGAACACGAACCACCTCAACACATCCAGGTTATTCTCGACAACCTCCCGGCCCAGCCCGGCGTCTACATCATGAAGGACGCCGGCGGCAAGGTGATTTACGTCGGTAAATCGGTGAGCCTGCGCAGCCGTGTGCGCTCATATTTCGGCGCGCAAGGCGGGCATTCGGCCAGGACGCGGCGCATGGTCGGCAAGATCGCCGATATCGAGTTCATCGTCACGCCCTCCGAGGCCGCCGCGCTGAAGCTGGAAAACGATCTCATCAAGAAACACCAGCCGCGCTATAACATCCTGCTCAAAGACGATAAGTGGTACCCTTACATCAAAGTCCACTGGGCCGACGACTTCCCCAAAGTTGATTTCACCCGCCACATCGAGCGCGATGGCAGCCGCTATTTCGGGCCGTATACGTCGGCGGGCGCGGTGCGCCAGACGCTCGACGTGCTGCGCCGGGCGTTCCCTTACCTCACCTGCGACCGCGAGATCACCGGGAACGACGCGCGCGCCTGTCTCTATTACGATATTGGGCTGTGCAGCGCGCCCTGCATCGGCGCGGTGGGCCGGGACGAATATCGCGGCACCGTTTCTCACTTGATGCGCTTTTTGCAGGGCTACTCGGACGAGGTGCTGAAGGATCTGCACGACCAGATGATGGCGGCCTCCGATGCGCTCGACTTCGAGCGGGCGGCGGCGCTGCGCGACAAGATCAAGGCGGTCGAGCGCGTGGTGCGCGGTCATGTGTCGGTGGCGCGCGTCGATGTTGAGCAGGACGTGATCGCGGTCGCGCGTGACGAGCAGGCGGTGGTGGTGCAGGTGTTCTTCGTGCGCGCCGGTAAGATCATCGGGCGCGATTACTTTGCGCTGGATGGCGCCGAGGAAGAGGAGGATTGCAGCGAGATCGTGACCGAATTCCTCAAGCGCTTCTACGCCGAAGCGACCTCAATCCCTGCCGAGATCATCCTGCCGGCGCCGCCGGTTGAGGAAGAGGCCGGCGCCATCGCCGCGTGGCTGCACGAGCGCCGCGACGAGTTGAACGGCCGGCCGGGGAAGAAGGTCACGCTCAGCGTGCCGCAGCGCGGGCGCAAGCTGGATTTGCTCAACATGGCCCGCGAGAACGCGACCGAAACGCTCGCCCTGCTGCATGCGCAGTGGGACGCCGATACGCACCGCCAGGAGCAGGCCATCGCCGAGCTACAGGAAGCGCTGGGCCTGTCTAATCCGCCTAACCGCATCGAGTGCTACGATATCTCCAATACGCAGGGCACCGCCATCACGGCGAGCCGGGTCGTGTTTGTGCAGGGCGTGCCGCTGAAGAAAGAATACCGCCGTTTCCACATCAAGACCGTGCAGGGGCCGGACGATTACGCCTCGATGCGCGAGGCGCTCACGCGGCGCTTCAAGCGCTACGCCGACGCCGTGAGGGACGAGTCGAGCGAGTCCGCCGCGTCCGCCGCTGCCGCCGCGCCCGGCCAACCCTCCCCCGACGACACCTGGCGCATCTTGCCCGATTTGCTGATCGTGGACGGCGGCAAGGGGCAGCTCAACGTGGCGGTGGAGGTGCTGGGCGCGTTCGACCTGCTGGATCGGGTGCCGGTGGCGGGCCTGGCGAAGCAGCACGAGGATGTGTTCCTGCCGGGCCGCGACCGACCCGTGATCTTGCCGCGCCGGTCGCCGGCGCTCTACCTGGTGCAGCGCGTCCGTGACGAGGCGCACCGTTTCGCACTGGCGCTGCACCGCAACCAGCGGCGCAAGCAGGGGATCGTCTCGCAGCTCGAGAGCGTGCCCGGCATCGGGCCGGCGCGCCGCAAAGCGCTGCTGAAGGCGTTCGGCTCGGTGGACGCGATCCGCGAGGCCAGCATTGAGGCGCTGACCGCCGTGCCGGGCATCAATGCGGCGCTGGCCCAGGCGATCAAGGCCGCGCTGTGACCGGTGCGCGATTCAAACTGCTTTCATTCTTTTACCGCAAACCTGAGACCTCGAAGTGTTGTAGAATATTTCCACGGAAGCGGCGATATGTTCATAGATGTAAAATGTTTGTCCTCCTATTCTCTTCTCTTTGCCGAGCAATTGCGGCTCTCCCCGGTCTTTGAGAATTTTATAAGTTTGGGCATAAAGGATGTGGTAGTGGTGACAGGCTGAGAGTTGTCAAGTTGGAAAAGAAGTATGGAACCATGAGCGAGTTGCATAACGGCGAGACAGTGGAACATAACAGCGAGGCGCAACTGCGCGTCGTCTTCGAAGCGGCGATGGACGGCATGTTTGTCATTGATATGCAGGGGCGCTACACAGATGTGAACCCGGCGGGCTGCCGGATGTTCGGCTATACGCGCGCGGAAATCCTGGGGGCCGATATCCGCCTCTTGCTGTTCCCGGAAGATATCCGAGAGGACACCTTTACCAGCCGCCGGGCGCTCTGGCAGGATGGCGGCTTTGTTTCGGAACGGCGGCTGCGCTGTAAAGATGGGTCGGAGGTCTGGGTGGAGATGACCGTCACCCCCTTCGCGGTGGCGGGCGAAACGCTGGCGCTCGGTGTGATGCGCGATATCACCGCGCGCCGGGAGGCGACCCGAATCCTGGTCGAAAAAGAAGCGCAGCTCCGGCAGATTATCGATCTGGTGCCGCAGGCGATTTCGATCAAAAATCGTGAGGGGCGCTTCTTGCTGGTCAACCGCGCGGCGGCGGAGAATTATCACACGACCGTCGAGGCGTTGACCGGCGCTTTGCAGATGGATTATTATCCTTGCCAGGAGCAAGTCCGGCGCTTTCTGGCCGAAGACGCTCAGATCATCGAGAGCGGGCAGCCGCTTTACATTGCGGAGGAGGCCGTCCGGTACTCTGGCGGCGAAACCCGCTTTCAGCAGGTCGCCAAGATGCCTTTTCGCCTCGCCGGGCAGGACGAGACCCTGGTCTTAAGTGTCATAACCGATATCACCGAACGCAAGCGGGTCGAAAATGCCCTGTTCCGGCTCCTGGAGTTGAGCCGGGCGCTGATGGCGATTCGCCATCCTGATGGCATCCTGGCGCACGCCATCAAATCTGCCGTGGATATCATCGAGGTCGCCGACCGGGGGTCGGTGCAGTTGTTGATGGACGACGGCAAGACCATGAAGACGGTAGCGGTCAGCGGCGGCGGCCTGGAGTCTCGCACGACGACCTTCCGGCCCGGCGTTGGGATCGCGGGTCACGTGCTTGTTACCGGTGAAGTTATCAATGTGCCGGACGTGCAAAAGGATGAGCGCTTTGTCCCCGGTAGCTATCCATTGCGCTTCCGCTCGCTGCTGGTCGCGCCCCTGATGACCGAAGATCGGATGCTGGGCACGTTGTCGCTTTCGTCGGCTAAGGCCGGCGTTTTCGCGGCTACGGACGAAGCGCTGATCCAACTCATCGCCGACCAAGTGGCGGCGGTGCTGGAGAATGTCCGCCTCCTGGACGAATGGCGCCGTTCCGAGCAGCGGGTGCGCGACTTTCTCGACAATGTGGACGATATGGTGTACTTCCAGGCATTGGATGGTTCGCTTTCGATGTTGAACACGGCCTGCACCAGGATAGCCGGCTACTCGCCGGAGGAATTCGACGCAAACCCGCAGATCTGGCGGGAAATCCTCGATCCGGAGTCGCTCGAAATCGTCGAGCGTTTCTTTGCCGAACACCCGGAAGGCATCGCTTCCTTCGAGGTCAACTATCGCCTGCGGTGCAAAGACGGCGCTTGGCGCTGGATCCAGTCGCGTATGACGGGCGTCAAAGACGCTTCGGGGCGCTATATCGGCTACAACTGCGTTGACCGGGATATCACCGACCACAAACGCGCCGAGGATGCGCTGCACCAGCGCCAGCGCGAACTGGAAAGCCTGCTCGAAACCAACCGCGATTTGTCCGGCACGCTGGATTTGGGCGAACTGCTGGAGTTGATCGCCAGGCGGGCGGTCGCGCTGCTGGACGCGGACGAATGCATGCTCTTCCGCCTGGACGCCGACGGCGTGACGCTCAGGCCGGCGCTCGCGCTGGGCGAACATGCTAAGCAGGCGACCGGCTGCACGGTAAAAGTGAGCGAAGGGCTTGTGGGACTTTGCCTGCGCGAAAGAAGGCCGATCCTTGCCAACGACGCCGAGCGCGACCCGCACTTCTTCCAGCCGCCTGATCTGCCCCGGCTTCCCCACGAGCACCTTATGGTGACTCCGCTGCTGTCCGGCGAGCAGCCCACCGGCGCGATGCTGGTCAGCCGCATCAAGAAACAACCGTTCGCCGAAGATCAGCTAACCATCTTCGCCGGCTTCGCCCAACAGGCCGCCATCGCCATTGAAAACGCCCGCCTCTTCGAGCAAGCCCAACAGCGCGCGGCGCGGCTCGCCATCTTCAACGAGATCGGGCGCGCGGTGTCTTCGCTGCTCGACCGGGAAAGCGTCCTGGAAGTCATTTATACCGAACTCCAGCGCGTCTTGCCGCTCGATGCTTTCTACGTCTGCCTGTACGAGGCAGAAACCGGGATGCTCTCGTACCCGTTGGTTTACGATGCGGGCGAACGCTATGACCAGGGACCGATTCCGCTGGACTCTGGGACTGCCCTGGGCCAGACGATTAGGTCGGCGGAGCCGCACCTGGTCAATCGCCGAGTCGAGGAGACCCAATCGATGCCGCTGTACCCGGTCGGCAATTCCACCCGCCGCGCGATTTCGCTCATGTTCGCGCCTTTGCAGATCGGAGAGCGGGTGATCGGCGCGATCTCGGCGCAGAGCTACCGGCCCGACGTCGTCTACAACCAGGAGCACCTTGATCTGTTGACCGGCGTCGCAAACCAGGCTGCCATCGCCATCGAAAACGCCGAGTTGTTCGACCAGGCCAAAGAAGCTTTGGTCGAGGCGACTATGCTCACCGCCGTGATGAACGCGACCACCGATATGGTGGGCGTAGTTGATGAGTTCGGCAAAATCTTGTACATCAATCCTGCCGGCCTCCACATGGTAGGATACACCGAAGATGAGGTCGCTTCGCTCAGCTTCATGAGCTTTCACCCGCCGGAAGGGGTCAAATTCCTTTTAGAAGATGTCCCGTTGGTGATCGAGAAAACCGGCGTCTGGTCGGGCGAGACGGTCTTGCGACACCGCAGCGGCGCGCTCATCCCGGCCTCACAGGTCATCGTGGTCATGCGCGACGAACAGGGCGCGCCTTATGCAGTCGGCACCATCATCCGGGATGTGTCGGAGCAGCGCGCTGCCGAAGTCGAGCGCGAGCGTCTGCTGGCGTCGGTGCAGCAGCAGGCGGCGCAGCTTGCGATGTTAAACGAAATCGGGCGCGCAGCTTCGTCGGTGCGCGACCACGAGCGCCTGTTCGAACTGCTTTACGAGCAGCTTAAGCGTGTCTTGCCGCTGGACGTCTTCGAGGTTGATCTATATGACCCGGAGAGCGGCCGGGTATCGTACCCGCTGATCTACGATGGGGGCTGCCGCTACGAGGAGTCGCCGATGCTGCTCTCGCCGGCCCGTGTGATCGCCGGCCCGCTTCTAACTGGCGAGCCGGTCCTGATTAACCGCACACCCGAAGAGCTTCAGCGCCCGCCGCGCTGCCCGATAGGCGATGCGAATAAAACGTCGGCTTCGCTGCTCTTTGCACCCCTCAAGATAGGCGAACGGGTGATCGGCTTGCTCGGTGTACACAGCTACCAACTTAATGTCTACGACCAAGAGCATCTCGATTTGCTGGTGGGCGTGGCGAGCCAGATCGCCAACGCAGTCGAAAACGCCAACCTGTTCGAGCAGGTGCAGCGCCGGGCAGCCCAGCTTGCGCTGCTGAACGAGATCGGGCGCGAGCTGGCGTCCTTGCTCGACCGGGAAAGCATTTTGGAGGCTATTTACCGGCAGCTCCGGCGCGCGCTGCCGCTCGACACTTTCTTTGTGTGTTTGTACGACGCGGCGAGCGGCATGGTTATGTTCCCACTGCTCTATGACGAAGACCGGCGCTACGACGAGACGCCGCGCCCGCTGCCAGCCGACACGGCGATTGCCGAGGTCATTACGACCGGCCGGCCGAGTCTGACCAACCGTTCGCCGCAAGAACGCGAACAGGTGAAGCTGAAGCAAGCACTGGGAAGCGGCAGGTCGTCGGCCTCGCTTATCTACGTGCCGATCCAGTTGGGCGAGCGGGTCGTCGGCGCGCTGTCGGTGCAAAGCTACCGGTTTAACGCTTATACGAAGGAACATGTCGATCTGGTCGTTGGCGTGGCGACGCAGGCCGCCATTGCGCTGGAGAACGCGCGCCTGTACGCCGAGGTCCAACAGCACGTCGAGATGTTAGACCGCCGCGTGGAAGCACGCACCGCCGAACTGCGCGAGGCGCTCATCCGCGCTCAGAAATCGGAGCGCGCCAAGTCGGAGTTCGTTTCCACCGTCAATCACGAGCTGCGCACGCCGCTCGCCAACCTCAAGCTGTATCTGGATCTGCTGCGCAAAGGCCGGCCCGAACGACAGGCTTATTACATGGAGACGCTTGAGCGCGAGATCGAGCGGCTGTCAACCCTGGTCGAGGATATTCTCGCCATTGCCCGGCTGGACGATGATGCGCCTTTGCAGTGGAAGAAGATCGACTTGGTCGCGCTGGCTTACGAGGCGGCGCAGCGCTTCTTCCCGCTGGCCGAGAGCCGCAAGCTGGATTTTTCTTATGCCGTCCCGGAGACTGTGGTGGTGGTTAACGCCGATGCCGGCCAGGTCATGCGCGTCTTCGTCAATCTGCTGGGCAATGCGCTGACCTATACCCCGTCCGGCGGCTCTGTCACGCTATACGTCAGGACACGCCAGGCCAACGATGGCCGGTGGGCGGTGATCTCGGTGCAGGACAACGGCCCCGGCATTGCGCCCGAAGAACAGGCGATGATCTTCGAGCGCTTCTATCGCGGCAACGCCGGGCGCGATTCGGGCTTGCCCGGTTCGGGATTGGGTCTTGCCATCGTCCGGGAGATCGTGCAGTTGCACAACGGGCGCGTCGAACTGGAGAGCGCGCCGGGCAAGGGCAGCGTCTTCAAGGTGTGGCTGCCGCTGGCTTGAGAGTTATCACTATGGAGTGATCGCTCTGCAATACAGCGTGGTTGCCGGCGTGGCGTAGGGGCAGGTTTCAAACCTGCCCCATGCACATCAACTTAAGCGCCTGCTCCCCCTCACCCCCGTCCCCTCTCCCTCAAGGGGCGAGGGGAGTCAGATGCGCGCTAA
>JAFGMM010000080.1 GCA_016927535.1 Anaerolineae bacterium
CCCCTTGAGGGAGAGGGGTCGGGGGAGAGGGGGAAAAAAGCGCTTAAGTTGATGTGCATGGGCGGGTTTGAAACCCGCCCCTACGCCAAGCCGGCGACCGTGCTGTATTGTAGACATTGACGAGAGGAGGGAACCCATATGCTTACAGTCGTGACCGGCGCAACCGGGCATGTTGGGGCTAACCTGGTGCGCGCGCTTTTGGCGCAGAAGCGGCAGGTGCGCGCGCTGGCGCTGCCCGGCGATGATTGGCGTCCCGCGCTCGGCGGGCTGGATATCGAGATTGCCGAAGGGGATGTACGCGATATCGCCGCGCTGCGCGCGGCTTTTGCATGCGCGGCGGTGGTCTATCACCTGGCGTCCTACATCTCGCTGAAGCCGGACGACTGGCCCCGGCTGGAGTCGATCAATGTTTTCGGCGCGCGCAACGTCGTTCAGGCGTGCATGGACTGCAAGGTGCGCCGGCTCGTTTACTTTAGCTCCATCCACGCCCTGATCCAAGAACCGCTAGACGCGCCGGTTGACGAAACGCGCGCGCTGGTTACTTCGCGGCGGTACCCGCCCTACGACCGCTCGAAGGCCGCCGGGCAGATGGAAGTCTTGCGCGGCGCGGCGGCGGGGCTGGACGCGATCATCATCAACCCGACCGGGATCATCGGGCCGCACGATTACGTACCGTCGCACTTCGGCGCGGCGCTGCTGGCAATGGCGCGCGGTAAGCTGCCGGCGCTGCTCGATGCCGGCTTCGATTGGGTCGATGTCCGGGATGTGGTCGCCGGGGCGATGCAGGCCGAAGCCCGCGCGCCGGCCGGCGCGCAATATCTCCTCTCCGGGCGCTGGGCGTCGCAGCGCGAGATTGCGCAGTTGGTCGAGCAGATAACCGGCGCGCCGGTCCCCCGGCTGGTCATCCCGATGTGGCTGGCCCGCATGGGCATCCCCTTTGTCGAGGTATGGCGATGGCGGCGCATGACCGGGCAGCGCGCGCTCTTTACCCGCGACACGCTGCACGCGCTGCGCGGCAACCGGGCGATCAGCCACGCGCGCGCCGCCCGCGACCTGGGTTACCGACCGCGCCCGCTGGAAGAAACCATCGCCGATACGCTGCGCTGGTTCGAGACGAACGGCTATTTGCAGGTCACTCGCGGTACTGCCCGCTGCTAAAGACGTAAACCCAGGTTTTCTCCTGGCCGGCGGTCCAGTCGAAGAACCACGCCGAGTCGGTGATCGATAGGTTCACGCAGCCGTGGCTGTGCCGGTAGCCGAAGCCGTCATGCCAGTAGGTGCCGTGGAGGCTGCGCCCTTCGTCATAGTAGAGCGTCCAGGGCACGTTCTCCAGGTAGTAGAAGTCGGCCTGGCCCTCCGCGCCGGACATCTTGCCGTTTTCCACGCGCTCCCACACTTCGAACAAGCCCTCCTGCGTGGGCCAGTCGGGGAGGCCGCTCGAAATCAGCGTGGCGAAGACCATGCGGTCGTCCTCGTAGCCGACCGCGTTTTGCTCGTAGAGGTCAACCGCCACCCAGCGCCCACGGACGCCCTCCGGCGGCGCGATGGGATGAATCAACGAGACGCGCTTCTGCTCGACCCAGCGGTCCGGCCCGATCAAATACCAGTTCCAGCCATCGATGCTGACCGTGGCGTAGACGGTGATGTGGGTGTAGCGCGGGATGTAGGGCATGTCGGGGTCGCCGGGCGTGCCGGGCGCGGCGCTGGGCCGGGTGTCGAGCAGCATCCAGCCGAAGGGCCGTTCGGGATAGGCGGGGATGAGCGCGCCGGCGAAGGTCGAAACATTGGCCGGCTGCATGTAGTCGGGCCGGTAGACCCAGTTGCCGTAGTTGATCTGCGCCCAGTCGCCATCCCACGAGATGACGGTGAAGAAGCTGAAGCCCTGGGCGATTTCTAAGATCACGTTGCCGTTCGGCGCGTCGTAGACCGGGATCGGCCCGTTCACCAGCCGCCAGTAATCGAGCGTGCCGAAGTAGCCGAGATTGGCCGGCGCCTGCGCCATCGGCACGGCCTGGCCGGCGGCAGCGGCGGCGTTGGCGGCGCGCAGTTCCAGCGGCGAGAGACTCCCGTACTGGCACTGTGTGGAGGTGAGCCGCCCGCCCGCCGTGTTGCACTTCGGCGCGGGGACGCCGGCGTCGGGCGCGTCGCCGGGGAAGGCCAGCGCGCTTTGAGCGCCCAGCGCCAACAGCAACAGCAACAGCAGGCATACCAGGCCGGCCCGGACGGTCTTTTGGTTCAAGCGGCGTTGCGGGCGAACTCCCCCTATCCCCAACCCTTTCCCCCACGAGGGGAGAAAGGGGGCCAGAATCGCGGCGCGGCGGCGCATTTTCCCCTCTCCCCTTGTGGGAGAGGGGGCAGGGGGCGAGGGGGAGACAAGTTCGTCAGCAGTACTATTCAAGAGGTGAGCCATACGATAAATTCCTCGGCGCGCCGGTTTGACTTTTCTTCTGGGGTCGCGCGCATCTTGTAGATTATAGAAGGTGGGTTTTGCGCTTGACAACATTCCCTTTGAGACGCTAATACTGTGATAGTGCTACGGACCGCCTATCGGTCTGCTCATGCAAGAGCGAGGCCGGTGTCTTGAGTATGAAGTTTTGCTGCCTGAACCTCACCCCCCGGCCCCCTCTCCACAGGGTGGAGAGGGGGAGAACCGCGTGATTCGGTGGCTCCGGTTCCCCCTCTCCATGTCATGGAGAGGGGGTTAGGGGGTGAGGTCAACATTCAAAGCGTTTGCGCTAAGGAAGCGCCGCCGATGAAATCGAACCTGAGCGTGTGCGTGCTGCTGGACGCCTTCGACCACCTGAGCGGCGTCAGGACCACGTATAACAGCATGCTGTACATGGCGACCGAAGCCGGCGTCGATCTGACGATCATCGCGCCGGCGCCGCGTAACACCCGGCTGGAGGTGCAGCGCGAAGGGACCGCGCGCATGGTGCGGGCGCCGGCGCGCTTCAGCGTCCACCTGCCCGCCGATATCCGGCTCGATTGGCCGGATTGGCGGCAGCTCCGGCAGATCGTAACCGACGCCAAGCCGGACATTCTGCACACGGTCAGCCCCGGCCCGCTGGGATTGTACGGCGGGCGGCTGGCGCGGTCATTGGGCGTACCGCTGGCCGGCTACTTCCACACCGATTACCTGAATATGCAGACGCCGCAGGTGCTCGCCGCCCTGTACCCGAACCCGGTAATTCGCTTCTTCGCGTCGCGCGTCGCGCAGACCTTCAACCGGGTCACCGAGCGGGTCATGTACGCGCCGTGCGACGCCGTGCTCTGCGAAGCGCAGAAGATCGTCGATCAGGTGCGGGCGCGGCGGCTCAATGCCAACCCGGTGTTAGCGCCGGCCACGCTGCGCCACGACCTCCCCGCCGCGCCGCCTACCCGTGCGGCGGGGCGCGCGCGCTTCGGTCTCGCCGACGATCGAAAGGTCGTGCTGTTCGCCGGGCGGTTCGCGCCGGACAAGAATGTACCGATGGTGGTCACGGCGGCGGCGCGCTGCCCCGATATCACGTTCGTCGCTGCCGGGGCCGGGCCGCTGCAACACCTGTTGGAGGGCAAGCCGAACCTCCGCATGGTGGGGCGGCTGCACGGCGGCGATATGTGGCTTGCCTACGCCGCCGCCGACGTGCTGCTGATGCCCTCCTGGTACGAGACGTTCGGCCTGGTGTCGCTGGAGGCGATGGCGATGGGCCTGCCGGTGCTGACCGCCGATACTGCCGGCTCGGCGCCGGACGTGCTGGAGGCGGGCGCGGGCGTGGCCTTCTCGCCCACCGACCCGGACGGCTGCGTGACGGCGCTGCGCGCGGCGCTGGACGACGCGGCGGGCCTGGCGCGGATGCGCGCGAATGCGCTGGCGTGGGCGGCGCATAACCGGCCCATCGACCGCTACCGGCGCTTTGTCGATGCGGCGTATCGCCCGCTGGTGGACCGGTGAAGATTTTTTAACCATGAATGGCGCGAATTTGCACGAATTTTCTGTGCGGAGGTAGCTCCACGGCCTAGATTTGGCCCAAAATAGGCGCCTATTTACTCGGCCTGCTGCTCCCCCTCTCCCCCTAACCCCCTCTCCCACAAGGGGCGAGGGGGGAATCGGAGCCTCCATGC
>JAFGMM010000081.1 GCA_016927535.1 Anaerolineae bacterium
CCTTGAGGGAGAGGGGTCGGGGGAGAGGGGGAAAAAAGCGCTTAAGTTGATGCATATGGGGCAGGTTTGAAACCCGCCCCCACATGTGGCGGCGCGCCCGGCAGCCAACCCTGTACATGGGTATAGATCGTTCAGAGTGTTTGGTTAAGAGGAGAAGCATTAAACCACGAATAGACACAAACGGACACGAATAAAGAAAGGTTCTCCAGGAATTCGCGGGGCGAACGAAGGTTCGATGCCGTATCTTGGGCGTCCCGGCGGGACGCCCCTACCGGCGGAGCAATTCGTAGGGGCGAGCCGCCGGCTCGCCCGAAAACCCCGCAAATTCCCAAAGAACCTAAAAAAAGGTCTTATTTTGTTTTTCCCTCGCCTTCTATCTTTGCGAGACCTTACGGCTCAAAGCCGAGCGGGTCAGCATCGCGCCGTATCGCCGCAGTCCCTGCTCGTTCAAGACCGAGTTGACCCAGATCGCATCCTTTTCGGCGAGCGGGCCGGGCGGCGAGCAGGCGTAATCCAGCGCCAGACCATAGCCCCCGGCGTCGTAAATGGTGTCGAGCACCTGGCCCAGGTCGAGCCATACATCCGGGTCGCCTTCGAGCAGCGGGACCGGGACGGTAGGCAGCGGGTCGGCCAGGGCGATGGGCCAGACTTCGCAGCGCGGGCGGCGGTCGGCGCGGCTGCTGATGATAAAGTAAGGCGCGGGCGGCAGCGGGTCGGCCATCGGCGCGCGCGCGCCGGCGCGCAAGAGATCAATCTCCACCAAGTGAACGTTGGTGTCGAGCAGGGCGGCGCGCTTGCGGCGATACGTGAAATAGGCCTCGTTGCCGGGGCGTTTGTTGATCGGTGACAGCACTTCGATGGCGGTAACGGTGCGCTGGTCGCTGGCGCGGCGGATGTGGATGGCCGCGATGGTCATTTTGCTGTTAACTTCGGTGTCAAGTTCCAGAGGGGCGGTGTCTTTTGAGCCGTTGCGGCGCGTGCGCTCCCACACGGCGCGCTCCAGCGGGGTAGCAATCGCTTCGCTGGGATACTGCCGGACCGGGAAGACATCCCCGGTTGGCCCGATTTCTACGCGCGTCTCGAGCCATGCAATGTACGTGGGGCGCAGTTTGGGCATCAACTGAATGCCGATTTGAGAGATTAACCATTGGTGAACCCCAGACCAAAGCTCCGGCGCTTCAAGGTAGGGGTCCATGCCCGGAAAAGGTGATGGCATCGAAGCTCTCCAACACTGTTCGGTATGTGATTTAGGCAAGCTTATTATACCATGAAGAATGCAGAATTTATTAATTTTTATGCCATCTTAAGTTGAGGATTATGGTGCTTTTAGCGGCGCGCACCCTGCGCGCGCAGACGTTCACCGACCCATTCGAGGTCGTGCCCGGTGAGCGGGCCGGGCGGCGATAGGGTGTAATCGAGGATGAGATCATACCCGTGCGCGTCGTATAGGGTGCTCAGCGCCGCGCCCAGGTCGAGCGGTGCGTCAGGATCGGGCGCCAGCAGCGGGACCGGGACGACCGGCAGCGGGTCGGCGAGCGCAATGGGCCAGACCTCACAGCGCGAGCGGCGGTCGGCGCGGCTGAGGAAGACGAAGTAAGGCGCCGGCGGCAGCGCCTCTTGTGGGAGAACGCGGCGTCCCTGGCGCAGCAAATCAATTTCCAACAGATGGATATCGCTCTGTAACAACGTGGTTCGCTTGCGCCGGTAAGCCTCGTAAGCTTCGTTGCCGGGGCGCTTGTTGATGGGCGAAAGGATTTCGATGACGGCGACGAGTCTTTGATCGGCGGCGCGCAGGATGTTCACCGTGGCGATGGTCATCTCCCATTCCACAACGGTTTCGATCTCCAGCGGCGCGGTGATGCCCGGCGGGGCCGGCGTCCCGGCGGCGCGGACGGCGTGCGCAGCGACGGCGATATCGGGCAGATAGGGGCGGGGCGCGTCCAAATCGACCAGGCCGATTTCGATTCGCGTCTCGGTATACGGGACGTACTTGGGGCGCAGTTTAGGCGCTAACTGCGCGCTGATGTACGTCGTCAACTGCCCATGCACCCCTGCCCAGAGCGCGGTTTCTTCTAGGTACGGGTCCATACCGGGAAACGGCGACGGCATAACGAGCCTCCTGAGACTTGCTCCTCAACGGCGTATACCCTGCGCGCGCAGCTGTTCGCCGACCCATTCGAGGTCGTGCCCGGCGAGCGGGCCGGGCGGCGATAGAGTGTAATCGAGCAGCCGGCCGTAGCCGGCGGCGTCGTACAGCGTGTCGAACGCCGCGCCCAGGTCGAGCGGCGCGTCAGGATCAGGCGCCAGCAGCGGGACCGGGACGACCGGCAGCGGGTCGGCGAGCGCGATGGGCCAGACTTCACAGCGGGGGCGGCGGCCGGCGCGGCTGAGGATCACGAAGTAGGGCGCATTGGGCAGCGGGTTCTCCATAGGAACGCGCACCCCCTGGCGCAAAAGATCAATCTCCAACAGGTGCGCGGTGGAGTTCAATAGGTCGTTGCGCTTCTGGATGTAAGCGGCGTGCGCATCGTTGCCGGGGCGTTTGTTGATGGGCGAGAGCAGTTCGATGACCGTGACGAGCTTTCGATCCGCTGCCCGGTAGATGCTGATGCTGGAAACGGTCATTTCCATCTCGACGACCGTTTTCAATTCTAGGGGCGCGGCGATGGCGACCGCCGGTGCACCGATCCCTTCCAGGTCGGCGGGCGCCGTTACCGCGATGTCGGGGCGGTAGACGCCCGGCGCGCCGGGCAGCCCGATTTCGATGCGCGTCTCCAGCAGGGTCATGTACCGGGCGGGCAGCTTCGACACCAACTGCGCATTGATGTAGGTCATCAGTTGCGTATGCACGCCGGACCACAGTTCCGGCGCTTCCATGTACGGGTCCATACCGGGAAACGGCGACGGCATAACGGCGCTCCATCGGCTAAGCCGAGCTTGGTTTAATCCATTATAGCACGAGGCGCTTGGCGGTCATCACCGGGGCAGTTGGTACAATTCCACCAGCACGCCGCCGGCGCTCTTGGGGTGGACGAAGGCGTAGCGTTTACCGTCGTCGCCGGTGCGGGGCGTTTCGTCGATGAGTTGGACGCCGTGCGCCGCCAGCCGCGCCAGCGTCGCTTCGATGTCTTCGACCTCCAGGCAGATGTGATGGAGGCCGGGGCCACGCTTCGCCAGGTAGCGCGCGACGCCGGAGCCGGCCGCGGCCGGCTCCAGAAGCTCGACGGCGGACGCGCCGGCCGGCAGCACGGCGACCTTCACTTCTTCGGCGGCGACCTCCGCCGTGTGGTCGAGCGGCAGGCCCAGCGCATCGCGCCAGAAGCGCAGCGCGGCGGCCAGGTCTTCGGTGACGATGGCGATGTGGTTGACGGCTTTGACGGTCATGCTCAGATCGTTGCCTCCAGCCCGGTCATCCGGGCGCTGATTTCCCACAGGCGTTTCGCGTCGGCCCCGTTATACGATACCTTGCTCGACGGGACCGGTTTGCAGTTGACGAAGTAGCGTCCGGTGACTTCCTCCACTGCCGCCGCCGTCGCCAGGTAGATGCCGGTCTGCGCGCCCTCCTCCGGGCTGATGCCGCGCGCCCGGTAGCCGCTGTCGGCGCCAAAGTGGGTCGCCACGACGCCGGGGTGCAGCGCGTTGGCCGTGACGCCGGTCCCCTTCAGACGGCGCGCCAGTTCGTAGGTAAACAAAATGTTGGCGAGCTTCGATTCGCCGTATGCCCGCCACGCGCTGTAATCCTTTTTGTTTTCCAGGTCGTTGAAATCGAGCACCGCGCCGGAGTGCATCCCCGACGACACATTGATGATGCGCGCCGGCGCGCCGGCGATGATGGTGTCGAGCAGCAGGTTGGTGAGCAGGAAATAGCTCAGGTGGTTGAGCGCAAAGGTCATCTCGATGCCGTCCACGCTTTCCCGGCGCGCCGCGAACAACCCGCCGGCATTGTTGATTAACACGTCGAGGCGCTGGTATTTCTCGACGAACGCCGCCGCCAGCGCGCGGATGTCGGCCTGCGACGACAAGTCGGCGAGCAGGAAATCGACGTTGGGGTTGCCGGTGTCCGCCGCGATGTGCTCGACGGTCGCCGCGCCTTTCTGGGGATTGCGCCCCACCAGGACGACCATCATGCGCTGCGCGGCCAATGCGTGCGCGGTGGCTTTGCCAATGCCGTCGGTTGCGCCGGTTACCATACAAATCTGACAGTCGACCAGTTTACCCGTAGATGCCATACCAATACGATCCCTTATAAATCGATCAAACGTTTAGACTTCTTGATTGTTTCTATTATACCTTAATTGTAGGAACTAAAACCACGGGCTGCCGAATTTCCAGAGACCTGCAAAAAAACTGTGTTGGTCAAGACGATGATTGACAATGCCAATTCTCCCCCTCACCCCCTGGCCCCCTCTCCCACGCCGGGGAGAGGGGGA
>JAFGMM010000082.1 GCA_016927535.1 Anaerolineae bacterium
ATCTGGGGGTTTCTCCCCCTCTCCACCATGTGGAGAGGGGGCTGGGGGGTGAGGTGAGTCTAAAACATTTTCTGAAGGTCTATAGCTCTCCGAAAGCCTGAACCTCTCGGAGAGCTTGTGCAGCCTGAGCAAACCGGTCTACACCCGGTGGCATGCCACCCAGTGACCGGGTTGGATTTCGCGGAACTCCGGCTCCTCGATGTTGCAGAGCTTAAACGCGACCGGGCAGCGTGTGCAGAAATTACAGCCTTCCGGCGGGTTGGCCGGGCTGGGCACGTCGCCCTTCAAGAGGATGCGATGCCGCCTCTCCTCGACCACGGGGTCAGGCACCGGCACCGCCGACAGCAGCGCTTGCGTGTACGGATGGAGCGGCTCGCCGTACAGCACTTCGCTGGCAGCAAGCTCGACGATCTTCCCCAGGTACATCACGGCCACGCGGCTACAGATGTGCTGCACCATGCTCAAGTCGTGCGCGATGAACAGGTACGTCAGGCCAAGCTCCTGCTGCAAGTCTTGCAGCAAGTTCACCACCTGCGCCTGGATCGACACGTCCAGCGCCGAGATCGGCTCGTCGCACACGATAAAGCTGGGGTTGAGCGCCAGGGCGCGCGCCACGCCGATGCGCTGGCGCTGGCCGCCGGAGAACTCGTGCGGGTAGCGGTTGATGAAATATTCGTTCAACCCCACCAGCCGCAGCAGTTCGCGGACGCGCTGGCGCTGCTCCTCGCCGCTCGAAATCTTGTGCACTTGCAGCGGCTCGCCGATGATGCGGCCTACGCTCATGCGCGGGTTCAGCGAGGCGTAGGGGTCCTGGAAGATCATCTGCATCCGGCGGCGCATCCGGCGCAGATCCTCGCCCTTCAAATCGGTCAGCTCCTGACCTTCCATCATCACCGAACCGGCGGTCGGGCGGTAGAGCTGCAACATGGTGCGCCCGGTAGTGCTTTTGCCGCAGCCGCTCTCGCCCACCAGGCCCAACGTCTCGCCCTTGTAGATATCGAACGAGATGCCGTCCACCGCCTTGATCGCGCCGACTTGACGCTGCAGGATGATCCCGGACGTAATCGGGAAATGTTTCTTCAGGTTTCGAACCTGGACCAGGATTTCTCGACCGTTACTGGACATTTGGCCCCTCCCGCACATCTACCCAACAGGCAATCAAGTGATCGTCGGTGTCCGGCGCCGGCGCCAACATCGGGTTTTCCTCCAGACACCGCTGCACGCGATAGATGCAGCGCGGCGCGAACGGGCACGCCGACGGCAGCGAGAGCAGGTCGGGCGGCAGCCCCTCAATCGAGAACAGCCGGTCTTTGTGCTCGTCCATGCGCGGCAGGGAGCCGAGCAGCCCTTTCGTATAGGGGTGGCGCGGGTCGCCGAAAACCTTCTTGACATCCGAGCGCTCGACGATGTAACCGGCGTACATCACCTGGATGCGGTCGGCCAGCCCCGCCACCACCCCCAGGTCGTGCGTGATCCAGATAATTGCCATACCGATCATATCTTTTAGCCGGCGCACCAGGTCCATAATCTGCGCCTGGATGGTCACGTCGAGCGCGGTCGTCGGCTCGTCAGCGATGAGCAGCTGCGGGTTGCACGAGAGCGCCATCGCAATCATCGCGCGCTGCCGCATCCCGCCGGAGAACTGGTGCGGGTAGTCGTCGAGGCGCTGGCGCGCCATCGGAATCCCGACCATGCTCAGCAGTTCGGCGGCGCGGGTGCGCGCCTGGCCTTCGTCCATGCCCAGGTGCAGCCGCAATGCCTCGGTGATCTGCCGCCCGATCGTCAGCACCGGGTTCAGCGAGGTCATCGGGTCCTGGAACACCATTGCAATCTCGGCGCCGCGCACCAGGCGCATTTCCTCCCTGGGCAGCGTCAGCAAGTCGCGCCCCCGGAAAGTCACCTGGCCGTCGGTGATCTTGCCGGGCGGCTCTGGAATGAGCCGCATAATCGAAAGCGCGTGCACGCTTTTGCCGCACCCGCTCTCGCCCACGACGCCCAAGGTCTCCCCTTCCTGCAAGTCGTAGGAGATGCCGTTCACGGCATGCACCGTCCCGTCTTGCGTGTAGAAGCGCGTCGTGAGGTCCTTCACCTCCATTAAGGTTGCCAAAGCTCAGGCCTCCCTTCCTAGAAAAACTAAATACCACCCTCCGGCCCGCGCAACCGGGGACGCGAGCGGTGTCTCCGCAGGTGGGCGGAATTGTAGGGCATATCGCGCCGCTTCGCAAACAATCTCATGGAATAAAAACAATCTGCGGGTACACTCTCCCCCCTGCATAGCGCGCTATTATAGCCTGACCTGCTTGCGATTGCTACCCGCAATTTGTCACGTTTTGCAAAATCGTAGATAATAAGTAGAGCACACGAGGATCACCTTACTTTCCTACTTTGTTCTCAAAACACAACTGAAGCCAATTCCCCTTCGCTGAGAGCAATTCTTCAGTCGTCGCAAATTGTCATCCTGCCTTTAGGAGAACATGTTATGGCGCTGGATAATCATATCCTTAACGAAATCGTCGAGTTGCTCACTCCATTTTTCAGAAATGAGTCAGACCGTCTCCCCTTTTTGGTTCAGGCATTTGGTAATTCTCGTCCTATCATTGACCGCACCGACTTCACCGGTCCAGGACAGACCTTCACGAATCGCTTGGTAACGTATCTTGATGATTATGGAGAAATCGAACCGGGCAAACCGGCGCTTTGCCAGCTAGTGGAACATGTCTACAAGCAGGTCGGGCCAGACAACAAGGAGCGCGTCAAGAGAATATTGAAAAAGCTTAATTGTCCAAATGTTCGTTCCCAGCCTTTTCTACCAGATATGATTCCCACCTTCCCCACCAAATTGATCGGGCGCGACGATTTACGGGAAACCATTCACGCCGACCTGGACGCCGGCTACAATGTTTCTTTAAACGGTATGCCTGGCATTGGCAAGACGGCGATCGCTGCAGTCGTGGCGCGCGAGCGTTCCGCTCGCGGCGAAACGGTGCTCTGGTTGAATGTGAAACAGGATGATTGGGCATCGATGTATGACGAAATCTGGCGTATTGCCGGCTATCCACAAGAGCAAGACATAGAGGAAAAAGCAAAATATCATCGTGCTAGAGCCTTACTAAACTCCATGAGCTTGAATTTGATCGTGCTGGACAACGCATGGAACCCCAATAAGGCGAACACTTTTCGGCAAAAAGTGCTGCCTGAAGGTTGCCGGCTTATGTTGACGAGCCACAAAAACCTTGGCATCGGACGGGTTTACATCATCGATCCACTGGATGATGATAAGAGCGCGGATTTGTTTCGTTCCTACGCGGGTTTTAGTGATACAATTAATGTAAGTTCAATATGTCAACTACTAGATGGTCATCCGATGGCGCTAAAAATTGCCGGGCGGATGGCAAAAGATTATCGTCTCTCTCTAGATGAATTGTATAGCCGGTTAACCAGCGCCAAGCAGCTCGTGCTTGCCCTAGAACTGGACACGGAATCGGAGAGTGTGTGGAGATCGTTGCTCGTATCATACGAAACGCTGACTCACCAAACCCTTCAGGCTATCGTCAAAGCATTTGGAGCACTGTGGTTTCCCGCAGCAACATTTGAGTTGTTGGGACTTATTGCCGAGTTAGGGCCACGATGGGAAGAAAAGACTATGATGGAACTAAGACGAGCTTTCCTAGTCGCTCCCCAAACCACGCCCGATGAAGTTACACGCTACAGGATACATACACTCACCCATGATTTCGCCAGCGCGCTCTTGCTTAAGAACGGTGAGTTGGAGGAAGAGCGCCGGCGTGCTTTGACTGCATGCGTCGAGTTTGCCCGGTGCCATGCCAGACGTGATAGCACGGACCACAATTACTTAGAGGCCGAGATTGATAATCTAAGATCGGCAATTGAATTTGCTTACGAACATGAACTGTGGGATGTTGTAGATAAACTGACTCTGTATTTGTGGGGCGAAAGCGAGTTCTTAGATCAGCGCGGCAACCCAAGAGAGGAGATTATAGCCTCTCTAGAAATGGGGTGCCGCGCAGCCCGGCAATTGAAGAGACCACTACATGAAGCCATTCACTTGGGCAATTTAGGGTTAGCTTATCGTCAATCTGGGAGAATTCAAGAAGCAATTGAACGATACCATCAAGCCTTGGGGATTATTCGCTCATACCCGGTTTTTTCACCGGAGGAAAAGTTGTTGAGTGATCGATATCACTGCATCCTTCTAGAGCGATTGAGCTTTGCCCATTACCTGCAACCAGGACAAGAAGACATCGCCATTGAGTTTGCTTGGCACGGCATCCAAATCGCAAGAACAATTTGTTTTAAAAGCAAAGAAGGCAAACTTTTAGGTAACCTGGGCGACGCCCATCGCCGCAAAGGCGACTTCGAAACCGCAATCAATCACTTCGAGGAGGCACTGGAAATAGCAAAAAAAATCGGTGATCAGCATGGAGAAAGCGATTATCAAGGCGGTTTGGGTACCGTTTACATCGAGATGAGAAGGCCCCAGTCCGCCGTCGGTCATCTGGAAGAAGCACTAAAGATCGCGCGGAAAATCGGTGACAGGCGTGCCGAAGGTGCCCATCTAGGCAATCTTGGCCTGGCTCACTTGGCGATGGGTCATTTAAACCAAGCGCTGGATTATATAGAGCCAGCTTTAGATATTGCACAGAAAATCGGTGATAAGCGTAGAGAGGGTAAACACCTGGGTATCTTAAGCCAGATTTATATAAGACTGAATGAGCTGGATAAAGCGGAGAAGCTAGTTAGGCAATCTTTTCGCATCGAGGAGGAAATTGGCGACTGGCGCGGTGTAGCATTCCGATGGCACGACTTCGGGTGTATTGCAATGGCGCGCGCTGAAAAAGCCGCCGAATACGGCGAAAAACACGAGCAATACACAAAAGCTGTCGAATGTTTTGAGCGAGCGCTCAAAATCCGCCGTGAGATCAGAGACCACCGCGCCGACGGAGAAACCGCCCCCGCACTGGAGGCGGCACGCGCCCGCCTCGCCGAATTAACCGGGGAATGACTCGATTCGGGGCGCGGCGTGCGCACCGGTTTTTGCCTAAAATTCACGGCTTTTTTTATGCGTTTTTGCATTCGTTTGCGCCCAAAATGACGCTTTTTGCCGGTCTTTTGTGCCGTCTGGGGCGGAAATCTGCGGTATTAACGGAAAATATACCCCGTTTCCATTACTGCTGCGGCTGCGCCCCGCGCGCCTGGCGCGTCGCCCAGAACTCGTTGATCGCGGCGCGCGCCCGTGTCGAACTGAATTTCATCAGCGCGTCGGCAGCGGCAAGCTGCACGTAGGGGCTGTCGTCGTCGAGCGCGCCCAGCAGCGCGTCGATGCCGTGGTAGTCGCCGAACTCGCCCAGCGCCCACGCCGCGTACTGGCGAATCTGCCAGTCCTCGTCGGCGAGCGCATCGATAAGCGGCGACAACGCGCCCGGCTCGTTGAGGATCGAGATCGCCTCCACCGCCGAGCGGCGCTGGCGCGTGGGGAAGTGTCGCCGCCCGGCCAGCCGCCGGTTGCGCACGATCAATTCTAAGAGATTCGTATAATGCCGGCCCTTTTGCTGCGCTTTGATCTCGTCGGCGGCGCGCCGGATACGACGTTCGTTGCGGCTCAGCAGTTCCTGCCACAGCCGGCTATCGACCGGCACGCGCAGGTCGCCGCCCAATTCCGGCTCCAGGCCGGTCAGTCGGGTTTCGGTATCGCCGGTGCTGAGGACCGGCTCCATACCGGTTCGCCTGGTCATCGCAGTTCGACGACTTTCACATTATCCAACAAAACCTTATCGACTAATATATCCGTTACGGTAACGCGCAAGCCCCGGTTATCGTCTACCGTAAACTCGACCTTAATCCGATCTTTGCCCGCCGCGCCGGTCGGGTTAAGCTTGGCGATTGTACGCGCGTCGCCGTCGGCGTTCAGCGGCGCGACGCGCTTCAACGACACTCCCTCCGCGACGACGATCTGATGTTCGCCGAAATACACCTCTGTCAGTCCAGACCCGGCATCCTCTATCTCGCCGATTACCATCTCTATGGCTTCCTGGTCGTTCTGGCTGGCGCATAGAATCAGCTCAATCGGCTTGTGCATCGGGTAGCGGGTGCCGGGCGCGATGATCTCGTGGTACTCGTGGTGGCCGGTCATTGCGCTCAGGTGCCGGAGACCGTACCCGTGGTATAGGAAGTCATCCAGGCCCGTACCTGTAGCCAATCCCAGCGCGCCGTGTGCTACGGCGGTAAAAGGCCGGTCGGTGTGGACGCGCTCTCTTCCGAAATTGGTGCGCAGCATCCGCCCCACCGACGGCATTAGCGACGTACCGCCCACCATAAAGACGTGCTCGATGTCTTCTTTATAAATACCGTGCTGACGCGCCGCGCGCAGCACTTGATCGATGGTAGCCTGAATTTTATCGTAGAACCCATGCTTATCGAGTAGTTCTTCTAATTCGCCGCGCGTGTATGCAGCACGATAGGTTTTAAGGTTATCAGGATCAAAGACGCCAAGCTCGGCCTGATGCTGCTCGGAAAGCCGAATCTTCAGTTCTTCGACCGCCTGCTTCAACTGAGGATACACACCACCGGCATCTTCTCGTAAGATACCATTTCGCGCCAGGATATCGTCGATCAGCCAATGGTCGATGTCCTCGCCGCCGAGCACCTGCCCGGCCTTCGCCACGACCACGGCGGTTTCATCGCCGCCGGCGTGCGTCCGGCGCGACACGCGGTCGCCGTCCACGTCGTAGAGCACCCCAGGCCCCTGCCGGGTCGCCGCCGGCGTGCGCACCAGCGAGATATCGAGCGTGCCGCCGCCGAAGTCAAACACCAGCACCAGGCTGCCCGGCGCGCGCACATTGTAGCCCAACGCCGCAGCGGTCGGCTCGTCCACGATGCGGAGCCGCCGCGCCGCCAGGAAGTCCACGGCCCGGGTCAACCACTCCAGGTAGCGCTCAAAGGACTGGATCGGAACGGTCAACACCAACTCCTCGACCGGCTGGTCGGCCTGCGTGACGGCATCCAGCACCGCCGCCAGGAAGCTATGGCCGGCCCGCGCATCATCCCACTGTACACCGTCGATCTCGCGGGGCAGCGGGCGGTGTCGTGCGGCGACGCCTCGCTTGAAGCTGGCGAAGAAGCGCCGGTCGTTCTGCACGTCATAGCCGCTCGCGTGCACGCTCCAACCCGCCAGGACCATGCCGGTCTGCCCATCCTGCACATACACCAGCGATGGGACCAGCGGCGGCTGACCCACGCGCGGCGGCGCGCTAAGGCCGTTCAGGCGAACCGAGCGCGGCTCGTCCAGCCCTTCGAACCACTCGGCAATGACAGTATTGGTTGTGCCGAAGTCAATTGCGATTTGCCGTCTCATAGACACTCATACTCACTCGACCTGAGCACGGCGAAGAATCTGGTCACCGTATTGATATCCTACAAACTTAACGCGCACGGGCTGCCCCTCCTGGCATGTCCTGGAACAGGAATGCAGCTTCGAGTCAAAGCTCACCTCTACGCCCGGTGCGCCGACTTGCCGGAATCCGATATCGTCCATGACCCGGTGCAGCGGCGCCAGCAGCGCCAGAACGTCTTGCGCCTGAATATCGGCGCCGTTTCTTACTGCATGCTCCACAGTAGGAAGCTGCACCAGCAAACTCGCCAACCCATCGAACAGCGTGAGGTAGGCATCAGCCTGAGTCTGCGCATTGGATTCGGCCTCGCGCTGCTGCAAGGCTTTGAAGCCGGTCTGCAAGCGCTCTAACTGCGACTCAACCTCCGAGAGCCGGGTGCGGCGCTGATTCGCCAGGTCATGCTGAAAACTGCTTTCCCGGTTGGCAGCACACACATCCCCTTCGAGCTGCGCCATGCACGTAAGCGCCGCGTTATACTTTGCAGCCAACGTTCGTAGACGGCGGCAAGTGCTAATCCAGACAGCAGATATACCCAATCCAAGACCGGTCAGAAACGAAACGATTCTCAACATTTACGTTTCCGCTTCCTGCTGCGCCTCGGTTTTTTCCGCTAAATCGGGGTCAAGCGCGGCAGCGATTGGGATCAACTCGGCGGCGAGGTCTGCGAAGGTCACGCTGCCGTCCGGTTCGATGAAAACCTCAACCCGAACCGGTACTAACCGTTTGGGAGTCAGTGATACGGGTTTGCTCATAGTATTCGGGTTTGTGCTCACGTTCGCTCACCTCACCGAGCGCATCCTCGATAGCCCGGGTCACATTTTCGCAGCCGGTCCCCTGGACGCCGCGCACTTCTTCTCTCACCGTGCCATCAGGCATGATGATAAATTCGATCTCCTCTGGCCCCATGTGTAACTCCTCATCATCAATGATATGACCCAAGTCCCTACAACTCACCAGCGCTGTACGACGACCCGGATCGAGCCATCTTCTTGCTGCTCGTCGGCAACGATCTCAAAACCCTGCTCTTTGGCTTTGTTGATAATGGTCCGGTAAGCATAACGCTGGGTCACCTTTTCAACGAACTCATCCCGGTTGAAACTCCCGCGCCCCCAGAAATCGGCAATGATCTCGATTTCGCCGCCTTGGTCACGAAAACCGATATCACGCCCATCCTCTGCCGTGATGACGATATCGGCACGAGCCTTCTCCCATCGACTGAACCCGCGCACCTCGGCGTTTTCGCGTACCATGTATTCCAGGTCGGTCAGCGCTTCTTTGACAATATCAATATCACGCAGCTTTGTGCTGATTCTTGAAAAATGTGACACGCCATCACTCCTAAACCCTATTTAACGATTTCCCACCGTGCAATGTAGGCCTCAATGATATCGATGACCTCCCGGTAATGCACCTCCCAAGAGGAATAATCCCCGGCCTGCGCCTCGGCCAAGCTCGCGCGCGTCTCTTCCAACTCGAGCCGCAAAGCCCTTAAAGCGATATCATCCCTAATTTTATCATACACAGGACGTTCGTAGCCCTGCAATTTAGCCACCGTATCAATCTCAGTATCGATACGCGACGCGCGCCATACCGAAAGATGCTCGCCGCCCTGGGCCTGGTTGGCGCGCTCCCAGGCGACCAAGCTGGTCTCAAACGCCTCATCCCAAATGCGCGCGCGTAGTTGCCGAATCACGCGCAGGCGGCCATGATCTCCAGCGCGCAGTGCATCCATTTGGTCGGCGAACAAGTGCGCAACGATGCTGGGCCATTCGCGCAGTTTGCCGCCGAGCAGCGGTTCGTGCCCGGTCAGACCGGAGGAAAGCTCCGGTTCCAGCCCGGTATAAGTCGGTGTGGGCGGCTCCTTCTCGTCGCGCGCTTTGGTCATTGTCGGTCGGCCCTCATGACTAATCGATTCTGATTGAGAAGCTAAGCATATCTCATACCTAGCTTCAAAGCATCCAGCAGATCACTGCCGACCTCCGTTACTCCATCACCCGCTCCACAGTATAGTTATAGACGGAAGGCTGCGTCGTAAACGGTGCAACCCCTGCCACGACAACCACCACCTCGCGCATACCGTCAAGCATAATATCCCAGGTCGCCGCCGCGCCGTCGCCAGGACTCAAGATGCGCGATACGCGGGTGCTGCCGTCGTCGCCGGTTTCAATCATCTGCACGACGAAATCCTGCGGTAAGACGTTGTTGTGTCGCACCCATCCGGCGCTTTCCCAACCGCCATCGTCCGACTCGAAATCCTCGGAGTATCCAATTTCAGGGATTACAATGTCATCGATAGCAATACCATGCTGGAGTGTGGCATCGTCGGTGACATATTCAAAACGCACCAAGATTTCTTGCCCTGCATAAGGCGTGAGATCGACCCGTTCCCTTAGCCAAACCGTTTCTTCAAACAGCCCCCGACTCATCCCGGTGTAGCCGGGACCATAAGCGTTGCCGTGCGGATTCTCCCCGACAGTATAGGGTGTTTGCAAGATCTCCCAGGTCTTGCCGTCATCGGCAGAGACGGTGACATAAGCATAATCCCAGAGCCATTCAATCCAGTACCAGACCTGGTATTCCAACGTCGCGCGGCTAACGCCGGTGAGATCAAACGCGCGGGTCAGAGTCGTATCGCTCTCGTCAGCGCGGTTGCCCCAGAAGATGTAATCGCCGCTGTATGCCGTGGTCGGCAGCAGCGCAACCGTTGGCTGTCCCTGGAGGCCAAACCGCACTTGTCCATCCCCTCGCAGTTGGATGTAGTTAGCGGCATATTGCGGCCAAATCTCGCCATCGACCCGGACCGGAAACGAGTCAAAAGACCGGGTAGCGGCAACCTTGTCGATGCCCGGTATCAAGAAATAACTATAACGCCCGTCCTCGACGCCGGGATCGTTCAAATAATTCGCCACAATCCAATCGGCGAACAGGTCATTGGCGCCGACCGGCGCGCCGGTTAACGAGTCGGTGGCCCCGACCGCACGCAGTGCGTTCTCAACTCCGACCATACCGTTCGCGCCGTCGCGCACCACGGCCATAATCGCCGGCTCGCCAAAACGTTCGAGCATGTAAGTAAAGAACAGGTGACCCGCGCCATAGTGCGCCCCGCGCGAGCCATCTTCGGGCCAAGTCGTCAACTGGGTAGCCGGCGAAACAAGAAAAACCGGAATATGGCTCAAGTTGCTGAACCCGTTTAACAACATCGAAAGCTCCGACAGCCCTTCGTTCACCCAGGTGTCTTCGTTCACATCAACCACCCAGTGAATCATATGCTGGAATTCGTGCGCGAGCACCGAATCGAAGTAATCGGTGCCGATGACCGGTCCCATATTCGGTGCGCTCATCAGAAAGATTTCAGCCTCGTTAGAAGCAGGTACGGCTGCACGTGGGTATTCGCTGGCGCTGGAATAGTATCCAGCGATGCTGAAGCCAAGCTGCTCGGCGAGCAAGATGTGTACATGCGGGTCGTTGTCTACACCGGGCGACCACTCGCTGCCGAAGTAGTGCCGGGTCGTGGGATAGATTTTGCTCTCGAAACGCTCTGCCGAACGCGCCAGCCCATCCGGGTCAAGTGTGTAGCCATCTTCTAGCCACCAATAGCTGTGGTCGGTGGCGTAGACCAGCCGTGCTGTAATGGTGAACTGCTGGTCGGTGTCGCTGTTGTCCACGACGAACTCACGCACAGCGTCCAATTCATAAGTGACCGGCGCAGCCTGTACCGTATCTGGGATATCGCCCACACTCCAGAAGCATTGCGCAAGCGATATCCGGTCGCGCGGCGGGATATAAGTGTTAAGCAGGCGCACAACAGTATCATCAGGCGTTTCGTCAGGCGGGCCGGCGTCTGCCGGTGCCATGCTGCCTATCATAAGCGCAATCCCTAACCCAAGACCAAGCACAAATTTCTTCATTACCGGTACCTCCATCCCATCGCAAAGAACAACCGATTAAACCTTCACCGTAGCTATGCAGATTATAGAGACTATTATTTAATTAGGGTAGCGCACTGGCGGTATAATGATTGTACAAATGTATAATTGAACAAACAGCACATAACCACGAAAGGGAGAAGAAGATGAAGCGCTCGCTTTGCATTGCGTGCCTGTGTTCAGCCATCCTTGCTGTTGGGTTGATCTTTTCACCTGCCGCCAGCGCCCAAGGCGACCCCACGCCTGCCCCTACTCGCCAAGTGGTCGCGCCTGGCCTCTACAACATCACCACTGCGTCCGGCGGCATCGAGCGCCGCTTCATCCTACACGTTCCAGGCAGCTACACCCCTGGCACGCCAATGCCGCTGGTGTTCGTCTTTCATGGGCGCGGATCGAGCGCCGAAGAGACTTTCCTTTTCAGCCAGATGTCCGACAAAGCCGAACAAATTGGCTTTTTCGCCGTCTATCCTGAAGGGTTGGGCAGCCCGCAGCAGTGGTCTTTCCTGGTCGGCGCGCAAGAACGCGGCGAGCCGGACGACTTACAGTTTGTGCGCGACCTGATTACGCTGATGTCGCAGCGCTTGGACGTAGACCCGCAGCGTATTTACGCGGCCGGCATCTCCAACGGCGGCGGCATGGCAAATTACCTGGCCTGCAACTTATCGGACCAGGTCGCAGCGATTGCCCAGGTCGCCGGGATGTACCCGGTTCCCGAAATCATCCTAGGGAGTTGCACGCCCAACCGCCCCATACCCGTCATGACCATTCACGGCGAGGCCGATCAGGTGCTGCCCTATGACGGCATCTCAGGCTACCTGCTCGCTGCGCGCAGTTGGGCCACCGACTGGGCCGGTCGCAATGGCTGCGAGGATGACCCCGAAGTGACGTTCGAGCAAGGCGAGGTCACCGGCGAGACGTGGACCCACTGCCAGGATAACGCCGATGTCGTGCTGTATACGGTTGAAACAGGCGATCACACGTGGTTTTATGACACACTACCCGAAAACCTGGACCTCCGAATACCTGCTACCGACATCAGCGCCGCCGACGCAATTTGGGAATTCTTCGCCGCGCACCCCATGCCCGAAAGCCCGTCGTTCTATGCCGAAGCAACCACCGCCGAGGAGGGCGGGGCGGCGGAAGAAATCGCCGACTGGGAAAGTTTTGTGCCGGAGCCGGGCAGTTTCACCATAGCCATCGAGTCGGGCGGCTTGGTGCGCGAGTATCTGCTTCACATCCCCACCGGCTATGAAGACGGCATGCCGGTCCCCCTGGTGCTGAATTTTCACGGCTACGGCTCCAACCCGCGCGAGCACGAAGCTTACACCGGCATGTCTGAAAAGGCCGACGAAGCCGGCTTCATCGTCGTGTATCCGCTTGGCTTTGGTCGCCCGGCAGGATGGTTCTTCTGGGCAAACGGTCCGCGCGACGGCGAGCCGGATGATGTGCAGTTCACCATCGACCTGATCGACGCGCTGTCCGCCAGGCTGAGCATCGACCCGGCGCGCATCTATGCGGCCGGCTTCTCCAACGGCGGCGGCATGGCGGGCTGGCTGGCATGCCGGCTCTCGAATCGCATCGCGGCGGCTGTCCAGGTCGCCGGGACCTACCCCGTCTACGAGCGCTGCGTGCCTGAGCGTCCCGTGCCGGCCATGGCGATTCACGGCGACGCCGATGATGTACTGCCTTACAAAGGTCAGATACCGAGCGTGCTCTCGGCGCCGGATTGGTCGTCGCACTGGGCCGACCGCAATGGGTGCCAGACGCGCAACGAAGTCACTTACGAGGAAGGCAGCGTAACCGGCAGAACATGGAGCGACTGCCTCGACGACGCCGACGTGATCTTATACACCATCGCAGGTGGAGGACACGCCTGGCCGGATGGTGAGTTCAGCGCAACCGACGCAGTGTGGGATTTCTTCGAGGCGCACAAGCTGCCCGATGAGCCGTCGGCGGCGCGCGAGATACCTTTCGCCGATCCATCCGCCGCCCTGGAACCGGTCGATTTCACGCCGACGCCCGGCGACTACACGGGCGAGATCATGTCGGCGCGAATGCCCCGCCGCTACCTTGTTCATGTCCCGCCGGGCTACGTGCACGGCGAGCCGATGCCGCTTGTGCTCAACTTCCACGGGCTTGGCGCGACCCCGCGCGGGGAAATGCTTCTTTCACAAATGTCGGACCAAGCCGACGCAGAAGGTTTCATCGTGGTCTATCCCGAAGGCTATGGCGACACCTTCGAAAGGCGCGGTTGGTTTTATCTGCCTACATCGACACGCACTGATCAAGACGAACTACCTTACGATGTGCAGTTCATCCGTGACCTCATCGATGTCCTGCCGCGCTTCCTGAGCATCGACCCGGCGCGTATCTACGCCACCGGCATGTCTAACGGCGCCGGCTTCGCTAACCGGTTGGGCTGCGACCTTGCCGGCAAAATCGCGGCGATTTCCGGCGTTTCCGGCGCGTACCAATACGGCGCGCCGTGCCGGCCCTCGCGCCCGCTGCCGGTGATGATCTTACACGGCAAAGCCGACCAGATCGCGCCCTACGGCGGGACGGCGACAGTATCCTATCCCGTACCGGACCTGGCGGCGCAGTGGTCGGCGCGCAACGGCTGCGCCTCCGACTCGGAAGTCTTTTACGAAGAAGGCGCGGTCACCGGCCAAGCTTGGTCCGGCTGCCTGGACGATGCCGAGGTTGTGCTGTACACCATCGAGGACGGCGGGCACACTTGGCCGGGCGGCACACCTTTCGAGGCGAGCATCGACATGGGCTTAACCAGCACAGAGATCAGCGCCAACGACGCCATGTGGGACTTCTTTATGGCTCATTCCATGCCGGAAGAACCATCACAAGCAGTCGAAATCCCTGAAGACGACGAACTGCTGCTCGAACCGGACCGGGGCGATACATCGGTGCAGCCGGGCGACTATAGGGCAACCCTCGAATCGGGCGGGCACTCGCGCGAGCACCTGCTGCACGTCCCGCCCTCCTATGACCCGGCCACGCCTATATCGGTGGTCATCGCCTACCACGGTTACGGCGACGAAGCGGTGAATTTCCTGGTCAGCAGCGACCTGATGCGTAAAGCGGACGAGGCAGGGTTTCTCCTGGTCGTCCCTGCCGGGTTCGGGGAACCACGCGGCTGGGCGTCGCGCCCCGATGAAGACGCCGATATCGACGACGTACAGTTCACGCGCGACCTGATCGAACACCTCAAGCAGTGGTTCAACATCGACCCGGCGCGCATCTATGTCACCGGCTTCTCCAACGGCGGCGGCATGGCGCACCGGCTGGGCTGCGAGCTTGCCGATGTGCTGGCAGCGATTGCGCCGGTCGGCGGCAGCTACCCGATCGATAACTCGTGGTGCGAGCCGAGCCGCCCGGTGCCGGTGCTCAGCATCCACGGCAAAGCCGACGATGTTGCGCCCTACGGTGGGGGCCGGGGGCGCTACGCCAACATCCAGGCGTGGGCGGCAGAATGGGCTGCGCGCAACGGCTGCGACGCCGCCCCCGCGACGAGTGAGGAGATCGTCGAGACCGGCGGTATCAGCGTCGATGTCGGCGTCCAGGCCTGGGAACACTGTAAAGCGGATGTTATTCTACAAACTTACGAGGATTGGGGACACTACTGGCCGCCCGGCGCCGGCCCTGACGCCATCTGGGACTTCTTTGAGTCGCATCCCATGCCAACCGGCGATGACGACACGCCGCCGGTTGGTACCAGCACCGGCGAGATCGAGTCGCAGGGCGTTACGCGCAGCTATCGCTTATACGTACCCACCACCTACGACCCGAACGGCGATCCGGTGCCGCTGGTGGTCAACCTGCACGGACTCGCCTCGAACGTCCAACAACAGGAACAGTTCAGTCAGATGTCGAAGAAGGCCGAGGAGATCGGGTTTGTCGTCGTCTACCCACAGGGCGTCAGCATCCCCGCGCGCTGGTACGTGGCCCCGGCGCGCACCGAACGCAGCGACGTCGCCTTCATTCGAGACCTGGTGGCGCATTTACAAAGCCAGTTGAACATCGACCCGGCGCGCATCTACGCGACCGGCTTCTCCAACGGCGGCGGTATGACAAACCGCCTGGCATGCGACGCAGCGGACCTCTTCGCGGCGGTCGCCCCCGTGAGCGGTGCTTACAACTATGCCGACGACTGCGAACCGTCGCGCTCGGTGCCGGTACTGGCGTTCCACGGTCGAGCGGACATGATTGTGCGCTACGAAGGCCAGCCAGACAACTTCGCGCTCGGCTCTGCCCTGCCGCCGATTCCAGAGTGGGCGGCGGCCTGGGCCGCGCGCAACGGCTGCGACGAAGCGCCGGAGGTCACCGTCGAAACCTACGAGGAAGGTGATCTCACCATCGAGATGTGGGGAAACTGCGCGGGCGGCGCCGGGGTGTCACTCTACACCATCGATAAGCTAAATCACGTGTGGCCGGGCGGGCCAGGAATCCCAATACTGGGATTCGACGGCGGTTCGGTGCCGGCGACCGATATCATCTGGGCGTTCTTTGAGGCGCATCCGATGCCGGGAGCAAAAGCCGATTGACCAATAGACGGGCCCTTGAGGGTTCGAGCAGATACCGTTCACGTCTGCAGGGGCAAGTACCGCTCTGTTCCTGCAGACGGCACTATGATGAGTTCAGTCCGAAGTCGTCCGCTCTCCGATTGTAAGAACGCTGCTCCATTGTGTATCATTAGGAGTCATCGGTAGATTGTAATCTAGGGCAAACCGACGGGTTGCCTCTATAATTGCGCCGTGTCCGCCGGCACGCCGGTTCCATAAGAAGTTTGGGCGACTCTTATGTCTGGGACCTTGCTGACTACAAAATTATATATGCCGCCGCCGCAGCTCGGCTTAGTGCCGCGCCCGCGCTTGATTGACCGCCTGGATGCCGGGTTGGATCGTAAACTAACCTTGGTGTCCGCTCCTGCCGGATTTGGTAAGACGACGCTGATTAGCGAATGGCTGCTGCGGCGAGACTGCTGTGTGGCATGGCTTTCGCTCGACGAGCGCGACAATGACCTCGCGTGCTTCCTCACCTACTTGGTCGCGGCGCTGCGCCAGGTTGACGAGCACATCGGTAGCGCAGTCAAAAGCATGCTGCAAGTCTCGCAGCCCCTGCCGGTCGCGGAATTGATGGCGGCGCTGATTAATGACATCGCGGGCGTTGCGCTGCCGTTCGTGCTGGCGCTGGACGATTACCACGTCATCCAGCAGACTCAAGTCCATGAAGCGCTGCATTTTCTACTGGCGCACCGACCGGCGACGTTGCACCTGGTAATCGCCACGCGCGAGGATCCGCCACTGCCGCTGGCGCGGCTGCGTGTTCACGGCGAGATGACTGAGATACGGGCAAGTGACCTGCGCTTCACCCAGGCCGAGGCCGACGCTTTTCTCAACCAGGTATCAGGGCTGGGCCTGGAGCCGGACGAGGTCGCGGCCCTTGAAGCACGTACCGAGGGGTGGATCGCCGGGCTTCAACTGGCGGCGCTCTCGCTGCGCAGTGATGGCGGCGATGCGCGCGATTTTATCCATGCGTTCGCCGGCGATGACCGCCACGTGATGGATTACCTGGTGGATGAAGTACTATCCCGGCAGCCGGAAGAAATCCAGCGTTTTTTGCTCCACACGGCGGTTCTAGACCGGCTCTGCGGCCCGTTGTGCGATGCGGTCTGCTCCGACCCCGCCGGGACTACCGGCCAAGAGACTCTAGAACATCTAGAGCAGGCTAATTTGTTTATCGTACCGCTGGATAATCGACGCGAGTGGTATCGCTACCATCAACTCTTTGCCGACCTGCTGCGCTACCGGTTGCGCCGGGCGCGGACCGATGTCGCCGATTTACACCGCCAGGCCAGCGCGTGGTACGAAGCTAAAGGATTTATAACCGAAGCGGTGCATCATGCGGCAGCCGCCGACGATATCAAGCGGGTCGTGCGCCTGGCAGAGACCAATATCATCCCGCTGATCGAACATGGGGAATTGGTCCCGCTGATCCGGCAGTTGGACATGCTGCCTAGTGACATGGTGCGCGCCCGGCCCTGGCTGTGTGTAGCACGCGCTTGGGTGCTGGTATATGCTGGGCGGCTCGACGCGCTTTCGATGCGGTTGCAAGACGCGGAGGCTGCACTTACAAAAGCTGTCGATATGGGCGAGGCCGAGAAGCGGCACATTGCCGGGCATATTGCCGCGATCTGCTCCTACGCCGAAAACCTGGCCGGGGAAACGCATCGTGTCGCAGCGCTGGCGCGCGAGGCGCTCGATCTGCTGCCCGAAGAAGACCAGCGCGCGCGCACTTTTGCCGCCTCGACCTACGGTACAGCGCTCCGGTACAGCAATCCTGCCGCAGCGGGTCCGGCCTTGATCGAAGCGCTTGCGACCAGCCGAGCCATCGGTGACTATCACCTCATCGTGGTCAACACGTGCGAGCGCGGTCTGCTGCACTTGACACAGGGTCACCTGCGCCGGGCGGCGGTCTTCTACCAGGAAGCAATTGAGATTGCCGACGAATATCGCCAGCGACACGGGCGGCATCTGCCGGCCGCCGCATACGCGCACTTGTTGATGAGCCAGGTGTTATATGAGTGGAACGATTTGGACGATGCGGTACATCACGCGGGCGAGAGCGTCGCGCTTGCCAGACCGTGGGGCCAAGTGGTCGCGCTGTCAGGCGGCTACCGCGAACTGGCAAACGCGCTACAGGCATCCGGCGACGCCAGCGGTGCGCTGGATGCCATCCAGTCGGCCAAACAGATCGTCATCGACCTGCCTTCGTCGGTCGCCCATGTGAGTTTGATCGGCGCGTGTGAGGCACGGATCCGGCTGGCACAGGGCGATGCGGCAGCCATACAGGACTGGGCGCAGCAGTATAAAGTTGACCTGGGCGATGAAATCAACTGCCGGAATGAGTTTCAATACCTGACCCTGGCGCGGGGACTGGTCGCGCAGGGCAAGCCGGACGACGCCATGTATTTGCTCCGGCGCATGCGCGCGGAGGCGGATAAGATGGACCGCGCACGGTATCTTGTCGAGATGCTGACGCTTCAGGCGTGGATTTTGCAGACAAAGGGTGAGACCGAACCGGCGCTTGAAATGCTGGCGTGCGCGCTCCGGCAGGCCGAGCCGGAGCAGTATATCCGTACCTTTGTCGATGTAGGCCAGCCAATGGCGCGCCTGCTTTATGAAGCCGCCGCACAAGGCATCATGCGCGAATATGCCGGCAGGCTACTGGCGGCGTTCCCGGCCGCCGAGCCGCTGCATGCTCAAACGCTGGTGGAGCCACTCAGTGAGCGCGAGATTGAGGTGCTCCGGCTCGTCGCCGGCGGGCTGTCTAACCGGGAAATTGCCCGACGGTTGGTGCTTTCGCTGAACACAGTCAAATCGCATAATCAAAATATCTATGGCAAACTTGGCGTCGGCAGCCGGACCCAAGCAATTGCTAAGGCTAAAGCGCTGGGCATTCTGCCGGTCGAATAAAACGGGTCGCCCCACGATCATACTTTTGGATGCTTACATTCATACTCTTGGGTAGTATGCTTCTTGTGGTCGATTTTTGTCGAGCCGTTGAGCAAAGGAATTGTTATTAATGACAGAGCGCGAGCAGTCGCCGTTGGGGCTGGATCAACCGGCTGTTTATCAAATTCGGGTGCCGGGACGCTTCGATGAAAGCTGGTCGGAGATTTTTGAAGGCATGGTCATCACCGTTGACAAGGAAGCCACCGGCCCGACAATTACCACGTTGACAGGCGTCGTCGCCGACCAGGCCGCGCTGCACGGCTTACTGAGGCAATTGTACGGCCTGGGGCTGCCGCTGCTTGCGGTAAACCGCATCGAAGGCGACCCAGACGAAGGACTCTGGCGAATTTTTTAGATTTCCAGCCCATTTTCATGTCGCAGCCGATCCAGGACGGTTTGGAGATCAGGCGGCAGCAGCGCTTCTATGGTGATCTTCTCGCCAGTGCTAGGCTGCGCAAATGTCATACCCGCAGCGTGCAGAAATTGATATCCGAGCCGGATCGCGCCCTTGCGCCGCCCATATACCGGGTCGCCAACGATGGGGCAGCCGATGAAACGCATATGCACCCGGATTTGATGTGTACGCCCGGTCAGTGGCTCGGCCCGGACCAGAGCATATTCGTCATACCATTCGAGCACACGGTACACGGTGACGGCCTCGCGCCCGCCGCGCACAACCGCCATGCGTTTACGCTGTTTGGGGTCACGGCCAACCGGCGCGTTGATCTGGCCTTCAGGCGTCGGCGGGTGTCCCTCGACCAGGGCCAGGTAGTATTTCTGGATGGTGCGCTGCGCAAACTGCCGCATCAGCGTCAGGCGGGCCGGCTCGGTCTTGGCAATCAAAATCACGCCGGAGGTGTCTTTATCGAGCCGATGCACGATGCCTGCCCGGTCGCGCCCGCCAACGCTCGCAATCTGGGGCCAGCGCGCCAGCGCCGCGTTGACCAGGGTACCTTCGCGGTTGCCGTAAGCCGGATGCACCACCATCCCGGCGGGTTTGTTGATCACAGCGAGGTCATCGTCTTCATAGATCACATCAAGCGGGATAGCTTCGGGCGCAGTCTCGACCGGGAGCGGCGGTGGGATGCGCACGACAATGTGTTCGCGACCCTCCAGCCGGTACGATGCCTTAACCAAGCGCCCGTCCACCGTCACAAAGCCATCTTTGATAAAGCGCTGGATTTGAGCGCGCGAGCGGCCGGCCAGTACGTCCACGATAGCGAGGTCGAGGCGCATACCGACGTGGATTTCGGGTGCGGCGTCGAAAGCAACGACGACAGTTTCAGTCGAGTTGGTCATATCAAGAGCTTACCACAGAAACACAGGACGGAAAAACCGAAAATGCGCGGGGTTGCGAAAACGATGTTAATTTGTGCGCCAAGTTGTGATACACTGGGTACAGGTTTTAGTCTTAGATGAATAAGGATCATCGAGGACACACATCATGGGCTTTGACTTCGACAAATACGACGATTCAAAGGACAAGGCGCGCGCAAAGCGCCTCAAGGAACAGCGTGTTAAGCGGCATGATCCCGGCCCAAAAGTGAAGGCCAACTGGGACCCTCAGCGCCGGCAGAAGCGCAAAAGCGCTTTCCGAATCGTCGCCATCTGGCAGTCGTTAGGGTCGCGCACGAAGGGCGCCATCGTCGGCTTGATATTCGGCATGGTGGCTTTCGTGCCGATGGTGCTCTTTTTAGAGGGCTGGTACAAACTTCTGGGGATACCGGCACTTCTAATTATGATTGTGGTATGGATGGTAATCTATAAGATGCTGGACAGCATCACCGATTTTTAGCCCTGTGCCGCGGATTATGGATTGATCGGTACCTCGGCGCTAAAAGGCCCCTGGCGCCCATCGGCGTCAACGGCAGCGACCGCGGCATAGTGCATGCCGCCGAAGATGTCGTCGTTGGCGGGCGGCGCAAAGCGATCGGCGGCTTCGATTTCCACCCGGCGGTCATAGACCAGCGAGTCGACCCGGCGCACGGCGATGATGTGCCCGGCAGCGTCGGGAGCCGCCACCCACGAGAGCGAATTGTTTTCAGGATCAAAAACAACTGAGGCTGGCGGCGCAGGGCCGTCGGCGAGCGCTAGCAGCGTCACGAGTACGACGCGAGTCACGCGCGCCATGTAGCCCGCCGAGATGCGCTCCATCGTATCGTGCACCGAGTTGGTGCGATCGGGAACTTCGGCGGCCTCGATCAGACGAACCGCTGCATAGCCGGCATCGCTGAAAGTTATATGATCGCCCCAGTGCTCCGCGCGATCTGCGGTAGGTTGAACATCGACCGCGAAGTCAGGCATATAGCGCGCGGCGGCGAACTGCACGAGGCGCGCGAGGTGACGCGAGGGCGAGGCGTCGGGCGGTGCGGCGAACAGGCGCACCCGGTCGGCGATCATGCTCCCGTCGGGGAGTTGTTGTGCACCCACAATATCCAGGTTAATCACCGCGCGCACATCTAGGTTCTCGCCTTCCACGACATCGGCCAAAAAGGCCTGGCTCCCTTGCCGCCCGGTTTCTTCGGCGGAGAACGCGGCAAACATGATGGTCGTGCGGTGCTGGCGTTGCGCCATGATGCGCGCGCATTCCAACATTACCGCGACGCCTGACGCATTGTCGTCAGCGCCGGGTGCCGGCGAGGCAGCGTCGCCATATTCGGATATCGAGTCATAATGCGCGCCGATGATAATGACTTGGTTCACCCGGTCGCCGGAGCCGGGCAGGTAAGCCAGCACGTTGGTTTGCGTGGTGACAAGGCCGCGCCACTCCAGCGTGAAGGGATGCGACATGATGACAAAGGGAACGCCGTTAACACGGGCCTGCTCTTGAATCTGTTCAAACTGTTTGATGATCCAGGCGCGCGCGCCGCCAATGCCTGTCGTGGTACTGCCGGGATCGGCGTTAACGAAGCGCGTACCGAAGTTTTGCAGCGTATCTACGCTGATGAGCAGCCGGTCGCTGTCAACCTGTACCAGATAGGAGGCGATACCGGCGTCGATGGCGGTGGGAGTGACGGTCGGTGTATCGGCGGGCAGAGCGGTTAGCGTACCGGTAGGCGAAGGCGCTGCATCGGATGGGGTTCCGGCTGTAGCAGACGGGAGCGCAGTAACAGGTGGAAGGAAAGTCGGGGTAGGCGGCTCGGTAAAGGTGCATGCCAGTGCACCCAAAAACAGCGGGAATAAAAACAAGAAAAGGGAAAGCGCCGTGCGTTTTAATTCTAACTTCATGGCGCTTATTGTAGCATTGACAAGTTGGGGCGCAACGGCTACTCGACAAGCTTGCCTGGGCCGGCATACCAGCATCTACAATGCGCATTTGTTACAAACACCCCTTGAAAAAGCACACTTTTTCTAATATGATGTAATCACACGATCTGATTCGTTTCTTTCACTCCTCTGGAGGTGGAGCTGTGAGTCCAAAGCTGGCTCACTTATCACAACAGCATAACAAACGAGCGCCGGCTTTTGATTCGTGGCTCCCGCAACTCCTTTACACCTTTCGACAAAGGGAACAGAAGCGGCACGATCCGTAGCCGCGCCCGTCTTGAGACCGGTTTTCGATATCCGCATACAGCGCGAAGAAAAACCTCGACAGTGTGTCGAGAGTTCTGTATTCGCGTTGCTATTTAGTTTGAAGGTTATATATTTGCTCTATATAAATATCTATACAAAAATTTCACAAACAGATATTGACATATGGCGCTCGCCATGATAAGCTGGTTGTAGAATTGGGGGATAGTTTAATCGGCAGAACGATGGACTTTGGATCCGTCAGTTGTGGTTCGAATCCACATCCCCCAACTCCGGTCGTGCATTCGCTCGCGCACGCATGACCGTCTTTCCTTGCGGGCCGGGTGCACAAGTCCCCCCTTCACCCGGCCCGCACTGTTGATAAGTACACCAAATGCCGTACAATCTAGGCGTGACCCGTATACAGACAAGGAGAAACCGAGCATGGATCATCAAGCCGATTACGAGCGCCTGGCGGGAAAACTCACCGCGCGCGGCATTGACGTAGAAGCGGTTAAGGTCAAGCTCAAGACCCAGCACGTCGAGACGCCATCCTGGGGCTACGGCAACAGCGGTACCCGCTTCCAGACGTTTGGCTGGCCCGGCGCGGCGCGTGACGTGTACGAGAAGATCGCCGACGCCGCGTACATTCACAAGCTCACCGGCATCGCGCCGACCGTGGCGCTGCATATCCCGTGGGACAAGACTGACGATTGGGATGGTCTGGCCGGCTACGCCGAGGGAAAAGGCGTCGGCATCGGCGCGATCAACCCTAACTTGTTCCAGGATCAAGAGTACAAGCTCGGCAGCATCACCAACCCCAACCCGGCTGTCCGCGAGCAGGCCATCGCGCACATGGTCGAATGCTGCGAGATCATGAAAAAGACTGGCAGCGATATCCTGAGCCTATGGTTCGCCGACGGCACCAACTACGCCGGGCAGGACAGCATCAGCGGGCGCAAGCAGCGCATGGAAGCGGCGCTGGCGGAAGTCTACAAATACCTGCCGGAGGGCGCGCGGATGCTCATCGAGTACAAGTTCTTCGAGCCGGCCTTCTACCACACCGACTTTGCCGATTGGGGTACGGCCTATGCGACCGCGCTCAAGTTGGGCGAGCAGGCGCAGGTGTTGGTCGATACCGGTCACCATGCGCCGGGCACCAACATCGCGCACATCGTCGCTTTCCTGCTTGACGAAGGGCGATTAGGCGGCTTCCACCTCAACGCACGCAAGTACGCCGACGATGACTTGATCGTCGGCACGGTCAACCCGTTTGAGGTGTTCGAGATTTACACCGAGCTGGCCGCGGCGGGCGAAAAGGCCAAGGATGTGGCGTATATGATCGACCAGAGCCACAACATCGAACCGAAGCTCGAGGCGATGCTGCTGAGCGTGCTTAACTGCCAGCGGGCTTATGCAAAAGCGCTCATCGTAAACTATGATGGGCTACGCCAGAAGCAGCACGCCGGCGACGTGTTGGGCGGTCACATGACTTTGACAGAGGCTTTCGAGACCGACGTAGAGCCGCTGCTGGCGCAGGTGCGCGTCGAGATGGGCTGCCCCGCCGACCCGATGGCATTCTACCATGCCGATGATTACGCCAAGAAGGTCGCGGATGAGCGCGGCAGCGGCGGCAAAGGTTGGACATAAGCATGGCGCTGATCGATTTACCTGAGACCGGCTGCGGGGCAGATTGTGCGCTGGCGAAACGCCATGCCCCGCGCCTCCGCTTCGATGCGCGCGAGCCGTTTCTACCCGGCGCGGTGGGGTATACCGTGTTCCGGGCAGACGGCCCGTCGCCGTCTTTCCCGCGCGATATCGCGCTGCCCGAAGGCATGGCCTGCGCTATCGAGTACGCCGTGTGGTGGGATTGGGATATCCAGCACCTCTACGAGCTTGAGCACGTTTGGGTTTACCTGGATGCGGACGGGCACGTCTGGCACGGCGAGGCGAGCTGGCACGGCGGCTATCATGTCATGGAAGATGCGAACGGCGCCCTTCCGCTTGAAGATGGGCGTCTGGTCATCTACTCTGAGCCGGGCAAGCACGCTTTTGCGCCTTCGCCGGCTTGGTTGCTGGAGCGGGCCGAGACGACAAACCGTTCGTGTGGGCGCTTCGCCGGGATAGGTGGACTGCTCGTCACGCCGTTGTTCGAGGACGCGCTGCGCGCGGGCCGCACGCCGCTTGCCGACCAGCTTGCGCATACTTACCTGGAGCGCTGCGCCTTCGAGCCGGCTTATGCCTTCGACAAAGTTTTCGACCTGGCGGAGGCGCCTTTTGTCCCCTGGGCGGCGCTCGAAGCGTGGATTCCGCAGCGCGTGAACGGCTGGCTTGCCGAGCTTGCCACGACCATCCCGCCCGGCGCGCGGCGAGTGCTGCGCATCGCGCATCGCGGCGCGTCGGCCTACGCGCAGGAGAACTCGCCCGCCGCGATCCGCAAGGCGGCGGAGGTCGGCGCGGACATGGTGGAAATCGACATCCGCGCCACCGCCGACGACGTGCCGGTCGTGATCCATGACTTTGGCCTGAAGCGCATCTTCGGCGTGGAAGGTGTGGTATCAGACCTGACGCTGGCCGAACTGCGCGCGCTCACCCCGCCCGGCTGCGAGCCGGTCCCGACCTTCGCGGAGGTGGTCGAACTGTGCGCCGATCTGTGGGTGAGGCTTTACCTGGACATCAAGCAGATTACTGAAACTTCGGGCGCGTCTATGTTCGAGACGCTGGATGAGCACGACATGACCGATCATGCCATCTTTGGGGCGTTCCGGCCCGACGTGCTGGCAGAGATCAAGGCGCACGCGCCCAAGGCGCAAACATCCATTCTCTTTAACTCGGCGCACGTTGACCCGGTTCTGTTGGCGCAGTCGATTCATGCAAGCTATGTCCATCCGTGCTGGGGGCACCTCGCGCCCGAACCGCATAAGCTGCTGACGGCGGACTGGCTCCGGCGGGTGCGGGATGCCGGGCTGGGCGTGGTGACTTGGCACGAGCAACGCCCGGCGGAAATCGCGGCGCTCAAGGCGCTGGGCGTGAGCGGCATCTGCTCCGACCGGCCCGATTTGCTGCTTTGACGGCAAGAACGACCGTTCCTAGAATGGCGTCAGGGATTTGAGCAGTGTTCGCGCTAAAAGAGATCGAAGCCAAGACCCTGTTGGCGCACGTCCGGCAGCCCGATACCTGGTTCGGCTTGAAATACAACATGAACCTGTACCGGGGCTGCGAGCACCAGTGTATCTACTGCGACTCGCGCAGCGAGTGCTACCAGATCGAAGACTTCGGCGGCGAAGTGTTGGTCAAGGTGAACGCCATCGACTTGCTGCGGCGCGAGCTGGCGCGCAAGCGGGTCAAAGGCATGATCGGCACCGGCGCGATGAATGACCCCTACACGCCGCGCGCCGAACGGCGCTACAACTTGACCGGACAGGCATTGGAGGTGATCGCGCAGCTCCGCTTCCCGGTCCATATCCTGACCAAAAGCGACCTGGTGCTCAAAGACCTGGATACGCTGCGCGAGATCAACCGGGTGCACGCGGTCGTGTCCTTCACCATCACCACGACGGACGACGCGCTGGCGCGAAAGCTGGAGCCGGGCGCGCCGTCGCCGTCGGCGCGGCTGAGGGCAATGCAAACCCTGGCGGCGAACGGTATTCACACCGGGGTTACCCTGATGCCGGTGCTGCCATTCATCGAAGACAGCGCAGAAAACATCACAGCTATCGTCAAGTCGGCGGCGGCGCACGGCGCATCGTACATCATCCCGGCCTTTGGGGTTACTTTGCGCGACCGGCAGCGCGCTTACTACTACGACCGGTTAGATAAGCTGTTTCCCGGCCTTCGGCAGGAGTACGAAGCGCGGTTCGGGGAACAGTATCACTGCCCGGCGAACGACGCCGACGCACTGCGGGACCTGCTCGATGCGCGGTGCCGCGAGCACGGTCTTGTGACTGAGGTTTCGCACTATGCGCCGGAGTCGGCTGCCCGGCAGCTTTCGCTTTTTTAAACCTGCGCAGTGGTTAGCAAATGGGAGGCTGCAATGAGCGAGGCACGTTTGAAGTTCGCCACGTTGGACAAAGCGCGGCTGGAAAAACTGCACGCGCTCGAAGAGGAGATGGGGTTGCTGCTCGTGGCCTACGAGCAAAAGCCCCAACTCGCCGATCTAAGCAACGCGCAACTGAAAAAGCTCCAGGAGGCAGAGAAGGAGTTGGGCGTGGTCCTGGTTGCCTACGAGCCGGCGCTGTAGCGGTGTATGCACCAGAGGCGGGTATCATCCTCCTGCGCTGCCTCTGGAGGGCTGATTTGTTCTGACAATGCTCTAAGAGATTCACCACGGAGAGCACGGAGTCCACGGAGTTTTTCTTTGAGTCTTCTCCTCTCCGTGCTCTCCGTGTACTCCGTGGTGATAGAAAAATCTTTGAATGAATCAGCCCTCGCTGCCTCTGGCGCGTTTGCCGCGCTACTGCGCCAGGAACCCGGTTACGGCTGCCAGAAACCGCGCGTACTGCTCGCGGTGGATGCTGTGCCCTGCGCCGCCGATACGCACCACGGCGCTCTTTTTGTTCTGAAAGCGCCGCGCCGCCTCTCGCGCGGTTTGGGGCGTGACGATGCCTCCCTTCTCCGGGTCGCTGGTGATGAGCAGCGCCGGGCAGGTTATTTTCGAGACGACCTCTTGCATCGACAGGTGCGTACTCCAGGGCGCGCTGAACATGTTCAGGTCAAAGCGGAACCTGGAATCGGCCCAGGTCTCGACGTCGATATCCGCCCAGTCGGGGCTTTCGGCGCGCTTCCCGGCGATGACTTCTTCGCGGGTCTGAGTCTGGAGCTTCGCCATCGCCTGCGCCCAGCTATCGTCGCGCCGCCGGCCGGGGGCTTGCTGCGCATCTTCTGCAAACCACGGCGGGTCTTCCAGGATGACGTATCCGAGCAAGTCCGGGTGTGCAGCGGCGACCTCCGCCGCCGCCGCCGCGCCCATCGAGTGCCCCAGCGCGCCCGGCTTCTCCAGCCCCAGCGCCTCGACCAGCGCCGCCAGGTCCCCGGCCAAGTCCGGCCTGGTCGTCAGGTCGGCGAGGCGCGACGACCGCCCGTGCCCGCGCGCATCGTACATGATGAGATCGTGATCCGCTTCCAGGTCGCGCGCCAGCCGGGACCAGCACAGACCGTCGTCGGTGAAGCCGTGCGCGAGGACCAGGGGCGGCTTGTTGCCGCCCGTGCGGTGATAGTGAATGTTAATGCTGTTGACCGTAATATCATGAGCGGACCAGTCCGACATTATCGCTCCTCCCATCGCTTGGATGATCTGGTTACTCTTCCTGCCAGCTTTGGATGAGCGTCACCAGTTGGTCGATCTCCTCGGCGGTGAGCGCCCCGGAAAAGCTCACCATCGCCGTGCCCTCGACGCCGTTGGCGATGATCGCGTGGATGTCTTCGGCGCTCATCTCTGCAAGGTCGGCGTTGCCGGCCAGGTCCGGCCCGACGAGCGCGCCTTTGCCGTTCTCGCCATGACACGATGCGCATTTTTGACCGTAAAGCGCGAAGGCCGCTTCTTCGCCGGGCGCGGCGGCTTCTTCGGTCGGCGCTTCTGTAGCTTCTCCGGCTGCGCCTTCGGCATTCCAGCTTTCGACCAGCGCGATCAATCCGTTAATTTCATCTTCCGAAAGGACGCCCTCGAAGCCGACCATCGCCGTACCGGCGATGCCCTTATGGATGATGTCGAGCTTCTTATCGTGGGCCAGCGCCGCGACCGCCGGGTTACTCGCCAGGTCCGGCCCGACGAGCGCGTCTTTGCCGTTTTCGCCGTGGCACGATTGGCAGTTTGCCTGGTAGGTCGTCAGCGCCGCTCCCAGGTCGGCGGCCCCGACTTCTCCGGTGGGTTCCGCCGTTGCTTCGACCTCAGCGCCTGCGTTCCAACCCTGGACCAGTTCGACCAGCGCGGCAATCTCGGCCTCAGAGAGTACACCAGTGAAGCCCACCATTGAAGTTCCTTCGATGCCGCTGGTGACGATATCTTGGATCTTTTCTGCGCCCAACGCGGCGACTTGCGGGTTATTCGCCAGGTTCGGCCCGACCAGAGCATCTTCGCCCATTTCGCCGTGGCACGACTGGCAGTTTGCCTCGTAGACACCGAGTGCATCGACCGGGCCGGCCGGCTCAGCCACCGCTCCGGTAGCGCCTTCTTGCCAGCTCTGAATCAGCGCGACCAAGCCGCTAAGCTCCGCATCCGAGAACGTACCCGCGTAAGACGACATCGCCGTACCCTGGACGCCGTTGGCGATAATGCCATGAATCTCGTCCGTGCTCATCGCCTGGACAGCGGCGCTGGCGTAGAGCGCCGGCCCTACCGTGCCTTCCTTGCCCATTTCGCCGTGGCATGCCTGGCAGTTCTGCTCAAAGAGACTCAGCGCCGTTTCTAAATCGACGGCTTCGCCCGCGCCCGCGCCGGCTTCGGCTTCAGCCTCACCGCCGGCCGGCGGCGTTTGCAGCGCGTCGGCAAGCATAGGAGTCGCGCTCGGCGGCTCCAGCGAGGGGATCGGCGTCAGTTCCGGCACGGCGCCGACGCAGGCGCTCAGGAGCAGGCCCGCGAGCAAGATCGCTGCTAAAGCTAGAGTTTGTTTGAACACGGTATCCCTCCGATTGTGTGTTATTCCGCAGGTGTCAAGCTGCGCACATCATTCACCACGTCCCACCGGTTGGCAGGATAGAGATTCTCCGCCAGGCTTGGCATCTTGCCGATGCCGTCGGTAATGAACGTAAAGATTTGCTCCGGTGTGCGCGCCATCACGCGGGCGCTCGTCATCGCCGGCGGTTCGCCGTCGTCCGGGAAGAAAGATGCAACCTGGGTAACTGGTTCGTCCTCGTCCACGGTGTGGCACACGGCGCAGTGAATATCAAAGAGAATGGCGCCGCGCTGCAACGAATCCTCGGTCATGGCGAGCGGCGCGGTGGCGGGCCGGCCGCCGACCAGCGCGACACCCGGCACCGGCACCGCGCCCGCCGGCGCGCCCAAGCGCGGCCCCATCTGCGACGCAAAAGAAATCTGCGCCTTCATCTGGTCGGGTAAAAACTCCAGATGAAGGATATCGAAGCTCACCGCCAGCAGCGCGAAGTTCACCGCCAGCAGCGCCACAATTGCTATCGTCCCGATCAGCAGGCGACGGTCCGGGCGCGGCTTCACCTCGGCTTTTTTCAGGTCAACCGGCTTGTGAGCGCTGTAGGCGGCCTGGACTTTTTCCAGCAGCGCTTCATCGACCTGGACCGCCACGCCGAGATAGCCCTCGGCAATGCGCTTGTCGTACAATCCGCCGGCCGAGGGGAAACCTCCCTGCCACAGGAAGCCCAGAAACCCACCGAGCAGCGTACCCAACATCGTCAACTCGAAGACCAGGATCAGCATCGGCGGCCCGTTCAGCAGGGGACGCCCGCCTACGACGATGGGGTAAAGCTGCGGCGTGATGACCGCAAAGAAGATCGCCGCCGCAAAGCCAAGCAGCGCGCCCGCGCCGGCGGCAAGCCCCAACTTGTGGTTGTAGTGCTTGCGCCCCAGGATTTTAGACGACAGTGGGAACGCCGACAGCACCCTAAGACTCCGGTCGGATACACCGACCTGGCGCAGCGCTTCTACCGCATCACCGGCGGAATCAACGTCTTGGAACAGTCCTAATAGCTCGTACTCGGCCATATTTCCTCCTGCCAATTCCCGCCTAGTGCATATCCGACTTGAATTTAGTGATCTTCCGGCCAATCTTGCGCAGACCGTGCAAGAACTGGCCTTCGCCCACTTCCCAGGTCGAGATGATCGGGACGAAGACGGTGAAGATGAAGTAGAAGAAGATCACGAACGAGAACGCGCCGATTGCGATGGGGATCTCGAGGCCGGGATAGTACCAACTGTAGTTAAAGGGTAGTTCGGGGCGGCCCAGCATCACGCCGACGATCAGGTAGCGCTCCAGGTACATCCCGACCTGGATAAAGACGGCGATGACGAACAAGATGCCGGGGTTCCGGCGCACCCGCCGCATCCACAGCAGACCCACCGGGACCACCACGTTGCAGAAGATCATCAACCACCACAGCGGCGCAGCCTCGCCGTAGAGCAGCAGGTCGAGGATGGTCATCTCCGGCGGCAGGTTGCCGTACCAGGTGACCAGGAACTCACCGAAGTAGAAGTAAATCCAGGCGAAGGACATGATGAGCAAAAACTTTGCCATCACGTCGAAGTGTTCCTCGCGGATGAAGTAACCCAGTTTCAGGAACCGGCGCAGGAATCCCATTGCAACCAGCACCGCCGCCACGCCGGAGTACAGCGCGCCGACGATAAAGAACGGCCCGAAGATGGTGCTGTGCCAGCCGGGCTGGATGGTCATGGCGAAGTCCCACGATACGATGGTGTGGACCGAGAACATCACCGGGATGATGACGTAGGCGAAGATCGTCGAAACCGATTCGTGCAGCGCCCACTGCCGGTCGGTGCCGCGCCAGCCCAGCGAGAGCGCGCTGTACAGTCTGCGACGCCAGTTTACGCCGGTGCGCTCGCGGGCCATCGCCAGGTCGGGCAGCAGGCCGATGTAAATGAACAGGACACTGCCGACAACGTAAGTCATAATCGCCATCGCATCCCACTCCAGCGCTGACTGAAAGTTCGGCCAAAGCTGGCGCTGGTTGGGGATGGGGATCATCCAGTAGACCTTCCACGGACGGCCCAGGTGAATAATCGGGAACAGGCCCGCCGCCGCCAGCGCGAACAGAGTCACGGTTTCGGCGGCGCGCGCAATCGGGCGGCGCGTCTCGAAGCCCATTACCCGGAACGCCGCCGAGATGAACGTACCGGCGTGGCCGATGCCGATGAAATAGACCAGGTTGATGATGTACATCCCCCAAAAGATCGTGCGGTTAAGGCCGGTGAACCCCAGCCCCACGAAAAGCTGCACCAGCCAACCCACGCCGGCCATCATCGCCAGGCCGCCCAGCACGACGATAAGCATCCATGTCCAGCGCCCATGCCGGGTCATCGAACCCAGCGCATCCTGGTTCATGGCCTCCATGCCCACCGGGTCGAGCAGCAGGTGATCTTTGCGTAGATGTTCGACCTGCTCCTGCTCGTCCTCCGATTCGGGGGGCGCGCTCATCCACGGATTGCGTTCGGTTTCAATCGACATGAGATGTACCGCCTTTCAGATAATAGATCGACGGATCGGTTCCCAGGGTTTCGAGCAGCCGCACGGCGCGCCCGTTGTGCTCGAGCAGCTTGGCTACTGCGCTCGCCGCGTCGTACCGGTCGCCGAACATCAGCGCACCGGTCGGGCAGGCCTGCACACAGGCCGGCAGTACTTCGCCGTCCGCCAGCGTGCGTCCCTCGACCTTCGCCGTGTGTTCGGCGCGCCGGATGCGCTGCACGCAGAAGGTGCACTTTTCCATCACGCCCGCGCTGCGCACGGTCACATCCGGGTTGAGTTGGTTGTTTAGCGGCTCGGCAAAGACCGGGTCGAAGTAGTTGAAGAAACGAACCCGGTAGGGGCAGTTGTTGGCGCAGTAGCGCGTACCCACGCAGCGCGCATAGATCATCGCGTTCAAGCCCCCGCGCTCGTCGTGATAGGTCGCGTACACCGGGCAGACCGGCTCACACGGCGCTTCGCCGCAGTGCTGGCACAGCACCGGCACAAAGCGCGCCTTCACGTCGGGGTATTCGCCCTCCCAATAGCGCTCGATGCGCATCCAATGCTGACTCCGGTCGGCGACAACCTGGTCTTCGGCGGCGATGGGCACATTGTTCTCGGCGTGGCACGCGACCACGCACGCGCCGCACCCGCTGCACTTGTCCAGGTCTACGATCATCGTCCACCGGCGCTTGCCGCTCGCGTCTTGTTCGCTCATAGATCATGCCCCTTGTAGACAATCTCCGGGTTTTCTCACTAAAACGTGTTGGTCAAAATGATGCTGTACTCCCCCTCTCCCCTCTGCGTAGCGCCCCTCTCCCACAAGGGGCGAAGGGACTTTTCCCCGCCGTGTGGGGCGTTTTCCCTCTCTCCTCGGCGTGGGAGAGGGGGCCAGGGGGTGAGGGGGAGAATTGGCATTGTCAATCATCGTCTTGACCAACACAGTTTTCTCACTAAAACGTAATGCGCGCGTCGCATGAGGTCCCACATCTTGAATCAAAAGTGCAAGTGTTCCTGCGCGCCTTTCTTGTCCTCAAAAATCGGCAGATTAATCGTCTCGCCCGTGCGCTCGACCTTGACGCGCACATTCGACCAGGCCAGGTTTTCGCCGGTCGCGTCGGTCGTCGCGCCGAGCAGATCGATCACGTTCGCGCCCCGGTTTTTCGCATAGCGTCCGGAGTCCAGGTGACCCTGCCCGGCGGGTATTGCAACAGTGTCAGGCCGTATAGCCGGATAGACATAAGCCGGCGCTTCGATGCTGCCGTAGGGCGAGGTCACTTTCAGGATGTCGCCGTCTTTGATGCCCATGTTGTGCGCGGTCTGCGGGTTGATCTCGACCCAACTACGCCACGTCATCGTGGTCATGGGGTCGGGGCTGCCTTGCAGCCAGGGCAGACTCGCGCCGCGCCCGTCGCCCAGCATAACCGGCGTGTACACGTGGAGATACAGCGGGTATTCGTTTGCTTCGCCCTGGCTCGCCGCCGCCTTCACCTTGACCGGCGCAAGCTCCATGATCGACGCCGCAGGCTCGGCGTCCTCGGCGGGCCACCAACCGCCATGCTGGAGATAGCGCGCCCAGCGCGTATCGGGGTCACTGCCGCCGTAAGCGCCGGCGGGCAGCGCGCCGACCATCTGCTTGAGGTAGGCAACTTCGTCGGTCCAGGGCAGCGCCGCGATAGCATCGGGGATACCGCGCGCGATGGTGAGCAAGACATCGCCGGTCGAATAGGCAGGGCCGGTCGCTTCGTCCTGGTAGAACGGGACGACCACCGGCTGCCGGCTGCTGATGATTGTCCGGCCCGTGTTGGCCGTGACGACCCGGTAGCCCCAGCCCTCTAAATAGGTGCGCTCCGGTAGAACCATATGCGCCCATGCCGCAGTCTCGTCGATGATCGGGCTGAACGAAACGACCGTCTCTACTTTGTTGAGCGCTTGCCGGAAGCCGGCCGCCTCCGGCAGCTCATACACGGGATTGGCGCCGTACACCAGCAGCGTTTGTACTTCGCCGTTTTGCATCTTCTCGATGAGCGCCTGCGCCTCGGCGAAGGTCGAGGGCGTGGTAGGCGTAATGCCGGGCGGTATCACGCCGGGCGCGAGCGGCCCAACGCCGGCGATGGCGTTGAGTATCTGCACCGCCTTCGTCGCTTCGACGCCGTTATCGGCGCCGGCCGGCGCGCCACCAGGGATCGCAACCGGATTGGCGGCCTCGGCGAAAGCCCGTGCCAGCTTTACCAGCGCTTCGGCTTCCAGGTCGCACGCTTCGGCGACCGCCGCGACATCGACTTCGGGCGCCAATTCGCCGGCGCGTGCGGCGCGCTCCGCGCCGCCGAAGCCCTCCTCGGCGATGATGCGCGCCATAGCGCCGGCCGCCAACGCCTCGTGGCCCGGCTTCACCGGCACCCACCGGTCGGCGACCGCGCCGGTTATTGACATGCGCGGCTCGAACTGCGCCAGGTAGCCGCGCTTGCCGAGCGCCTGCCCCCGGAAAGCGCCGAACTGCACGCCATAATAAACGGGGTTGGGGCCGCTCCCCAGGAAGTCGCCGAACGCGAACACGAGGTCGGCGCGGCGGATATCGTAAGTGGGTAGCGCGCCGCCGCATGCCGAGGCGAGCGCATCGTAACTGTGCAGCGCGGCGTACAGGTCATAGAAGACCGGCGCCGGCGCGTCGGTCGCTTTAGCAAAGCGTTTGAACAAGTCCACCAGGTGGCCGGAGGTCGTCAGACCGGCCCAGATCGCCAGGCCCGCCCCGGCGCGCTTGACGTTTTCAGCCAGGATATTGACCGCTTCGTTCCAGTGCAGCGGCTTGAACTCGCGCCGGCCGGGTGTCTCTTGGACGACCGGGCCATGCAGGCGGTCGGGATGATAGAGCAGTTGCAGCCCGGCCTGGCCGAGTGCATCGAGCTTGCCCCGGTTCAGGGGGTGCTCCGGGTTGCCTTCGATTTTCACAGCGCGCCCGTTCATGACGCGCACAATGATCCCGTTGCCGGCCGGGGTCATGCCGCAGGTGGTGGCGTACCAGGTCGCTTGGCCGGCGACCGCTTCTTCGGGCGGAACGACATAAGGTTCAAGCTCAACGTAACGCTGGTTGGGTTGGCAACCGACCAGGACGGTTGAAGCAGCCCCGGCGATACTGACCTTTATGAAGTCACGGCGGCTGATTTTCATTTTCGCTTTGTCTCCTGGTTTTAGTAGTGACAGTTCAGGCAGTCCATGAGTTCCACGGCGTTTTCTTCTCCCTGATGACAGCGGATGCACCAGCCCATGTTGGGGATTTGGGCCGGCGTGACGATATCCATCTCGCCGACATTGCCGTGGCAGGTTTCGCAGTTCAGGCCGGCGCTAACATGCACGTGATGCGGGTAATGCACATAACGCGGCAGTTGGTAGACGCGCGTCCAAGAGATCGGCTCGCCGTTCTCCCAGTATTCCTGGAGCTTGACAATCGGCGCCTCGCCGCTGAGCACGTGCTCGTGGCAGCCCATGCATTTCTCGACGCTGGGGATGCCGGACACCGGCGAGCGGGTCGCTCCGCTGTGGCAGTAGAGACAGTCGATTCCGGCATTTTGAACGTGCCGCTTGTGGCTAAACTCAACGATGGGCTGCTCGTAATTTGGGACGCTGGCAAGCACGCCAAAGATGAACGGGCCGATGAACACCAAAAGGACCACGAGCCCAATTACGGTAATCCATACACGTGTTGGACGGGACATGGCGCTATCTTCGCTCCTTTCTCACGATGCGTTAAACGGCGACGCTCAACCGGTGTCTTACATGGTTTTGTGGGATTTGATGAATATAAAGATGGCACGATTGTACCATACTTCCCAACCAAAACCAGCGGCGTAGGCCGGAGGTCAGAAACAGGATGTTCAGGGTCAACTTCTGCCTATTATTGCTATTCTCCGTATTCACCCCGCGCGCCCCCAGTGATACTTGTCACTCAATCGGCTGATAGATGACTGTGCCGGCTCACCGACGAGTCGCAACACCAGAAACAGAAGAATTTGGCAAAGTGTAAATTGTGGGAGTAAGTCTTATCTTCACAGTGCTATCGGCGGGATAGATAAGCGGTGACCTGCGCGCCGGCAGACCACGACTCTGAGCCTATAGCACTTTGTAAAGGATAGCTATAAGTTTTTTAACAGAAAAATTGAGGTATAATCAGGACTGGGGCACGTAGTATGCTCGTTTTATCTTTTACCAGCAGGTATCGCTAATGCCAACACCAACGCTCAAAGACCAAACCAATAACCTGGACCCGTACACGCACTTGGCCGAATTCTATGAGAAAGCCGGCTTCTCCCGCTTCGGCGCAGAAATGATTCCCAACATTATTTTGTGGGCGCAGCAAAACGATTGGATTGGGCGGCGTATCCTGGACCTGGGCAGTGGCACCGGCGCCGCCGTCCTCTGGCTCGCGCATCAAGGCTTCCGTGTCATCGGCGTCGATAGCTCAAATGCCATGTTGGTCAAGGCCAAACTCAACGCCCAGACCGCCGGCCTGGGCATCAGTTGGCGCCAGCAGGACATCCGCGAGCTTGAGTACAGCGATAATACGCTCGATATGGTGGTCAGTCTGAATACCCTCAACCATATGCGCGGCTTGCAAGACATGGCAAGAGTGTTTGTAAACGCGCACCGGGTGCTCCTGCCCGACAAGCTTTTTATCTTCGACCTGCAAACCGTCGAGGGCTTGGCGCAGCGTTGGGGCACCGATACCCATATCCTCTTTGACGACCGGCAGAGCCTTAATATCATCGCCCGGACTGCGTTCAGCTATGAGACACTCAGCAACGCCGTAAACTACATTATCTATTACCGCGACGAGAACAACACCTGGCAGCGGGTCGAGGAAACGCATCTCTTGCTCGGATTTGGGATACGCGAGATCACCACGCTGCTTAAAAAAGCGGGCTTCGGGGCGATTCGAGTCATGGATGTGAGCCTGCGCCCGCTGGAGACCGAGACCGGCGTTCACCGGGCTATTTTCATTGCGCACAAACCGGCGGCTCCAGGCAACTAAACGACGACGATGATGCAGTCTCACAGACTCCGGCAATTATACAAAGACATTGCATCGCATTATCATATAACCGTCGCCCCGATCATGGCGAAGCTGGCGGCGCACCTGTTCGAGGTGGTCACGCTTGAGCCGGGCCGGCGGGTGTTGGATATCGGCGCCGGCACCGGGGTCGCTGCAAACCAGGCAGCGGAGCAGGGCTGCTGCACCGTCGGCATCGACTTCAGCGAACCGATGCTCGGCGTTGCGCACTGCAACCGGCTTGCGCGGAGCCGCTTTGTCTGTGCCGATGCCCACCAGCTCCCTTTCCGCAGCGCCACTTTTGACGCGGCGCTCGCGGCCTTTTGTTTCAACGAAACTGAGCCGGAGGCGGCGCTCGCCGAAACGCGCCGGGTGCTCAAGCCGGGCGGACGGCTGGCTTTTATCGAGTGGGGAGCGGTAGACCCGCTGGCGGCGCTGTTTGATAACGTGCTGGCTGAGTATGCGACTCGGCGCGCGGATGGATTCCAGGCCGAGATGCGAAAACTAACCGCCGCCGCGCGCCCGTGGGATGAGATGGTTTTTAGCTGCCTGGAGATCGAAGCGCTGCTCAACGCTGCCGGCTTTGGCGCTGTGATCTGTTCGGCGGTTATTGCGGAGGTAGTGTTCCGTACGCCCGAAGCCTTCGTCGAATATATGCTTGCTTGGCCGCCGCGCCGCGTCGAAGTCGAGGCGATGAGTACAGCCCGGCGCGCACGCTTCTACCGCGAGTTGTACGCCCGGCTAGGCGCGCAAGGCCCCGCTTGGACGCCGACTATCCTGCGGGCGACCGCGACGCGCGCGAGCTAAGACTGGCGAGAGCAGAGATGCAAATTTAGACACGACCTTGCGCCGTGATGATTAAAAAGCGAGGAGACACTGGTGATGTTAGTAACCCTTCTAGGCACATCCGACGCAGCCGGCATCCCGGTCCATAGCTGCGACTGCGCAACGTGCCAGGAAGCGCTTCAGGCGCCCTGGCTGCATCGCTCGCAGACCTGCATCCTGATCCAGAGCGACGAGGCGAGCATCCTGGTCGATATGGGCAGCGACTCGCACATGCGCAACCTGCACACCGTAAATCTGGATGCGGTTTTCGTCACTCACTGCCACGACGACCACGTGCGCGGCCTGTTCGCGCTGCGCTGGACCAAGCGCCTGGGCGGGCTGCCGGTCTATTATCCCCGTGGTTCAGAGGCAATCGAACTGTTCGACGATCCGATGCAGCTGCGTCTCCATACCTTGAAGGACTTCGAGGAAGTGACCATCAAAGACCTGACCATTACCACCCTTCCCCTGGCGCACAGCGTCGAAGCGTATGGTTACCTGATCGGCGACGACCAAACCTCGCTGGCGGTGCTGCTGGATACCGGACGGCTGCCGGAGACGACTTTCTACTGGCTCATCACCCACCGACCCACCCTGGTCATGATCGACTCGACCTACGCGCCGGGTCTGTCGTCCGAGCATCACCTGGGCGTCGATGAAGCGCTGGAAACGATCGACGATCTGGGGGTGCGGCGCGCGGTGCTGACGCATATCGCGCATCACAACTGGCCCTACCGTGACTTGGTGCGGTATGTATACGAGCAGGACGGCGCGCGCACCGTGGTCGCCTACGATGGGCTGACGCTGACGATCTGATCTAAGGCGGCGGCAAACAGCGCTGCGGGAAGGTCGGGCTATCAGCAGCGTTCAGCGCCAGGCCAAGATAGGGCGTCGGGTCGAGGGTGTTATGAAAGATTGCTTCGTTTTTATACGAGCCGTCGGGGTTGCTCTTGACGATACTGAAATGCAGGTGCATTCCGATGAGATAGCTCCCGCCGTTATACAATCCCTGGTAGCCCAATAGAGTCCCCTGCTGTACCGGTTTCTCATATGTGCCGGGTGGGAACGCCGGCACGATGTAGGATTCGACGCCGGTTTGATCTGCCATGTGTGTGTAATAGGTCCAGATGGTTTCGCCGGGATGGAGCGGGTCGTCATGGCGGATGATGACGGTGGCGACCCAATCGGCCTCGCGGGTGAGCATACCGTCGTATGCTGCGTATACCGGGATCGTACCGGGCGCGCCGGCGCCGAAGATGTCGATGCCGGGATGGGGGTTGAGCAAGTTGTACGGCGCCGCCGTCGAATTCCAGGGTAGCCCGCCCACCAGCCCGCTCGAAGGCGCCAGGAAGGGGTAGCCCGGACAGGGCGCATCGAAAGATGATGCCAACTCGGCGCGCGACGCCGGCTCATCGAACCAGCGCAGCAGCGCAGGATGCTGCGGGCTGCGCCACACATACTTGTAAATCAAGTATCCTCCGCCGGCCAGGGCCGCCAGCGCCAGGCCCACGAGCAGCACGGCGCGCAGCCGGCGAACGTGGAACAAGTGTTTTCGTTTACCGGTCATGGCGCGGCGGGCGTCTCCGGCGTCGGTTCGATGAACGGCGCGGTCGGCGTGACGACCGGCGTCTCCAGGTAGCAGAGCAAGCCTTCGATGATGCCCTGCGCCACGACATCGGCGCGCTGGGTCAAAAGGTCACGATCAAGGTATAAAAAACCTACCTCGATGATGGCGGCGGGTGTGTGCGGCGAGATTTCGTCAAAGCTGTGGTAGCGAGTCATGTCGTCGGTAATGCTGGGGTGCACCGGCAGCCCGGTGACCGCGCCGTAGTGCTCGGTCAGGCATTGGACGAGGTGCTGGTCGCGCGGCGAGACGGTCATACGGCTTGCCGCCCCCGCTACCTTGTAGCCGGTCGCCAGGTCGTTGATGTACTCGCACGAGTCGGCGTGAATGGAGACCAAAGCGCTGGCCCGGTAGCCGTTAAGAGCGTCATCGAATTCATCGAGCAGATCGACCTCGTAGCGCATGCCGCGCAACTGCTGCACTACCAACTGCGCAACCCTATAGTTTACTTCGGCTTCGGTCAACCCTGACCCATCCTCGCATACCGCGCCGGAGTCATAACCCCGGTGCCCAGCGACAATGCCGACCCGGTGTTCCCAGTTCTCGACCGGCAGCGCAGTCGGGACAATATTGGCGGCGCTGGTCGCTTGAGCCACGCTCAAATCATCGCGCGCCGCCTGGGGCAGGAAGTCGCTCGCCGTCCACCAACTAAAGATGGTCGCGGCCAGCGCTGCTGCCGCGACAATGGTCATGATCGAGCGTACCGCCACAAAAGCGATATCAAACATCGGGTGGGCTTTGCGAGACCGGCGGCGCTTACGGGACGCGGCACGGTTGGGTTGGGCTTTCTCGACCATTTCTTGAACAAAATCTCGTGTGCTTACGCGCCTATCTTACTCGTGTGCACGAATCGGCGCCAACAAAGATACTATTCTCATCGAAAACGAAAACCTGGGCGCTTGTCACTCATCATTCGCGTAATGAAATGGGCAAAAGGCGAATATCGTGTCATGCTTGAGGCATGGAAAACGACCTCACAATTACGACAG
>JAFGMM010000083.1 GCA_016927535.1 Anaerolineae bacterium
AAAAAGCGCTTAAGTTGATGCATATGGGGCGGGTTTGAAACCCGCCCCTACCCCAAGCCGGCGACCACGCTATATTGCGGAGCTACCGCTTATGGAGATTGAGGAATTAATTCCGGTAATGGTTATCGCGCTGAAAGGTGCATTGTTATATCAATGCAAACGCCGTTTTGCCCGTAGGGGCGGGTTTCAAACCTGCCCCCCAGATGAGGCGTCCCGTCGAAATCACACCCATTACCTAATTATTTCGGAAACTTCCATTAGTCGGCGGCTAAATACCCACAAAAGACGCTTTTTGCAAACCGATAGCCCACGACTTTAGTCGTGGGGACACTTTTTAAACAGCTTCTCAAGTTAATTGATGGTAAGATTAAGATCAAGAAGGCTATGCAGCGACAACGACCCGGCAAAAAATCAAAATCTTCAATTCGCAGAACTTTCGAGCGCTACGTCTTGCTGGCGCTCACCGCGCTTACCCTGTTCGCTTCCCTGGCGATTATCGCGCTCCTGCCGGCCCGGAGCCGGGCGCCGGCCGGCGCAACGCGCACGCCGGCGCCTTCTGCCGGGGCGACGGCGCCGGCAGCGACGCCGTCGCTCGACCCCAACCTGCTCGCGCTGCCGCCGGGCGGGAGTGTGCCGGGCAGCGATGGGATTGCGCTGGCGCGCGCGCCTGAGCCGTTTACTTTCATGCCGGAGCGCGACCTTGACGAGGTGCGCGTTTATACCGTCCAGCAGGGCGATACGATCTTCGGCATTGCGCAGAAGTTCAACATCAAGCCGGAGACGCTGTTTTGGGGCAATCCCGATATCAACGCGCGGAATTTGCAGTTTCTCCAGTTGGGTATGGAGCTGCGCATCATGCCGGCGGACGGCGTGATCCATCTCGCCAACGGCCAGCAGACCCTCGCCGATATCGCAGCGCAGTACGGCGTCGATCCTTACGATATCATCTTCTCCGAGTACAACAACCTGCCCGCCGATATTGCGCTCGATACCAAGCTGCCGTACAACACCCAGTTGGTGTTTATCGGCGTGGAGGGCGCGCCTATCGACGTGGGCGCGCCGGTCGTCGTGGAGGGGAGCGGGGTCGGCGGCGGCTCGGTGAAGGTGTCGGGCGGCCCCGGCTCGTGCGGCCTCACAACGGTACATACTGCCGGGCGCAGCGTGTTCAGCCTGCCGCTGTCGGGCGGCTACACGTTTATGCAAGATTTCTATCCCGGCATCCACAACGGCGTGGATCTGGCCGGGTCGACCGGCGACGGCGTGATCGCGGCGGACGGCGGCACGGTGGTGTTTGCCGGCTTGCACAACGGCGGCTATGGCTACCTGGTCGTGATCGACCACGGCAACGGCTTTCAGACCTATTACGGGCACTTGAGCCGTGTCGGGGTGCGGTGCGGCGCGGGCGTTTCGGCGGGGCAGTATATCGGCGCGATGGGCAGCACCGGCAACAGCACCGGCCCGCACCTTCACTTTGAGATTCAGCAGGGCGGCGTGCCGGTCAGCCCGCATATTCATCTCATCTTGTAGGCGAGGGAGTCTAGGATATGGGTAAGCGAGGTTGGGCTGCCGGGATCGCCGGCGCTGCGCTGGGCGGCGCGGCGTGGTTCGGGCTGAAGGTGCCGCCGGCTCCGTTTCCGCCGCCCGACGATGCCGGCCGCGACCTGGACGCCGTGGATCTGCCGGACGGCCTCCCTGACCCGGTGCTCCGCTACTACCGCGCGGTGGCACTGTTCCCGCGCGTGACGAGCGTCTATGCGAGCGGGCGCGGCCGGCGTCGGATCGTGGCCGGGCGGCTGCCGGCGTGGGCGCCGGTGCGCTGGCGGCTTTACCTGGAGCCGGGCGGCCAGTTCCGCCGGGAGATCGACTTTGCCTGGCTGGGACAGCCGGTCATCCGCCGCCGCGACGAGATCATCGACGGCGCGGCGAAGACGGTCGTGGGCGGGCAGACGCTCACCGGCGACGCCGTGCACCGGGCCGGGCATACGACCCTCTGGGTGTATACGCTGGCGTTCTGCCCGACCGCGCTTTTGACGCTGCCCGGCGTGGAATGGGAGCCGGTCGATGGCGCGACCGCGCGCCTGCACATCCCGCAGATCGACTCGCACGCGCCGCCATTTACACTGTTCTTCGACCCGGCCAGCAGCGCGCTCACCCGCGTGTATACCGGGCGCTTCCACGAGCGGTCGGGCCGGTACTATCCGTATCAAGTGACGTTTGGCCCCCGGCGCTCGCTGGGCGGCACCAGCTTGACGAACCAGGTTGGCGCGGCGTGGGGCGGCGATTTTTATATGCATATGGATGTGGAAGATGTGCGCCGCAATGTCGCGCTGCCGTTCCCGACGATTAATGATGTAGGGTGATGGGATTTTACCGTACTGATGGAGCAAACCGAACCGGAAACACAGACAACCCCGCGTAACACGACCTGGGTGGTCGCCATCGTGCGCGGCTACGGCCCGCTGCTGGCCGCGTTGGCGCTGGTGGCGATATCCGCCGTTTTGATTCTGAGGCTGCCCACGCGCGCGCTGGTCACCGCGCCAACCGCGACGCCGACCGCTACCCCCACGCTCACCCCGACGCCGACGCCGCGCCCGCCGCTGCCGACGCCCGGCGCGGCGCTGCTCGACGACCTGGCGCGGCTGCCGGTCGCCGGCGCGGACGGCGCGCCGCTGGCCCGCGATCTGGAGCCGTTCACGCTCCCGGCGGACCTCTCGAAGCGCGAGGAGGTATTGGTCTACACGGTGCAGCGGGGCGATACGCTGTGGAGCATCGCCGAGCGCTTCAACCTGAAGATGGACAGTCTGTTTTGGGCCAACCGCGAAGCGCTGCCCGACGTGCATATGCTGCGCGTGGGGCTGCAACTCAACATTCTGCCGGAGGACGGCGTGTATCACACCGCCGACGGCGCCGAGACGATCCAGGAAATCGCCGAGCGCTTCAATGTGACGCCCGAAACCATTATCGATTCGGTGTACAACGACTTGGCGTATCTCGCGCCGGAGGACGCGCCGCCGCCGGGAACCCGCATCGTCGTCCCCGGCGGCGCCGACGACTATGCCGATTGGGTGTGGCGACCGGAGGTGATCTATGCGAATACGGCGTCGGGCGGGGTCGGCGTCAACTTCGCGCCGGGCCATCCGGGGAGCTGCGGCCCGGTGCCGGAGGGAACCGGCAGCGGCGGTGTGTTTGCGAACCCGGTTTCGGGCTGGTACCAGGTCGGCTGGCAGTTCCAGGAGTGGCACCGGGGCATCGACCTGATGACTACCGAGGGAATCCCGGTGGTGGCGGCGGCGCCGGGCACGGTGATCTTCGCCGGGTGGAATACCTGGGGCTACGGCAATCTCATCGTGCTGTCGCACGGCGACGGTTGGACCACGTACTACGCGCACCTGAGCTATCTCAACGTGGGCTGTGGGCAGTACGTGAGCACCGGGCAATTCATCGGCGAGATCGGCACGACCGGGCGCTCGTCGGGGCCGCACCTGCACTTTGAAATCCGGCAGAACGGCGAACCGCTCGACCCGGCTAACTTCGTCGGCTTCTAGGCGCACCCATGTTCACCGATTTTCTCTCACTTGCCGATCTATCTACCGCCGATATCCTGGGTCTGTTGGACCTGGCTGACGAACTCAAGCGGCGGCACTGCGCCGGGGAGGTTTACCGACTGCTGGCGGGCAGGAGCGTCGGCCTGGTGTTTCCGTCCGGCAGCATCAGGACGCGCGCGACCTTCGAGACGGGTATCTTTCAACTCGGCGCGCAGGGCGTTCACCTGCCGGTCGATTTTGACGGCAAAGAACCGGTCGCGGACATTGCGCGTTATCTCTCGTGCTGGCTCGACGCGCTCGTGGTCAGGACCGCGCGCCACGACGATTTACTCGAATTGGCGCGCTACGCCGATATCCCGGTCATCAACGCGATGACGCGCCGGTGTCATCCTTGCGAAGTCCTGGCCGATGCGCAGACTTTGCGCGAGCGCAAGGGCGACTTCGCCGGTTTAAAGCTGGCGTTCGTCGGCGCCGGGACGAACGTCTGCGCGTCGTGGTTTAACTTTGCGGCGCGCGTACCGCTTAATCTGACGCTCGTGTGCCCGCCGGGTTACGAGATCGATGGGGATGTGCTGGACTTGGCCCGGCGCGATGCTAAAGGCGAGATTGTCGTGACGCACGACCCGCGAGAAGGTTTGCGCGGCGCCGACGTGGTTTGTACCGATGCGTGGCCGCGCATCGACGCGGAGACAAAGCGGAGGGTCTTCGGCCCCTACCAGGTGAACCGGGCAGCGATGGCGCTCGCCAAGCCCGGCGCGCTGCTGATGCCCTGCCCGCCGGTCACGCGCGGTGAGGAGGTCACGGCGGAGGTCATGGAAAGCGAGCAGTTCGCCGGCTTCCGCGCGAAGACGAATCTGCTGCACACGCACAAAGCGATTATGGTCGCGTTGTTGGCGTTTCGATAGAGGCTGCGGCGGGGTATTTCGAGATTATCCTGCTGAAATCTATCCTTCCTTCACTTTTTGGTAGATTTACCCCTCCAGTATTGATAGAGAATTGACAGATAATATACAAAAAGTTGAAATGCTTGGCTGACATTTGTACAAAAACTGTCGGAGCTTGCCCCGGCATATTGATTTTAAGATTCCTCGTCATGTATGCTAAAAGCAGTATAACGTTGTGGAGAAAGTTGGGTTGTCATGCTGCGCCGGGGCAATGGAGGTAAATGGGATGGCTACCCCGCCGCCGTTCGAGGAACTAGAGCACACCGCCGACGTCGGCATCCGGGTATGGGGCGCCGACCTGGACGCGCTCTTTGCGAACGCCGCGCGTGGGATGATGGCGCTGACCGGGGCGAAAGCCGACCCGGCGCACCCGGTCCGGCGCACGTTGGCGCTAGAAGCATTCGATGTCGAGACGTTATTAGTCGATTGGCTGAGCGAACTAGCCTATTATCTTGAGGCCGAACATGTTGCTTTTATCGCTTATGAATTGCAGACCACGCCCACCCGCCTCACCGCGACCCTCACAGGCGGGCCGGTCGTGGCGTTGCAGCGACTTATTAAAGCCGTCACCTATCACCGCCTGGCGGTTGTGCCGGCGGATGGGGGATTTACGGCGACTATTATTTTTGACGTTTAATCGTCGCGGGGAGTTATTATCATGTTCGAGCAGGTAGAGTATGGAGTATCGACCGGGTTGTTCGTCAACCGGATGGCGAACAACGACACGTTTGTGCTTGGCGGTGAGGGTGAGGGCGACAAGTGGACGCGGGTGCTCTCGGACCGGAGCGCACATACGCTGTGGTATCACCTGACCCAGTTGTTCTTTTTGGAGCGGGCGCGCGACGTGCTTTCGGTCGTGACGACGGCGCCGCTGCGGGGCACCGACAAGCCGACCATCACGACCGATGTCAATATTACGATTACCGATGACGGGTTGGTTAAGTTGACCGGCACCACCGCCCGGCACCAGTCATGGACCGCGCTCTTGACCGCGCAGGATGCCCGCCGGCTGTGGCAGACGCTCGATAGGACGCTGTACCCCTTCGGTTGGGAGGGCGCGAGCTTCACGGCGATGACGCATTGACGAGATGCGAAGGCCGGTCTTTTGTGCAGGAGCGAGCGGGTCGCCGGTTTGCGCGGGGCGGCCCGCTCGTTTTGATTGGCGTGGATATCCTGGGGCAGGTTGGTTATGATATCGGTTAGTAGTGGGTGTGGGACGCCAAAGGAGATATCGTAAGCCCAGAGGGGCTGAAAGTCTACAGTTATTGCTCAAGGAGGGGTGTGATGGTCCGTAAACAGGATTTGACTCGAATCAACGACAACTTGTGGGAAGTGCCGAAAAGCTATCGTGAAGACATGCGCGTGCCGGCGCGCATCTACGCCAATGAACGCATGTTGGAGGCGGCGCTCGCCGACCAGGCGGTTGACCAGCTTGTCAACACGACAACCCTGCCCGGCGTGGTCGGGTATGCGCTGGCGATGCCCGATATCCACCAGGGCTATGGTTTCCCCATCGGCGGCGTGGCTGCGACCGCGCTCCCCGACGGGATGATCTCGCCGGGCGGCGTGGGCTATGACATTAACTGCGGCGTGCGGCTGCTGGTGAGCGATATCGATGCGCCCGACCTGGAGCCGTATCTTAACGACCTGGCGACCGCGCTGTTCAAGAACTGTCCCAGCGGGGTAGGGCAGGGCGGCGAAGTCAAGGTTAAGGATTATGACCAACTGCTGCACGAGGGCGCACAGTGGGCGCTGAAGAAGGGCTATGCGCGCCCGGAGGATATCGAGCGCACCGAGGGCAAGGGCCGCTTCGAGAAGGCCGACGCCGGGTATGTCAGTGCGAAGGCGCGCAAACGCGGCGCTGACCAGGTGGGCACGCTGGGCGCGGGCAATCACTTCATCGAGGTAGACTTGATCGAACACATCTACGACGAGAGGGCCGCCCATGCGATGGGCCTGGTGCAGGGCCGGGTCGCGGTGCAGATTCACACCGGCAGCCGGGGCTTCGGTCACCAGGTCGCCGACGATTACATCCGCACATTTCAAAAGGCGGTGCAGAAGTTTGGCGTCCGCCTGCCCGACCGCCAGTTGGTCTGCGCGCCGCTCAACAGCGACGAGGGCCGGCAGTATCTCGGCGCGATGTTTGCGGCGGCGAACTATGCGTTTGCCAACCGGCAGCTTTTGGTTTATCACGTGCGGCGCAGCTTCGAGGCGACACTGGCGGGCCGGCTGCGCAGTTGGGACCTGCGGCAGGTCTATGACATTGCGCACAATATCGCCAAGATCGAAACGCACGAGATCGGCGGCGAGCGCGTAAAGGTGCTTGTGCATCGCAAAGGTGCGACGCGCGCGTTCGGCCCCGGCTTCGAGGAACTGCCCGCCGAGTACCGCCATGTCGGGCAACCGGTGCTGGTGCCGGGCAGTATGGGCACCGCGAGCTATGTGCTGGTCGGCACGAGCGAGAGCATGGCGCAGAGCTTCGGCAGCACATGTCACGGCGCGGGCCGCACCATGAGCCGCAACCAGGCCAAGAAGACCGTGCGCGGCGCCCAACTCCGTGAGGAGTTGGAAGCGGGCGGTATCGCGGTGCGCGCCGGCAGCATGGCCGGCCTCGCCGAAGAAGCGCCGGTCGCATACAAGGATGTTGACAGCGTGGTGCAGGTCGTGCACGAGGCCGGTCTTGCGCGTAAGGTCGCGCGTTTGGTCCCGCTCGCGGTCATGAAGGGGTAGGCTTTCGACCCAGGCCCGGTTGGTCTGCACTTGCCGGCCTGGGTCGATTTGTTTTATGTAGGTCTTCACATTCGCACACGAAGGGAGAAATGGTATATGAGGTATCACACCTGGGTATGGGTTGTGTTGTTGGCGCTGCTCGGTGGGGCGGCGCTGCCGGCGGGCGCTCTGGCGCAGGACGGCGGGAATGGGCCGGACGTGGCTTTCCCCGTCGCTACGCACTATCCCGGCTCCGGCGACGGCGATCCCGCTCCTAAGCACGGCGAAGTCGAGGAGGTCGCCTATGGCGTGTATAACAATCGCTTGACCGATTACTATGCGCCCGACCGGGGCCAGCTCTTGCAGTTCGTAACCGCCGTCCGGGTCGCTGCCGGGATGACCCCGCTGGCAATCTACAACGACTTTGCCGACGCGGTGGAGGGCAGCGATGCGCTGCAAATCGTCAACAATGTGCCGATTGAAGGCGCGCTGTATACCATCTTCCTGCCGCCCGGCTGGACGCGCGGCGGCAATTATCCGGTCGTCCTTTCCGGCAACGGCGCCGGCATCAGCAACAACCGCCGGCTGTACGGCAGTCTGGAGGTCCTGGTGCCGGCGGTGGTGGGGCGGTCGGTGCAAGACGGGCGCGGCGGCCTGGTGGCAGCGATCAGCAATTGCGGCGGCACCGAAAGCCAGGGCGTGGACGAGATGACGCTGCGCTCGGTGGGCGCGTTCTTCGACTTCATGGCCGCGAACGGCGGCGACAAGCACAACGCGGTCACGACCGGCGGCTCGCGCGGGGGCGGTTCGGCGCTGGTGTGGGCCGCGAACCCGCTTGACCTCGACTACACGGTGCGCGCGGTGTTTGCGCATGTGCCGCCCACGCATTACGGCGCGCTCGGCATGACTTCGATCCTCACTTACCCCTCCCTCGGCGAGATCGCGGAATTGGTCGGCGGGGAGGGGGCTTCGCGCTTCGATGCCGGGCCGGAGAGCATGGCGCAGCGCTTCCCGGCGATGCTGGATATCCTGACCGGCATGGAGGACCCTGCCGAAATCGACGCGACGATCAGCCCGGTCGCGCTGGCGGAGCGGCTGCGCGGCAAGCAGATTGCCATCTCCGAGGGGACGCACGACAGCTTCTTCCAGCTTGCGCTGTTCCTGGCGTTCGACCGCACCCTTACCGGGCTGGGCATCGACCATGCGACGGCAGTCGTCCTCGGCGACGGGCACGAGATGAGCACCTGGCTCTACAGCCAAACGGTTGAGTACCTGGATGCCGTCACGCGCGGCGCGACGTATACGGTCCCGAACGGGCGTGTTTACTTCATCAAGACGCCGGACGGCCAAGTGCGCCTGGATGACTTCCTGGGCGCGCCGGTCGCGGCGCTGCCCTTCACCGTGGAGCTGCCGGCGCGCAGCGGCGCGGGATTGCCTATCGACGTGAGCGCGTGCGGCGCAGTGGACGAGACGTGGCGCATCACGCTGACCGGGCCGGACGGCGCGGTCGCCTGGGAGCAGAGCGGCGTTTTCGACGAGACCGAGTGCGCCACCTTCCGCCTCGCTACGCCCGGCGCGCCGGGCGTGTACGAGTGGTCGTTTACTTACGCGGGCGCGGTCGTCCCCTCGACCAACACGCCCTTTGTCGGCGGCGACGGGTGCCGCGTCGAGGCGGTGACGGTGGTGGATGCGCAGCCGCCTTTGCTGGAGGCGCGCTTTTACCGTCCCGGCCATCTGAGCTTTGGGATTGACCAGTTTGCAGCACGGGGCGCCGACTGCGCCGAGTGAACGTTTGTGCATTTACATGATCGATAAGTGGGCAGGCCGCTCTACAATGGATAGAGGTAAGGCCTGTCTTCTATTCAGGTGGATAGTATATTATGGCAGAATTCGTCATCGAGAACCCGCAGATCGTTAACCTGGGCGGTTTCCCGCCGGGCCGGGAGCGCATCGGCACGATCTTCGACTTTCACAGCGAGGATTGGATCTTTCAGATGCTTTATCTCGACGGCGGCGCCGAAACGCCCGCCGAGGTTGACGCCGAGGATATCGGGGGGATCGTGCTGCTGGGGCAGGGCGTCATTACCCTAAACGGGGCCGATTACCCGGTCCATGCCGGCTATTTCTTCTTCATCCCGAAGAATGTCACGCGCCGCCTGCGCAGTGTTGGCGGCGCGTTTCAGTTCTGCGTGTTCCGGCCCCGCGTCGTGGACGAGGAGTGAGTTCAGGGCAAGAACGAGATTGATGCCTTGAACATGGACTCTTGCTGCCTGAACCTCACCTCCCTCGGTCCCCCCTCGCCACGCCGTGGTGAGGGGAGAGGACGCGCACAGTGCGGCGGGAGGTGAGGTCAACCTTCAAAGTATCGGCATTGACTTCGAACTAGGGCACGGTCCACAGCCGGATGGTCCCGTCTTTGCTGCCGCTGGCGAGCCATGCCGGCTGGCCGGGCGGCTGCGGCCCCCATGCCGCCGCGTTGACCTCTTGGGTGTGGCCCTCGAACACGGCCAGGCGCGCCCGGCTGTCGGCGTCCCACACGCTCACTGTGCGGTCATCGCCGGCGCTGGCAAGCAAGCTCCCACTAGGCGCCCACGCGACCGCCCGCACCGCCTCGCTGTGCGCTTCGAGCGGCGTCAACTGCGCGGCGCTGTTCTCTCGGACCCGCCACAGATAAACCGTGCCGTCCTTTGCGCCGCCGGCCAGCCGGCCGCTCTGGCCCGGCTGCCAGGCCACCGAATAGATCGTCTGGCGCATGTGTTCGAGCGTTGTGATTCCGCTGCCCTTCGGGCCTTCGAGCTGCCAGATGCGCACCGTGTTGTCGTAGCTGGCGGTGGCGAGCATCGAGCCGGCGCTGTTCCAGGCGACCGACAGCACATCCCAGCGGTGGCCTTCCAGGACGGTCACTTGCCGGCGGTGTTCGCCCCGGAGGTGGCAAATGCGCACCCGCTCGTCGCCGCTTCCGACCGCGAGCCGCGTCCCGTCGGGCGACCACGCCACCGACCAGATCCACCCCCACGGCCCCATCGTGCCTAGTTCTTTGCCGTCGCTGGCGCGCCAGATGCGCACCGACCCATCCTGGCCGCCGCTGGCGATGTAGCTGCCGTCCGGCGACCACGCCACCGTCGAGACTCGTTCGGTGTGGCCGGCGAGCACGATCAGGACGGTCCCGGTGGCGACATCCCAGATGCGGACGGTGTGGTCGTGGCTGGCGCTGGCGATTTTTAGGCCGTTGGACCAGGCCAGCGCATTGATGGGACCGGTGTGGCCGGTCAACTGCCGGACCGGTGGGCCGAGCGGCACCGAGGGCGGGGTCGGGGGCGTCGAGGCCGGTTGCGGCTGTGTTACGCTGGCGACCGGTATCTCGCCGCTGCTGAGGCGCGGGAGGATCAGGGTCGGGTCCGGCTCGCCGCCGATGACCGCCGGACTGCCGGCGCCGACCGCCCGCTCCAGGTCGTCGGCGAGGGCGCGCGCGGTCGGGTAGCGTGCGCCGGGGGCTTTCGCCAGCGCACGGTTCACCACCATGACGATGGGTTCGGTCAGCCGGGGGTTGAAGCGGCGCATATCGGGCACCGGCGTGCCGATGTGTTTGTTGAGCACGGCAAACATGGTGGTGCCGGTGAAAGGCACCTGGCCGCACAGCATCTCGAACAGGATCACGCCCAGGCTGTAGATGTCGGTGGCGTGTGTCACTTTGTCGCCCTTGCACTGTTCGGGCGAGGAATAGGCCGGGGTGCCGATGTAAGAGTTGCCGGTGAGCTGCATACTGTCTTCGGCCAGTTGCGCCAGCCCGAAGTCCGACAGGTAGGTATTGCCCACATCGTCCAAGAGCACGTTGGCAGGTTTGAGGTCGCGGTGGGTGACGCCTTTAGACTGGGCGTAAGAGAGCGCGTCGGCGATTTGGCGCGTGATGGCGGCTGCCCTGGTCGTGGGTAGGACGCCCTCGTTTTTGAGCAACTCCTTCAGCGAGCCGTGCTCCATCAGGCGCATGACGATGAAAAGCGCCGAGCGATATTTGCCGTAGTCGTAGATCGGCAGGATATGCAGGTGTTCCAGGTTGGCGGCAATGCGCGCTTCGTGCATAAATCGGTCGCGTAGTTGGTCGTTGGATGCAAACTGGGGGCGTAAGACCTTTACGGCTACCATGCGGTTTACACCGCCGCGCGGGTCGAGGGCTTTGTAGACCGTCGCCATCCCTCCCGAACCGATCTTACCAACGATTTGATAGCGATCAAGACGGCGTTCCGCCATGCATCCCCCTGGGTGTGGAACTTGTTTGACGCATTTGCTCCGACGGAGGTTGAACGTGCATGAATCGACTCAAGTCGTGTCGTGGACCGACACGCTCTTATTTTACCCTAAAATACTCACTAATCAGAGCGAGAATCGTTTAACTTTCGAGGCTTCTCGAAAGCTTCGATGTACAGTAGGGTGGCATTTACCACTCTCGATACAGCGGCGGTACACGGGTCAGCGGCAGACTGTCGCGCATCGCGTCGAGCCGCGCCCAGGCGCGCTCGCGTGATAGGTGCGCCGAAAAGAGCGTCGCGCCGGCCCCGCTGCGCAGTTCGTCGAGACTGTAGAGTTGCCGGGCCAGCCATTCGCCGATGTCCCGGTAGGTGGGTGTGTCCGGCTGCGAGGTCTCGTAGAGCGATGCGATGGCCGGCACGGCATCGACGGACAGGGTGCCCAGGTAGCGCGTGTCAAGTTGGACTTCGGTGCTTTCGGGGTGGGTGTTGTGGGCGGCGATGAGATAGTCTACATTGGCGATGTTCAGGGTCGCCAGGTAGCCGATGGCGACGAGCAGCACGCTGAAAGAGAAAATATTCTCGCGCAGCCGAAACAGTTCGAGCAAGAAAGCGCCGAGCAGAATCCCCAGCCAGACGATGAAGATATGGGTGTACACCCGGAGGTGGGTAAGGCCGTAGACTTCTTCGTATAGGGTCATGCGCTGCGCCGCCGAGACCAGCATCACCAGGGTGAACGCCACCATCACCACCACCAGCGCGCGGAAGACCCCATGCCGCCGGGCGATGATCGCGTCCAGCACCAGCGATAGCCCCAGCACCAGCACCGATACTGCAACCAATTCGAAGAAGCCGCGCCGCGCGTACTCGGCGTAGGTCAGCCCTTCAACCGAGATGTTGGTCCGCCCGCCGAAGAAGTAAGCGAATTGGACGGCGACGAAAGCGCCGAACAGCAGATCGACGCCGCCCAGGATGATGCTCGCCTCGATGATGCCGAGCCGGAAAGCCGGCGCGGGTGTCTCGGTCGTAGCGTCCGCATCCGCCGAGTCTGCTTCGGCGGCCTGAGCGCCGGCCTCCGGCGGGCGGCTCAGCCGGCGGCGCGCGGCGCCGTAAGCCAGGCCGCCAATCGCCGGCCATGCAATCACGAGAATGAGAACCGCCTGGCCTACCAGGTCGTCGAGGCCTTCGAGCGAGATTGCCTCAAAGAACTTTCGTATATAGTCGCCGAAGACGGCATCCGCCGAACCGAGCAGGACGCCGAAGACCAGCAGCACCGGCAGCGCGAAAACCAAGCCGCGCAGCACGGCGCCGAGGGTTTCGCTCTGGCCGGGGCGCTTGGTTTTGACCTCGGCGTATGAGTCGGTGATTTCGGGGAGCGCGCCAAAGGCGAGTGCGCTGAGCACGGCGTCGAGCGCGCCGAGCAAATAATGACCGAGCGAGTCGGCGTCGATGTGGCGGTCGGTGACCGGCAGGTAGTGCAGGGTGAGCAGTCCTAAGACTGTCACTGCCGCCACATTCCACAGGGTAAGCGTCGGCGCGGCATGGACGGCGACCATCGCCGCAAAGAATAGAATCGGGACGAGCGGCCAAAGATTGCGCAGGTGGAGCGAATGCCCGGCCCACAAGTATATGCCCAGCGCGGCGGCGACCAGGATCAGGATGAACAGCGGGAACGACAGGCCGATGACCTTGCCGTAAAATAAGATATTGCCCACCAGCCCCACCAATAGCCCGATCAGAACAAACCGTATTGCGATCTGCTGTCGTGTCATCGTCTTTACCTCGATAGGTTTGCGCCTATACAAGCGCCAATAATCCGCAACCCATTCTACACGAATTTCGAGCCGGCGGGGAAGTGGAGATAGCTCTGCGACGTAGCGTAGGGGCGGGTTTGCAAACCCGCCCCTGCATACGGCAGTGCGCCCACCGATTAGCTCTACATGTGGGCGCAAATCTATGTAAGAAACCAATACTGCGCTATCTTGCCGTGCTGCTTACAGATCGAGAGCGCAGGGCTTTTTTATTTGATGGGCAGGCGGTCGGCCCAGCGCCCGAACCAGGGCAGGGGAGCCGCCCGCTCCTGCAAGGCATTGACCAGGCCCAGTATCCACGCCACGACGCCGTAAAGACAGGCGGCGATCACGAGCGTGAACAGCGCCATGCTCAGGACGACCATGTAGGGAATCCAGGCCAATACCCAGGCGACCACGGCCCAACCGACCAGGACGCCGACCAGGAACAGGAACAGACCGACAGCCTGCCTGAGGTGGTAGACCGCCAGCGTGTTTTTGCGCTGGAAGAAGAACACATATAGCCAGCCGACGACGGGGACGAGGTAGACTGACACAGCCGGGAGGCGCGAGGGTCCGTTCATGCTGATGCCTCAATACCTTTGAGATGCAAGTCTTGCGCAAAGTGGCAGCTTACGAAATGTCCGGGTGTCATTTCCACCAACACCGGCTCCTGCTGGCTGCACTCGGGCGCGGCGTAGTTGCACCGGGGATGAAAGATGCAGCCGGAAGGCGGGTTCGCCGGGCTGGGCACCTCGCCGCGCAGTTGAATGCGTTCGTGGTGGATGTCCGGGTCGGCCGGCGGGACTGCGGAGAGCAGGGCTTCGGTGTACGGGTGCAGCGGATGGGACAGCAGTTCGACGGTTTCCGACAGTTCGACGATTTTGCCCACGTACATCACCGCGATGCGGTCCGAAATGTGCTCTACCACCGACAGGTCATGGGCGATGAAGATCAGGGTCAGGCCCAGGCGGTCGCGCAGTTCTTGCAGCAGATTCAATACCTGCGCCTGGACCGATACGTCCAGCGCAGAGACCGGCTCGTCGGCGATGACCAGGCGCGGGTTGAGCGAAAGGGTGCGCGCCAGGCCGATGCGCTGCCGCTGCCCGCCGGAGAACTCGTGCGGGTAGCGGCGCATCAGCGCCGGGTTCATACCGACGGCCCGCATCAATTCGGCGACGCGCTGCTCGGCCTCCTTGCCGCGCGCCACGCCGTGAATCTCCAGCGGCTCGCCGATGATGTCCTTGACGGTCAGCCGGGGATTGAGTGAGCTAAACGGGTCCTGGAAGATCATCCGCAGCTCGCGGCGCAGCGGTTTCATCTCGCGCTGGCGGATGCGCGCCAGGTTGACGCGCTCGCCCGACGGCTTGTTGTACCAAATCTCCCCGGCGGTCGGGTCATACAGGCGCAGGATGGTCCGGCCCACGGTCGTTTTGCCGCAGCCGCTCTCGCCCACCAGCCCCAGCACTTCACCATCGAACAGCTTGAAGCTGACGCCATCCACCGCCCGGACGTGGCCCACGACCTGCCGGAGCACGCCTCGATAGAGTGGGAAATGGAGCTTGAGGTTTTTGACCTCCAAGATGATGTTGTCTTTATCATTCATGGTGTGAGTCCGTTAGCTGGCCGGTACTTGTATAGTTTCGTGTTCCATGAGGATATCGGGGTCGTCCCATCCCTTCTGCTTCATCAATGCGGAAAAGGCGCGGCGGAAGATCAGCCGCACGTTGACCGTGACGGCTGCGCCGGCCGGCGCGTCGAAAGTGTAGCGCGTGGTGTCGGTCGCCAGCGCCGCCAGGCGCGTGTCTTCGACGATGGTGACCGGTCGCCAGTAGGCCCCGGTGGGAGTCTCGCCGGTCCATTCGTCTCTCAGCACTTTGGCGAAGGTTTTGCCCGGCAGCCCGCCGTAATCGCCGGAGTAGGCCGGGTTCACCGGCCCCGCGTGGAGCGCCAGCGGCGCGCCGGCGGCGTCCAGCGCCTCGACCACCAGGATCATGGACCGGATCGGCGCGTCGGTGGGGATATGGTGCCCGGTCTTGTCGTTGGTGATGCTGATCTGTACCTGGAGTTGGTCGCCGCTGCGCTGCGCGCTGCTCGTCATCGTCACCGAGTTTTGCAGCAGGTTTTCATCTGCCGCGCCGGGCATGGTGTGGTTATGCAGCGTCGCGTAGTCGCGCGCCAGCCCGCCGCGCTCCGGGAGCACGAACCAGTTTGCATCTGATGCCGGCATGTGGCACTCCTGGCAGGTCATGCCCGTTTCAGGGTCGCTGTAGGGGCTGTCCAGCCATTCGCCGTAAGAGTTGTAGATCAGCGTGCCGCCGGTCACCGTGCCGACGCCCACCACGCCGCCGAATACACCGTAATGGCACGGCGCGCAAAACGCGCTTTCGGCTTCCAGCGGCAGGTAGCTGACCCGGCGGGTCACATCGACCACTGTGCCAAAGAACACCTCTTGGCCTTCGTCCGGCCGGTACAGCCGATAGGACAGGATGCCCGGCATATCGGGCGGCGGCAGCTTCGTCTCCGGGTCGAGGATGACATCACCGATCTTGTGGCAGAAGTCGCAGGTGATCCCTTCGGCGGCGTTTCCGCTCAACCCCAGCGGGAGCGTGTGCGGTTCGATGATCCCGTTCGCCCGCTCAATCGTCAAGTCGGTGTGGCAGCCCAGCCAGCCGCAGTTTCGGAGGTTCGGCGATTTGGAAGCGACCGGCGTATGGCAGGCGGCGCAGTTGCCGGCCCGGCTGGGATCGTCCAGCCGGAAGCCCGGCCCGTAGTAGGGTTTGTCGGGGTCGGGCGGGAGCGCCGTGCCGTCGCTCCCCCATGTTGTCAGTTGGCCCGGCTGCCCGGTTACATCTGTCCCGGTGTACATCGTGATGAACCGGGGGTTTACCGCCGCCTGCGAGTGCGCGTCGGCCAGCCACTCGGTGTACTCGCGGTGGCAGAGGCCGCAACTGGCGGTCCCTTCGACGCCTTCAAACGAGAACCAGGCGTACTCGTGGTTGTCCTTTTCGGGAAGCGGTTTTAAGGTGATCGTGATCCCCTCGCCGCCGGCCCAATCCGGCGCGCCGGGGTCCAGGGTCGCCCAGCCTACGTAATACCCGGCTGCCCAGGCGGTGACGGCCAGGGGCGGCGTGCCCTCAACCCCGGTCAGCGTGAAAGCGCCGTCTTGCGCCGTTTGGGTTTGGTTGGCCGCGCCTTGAATCTGGACGATAGCGCCGGCCAGCGGGCCGTCCGTGCCCACGACGACGCCGGAGATTACCGGCGGCAGCGGCGCGTCGCTCTGGGTGAGGCCGGCGGCTGCGCCGATTCCGCACAGCACAAGCAGGACGCCGGCAGTGGCTAACAGTTCTCTCTTGTTCATTATCCGTGTGCACCTTCTCGCCTACTTCGCCGCGTAAGGATCGGCGGCGTCGCGCAGACCATCGCCCAGGAAGTTGAAGCCCAGCACCGCGACGACGATAAACACAATCGGCGCCAGAATCCAGGCGTTTTGGCCCAGGGTTTGAATATCTTGCGTGTTCCGCATCATCAAGCCCCAACTGATGAGCGGTTCGGTGATGCCGATCCCCAGGAAGCTCAGGAAGGATTCGGCCAGGATCACGCCGGGGACCGTTAGGGTCAGGATCACGATGACGTGACTCAGGGTGTTGGGGTACAGGTGGCGGAAGATGATGCGGGCGTCTGACGCGCCCATCTCTTTAGCGGCCAGGATAAAATCCGTCTCGCGCAGCGACAGCACCTTGCCGCGCACTTCGCGGGCGAGCACCGTCCACGACAGCAGCGCAAAGATGCACGACATGGCGACGAAGACGGTGAAGGAGTCGGCGGTTTTGGGCACGAGGGCGGCCAGGGCCATCCACAGCGGCAAGTTCGGGAAGGCGGCGATAAACTCGGTGAAGCGCTGCAAGACGTTATCGACCCAACCGCCATAGTACCCAGAGGCGACGCCCAGCACCGACCCCGCAGCAACGCTAATGATCGTGCCGAACAAGCTCATGCTCAACGAGATGCGCCCGGCTTCGCAGGCTTTGCCCCACAGGTCCCGGCCCATTTTGTCGGTGCCGAGAATATGGATCGTGCCGCCTTCATCGACTCCGAAAAGATGCAGATTGAGCGGAATCAGCCCCAGGAGCTTGTATTCCGGGCCTTGTACGAAGAACTTGATATCATAGGCCTTGCTCGTGTCTTCCACCCAATGGACCTGGAACGTCTGCGGATCCAGTTCGTAGACATAGTTATAGACAAAGGGTCCCAGGTGAAAATTCCCGTTGGCGTCCTCAAAAAAGTGAATCTGCTGTGGGGGGATGAAAGAGGATTGCAGGTCGATTTGATAAAGGGAAGTTGGGCTGAAGAAATCCGCAAAGACGGCCAGCAAGACCAGCACCAGGATCATCAGCGCGCCGATAATCGAGACCGTGCTGCGCCGGAAGCGGCGCCAGACGAGCTGGAAGTAGCTTTCGTGATCTTCTTGCTCCGGAGGGGTAAGGCTGGGTACCCAAGCGGTGTCTACCGGTTCATCGTTCATGCGCGTTTCGCTCCCTGGGCTAGCTATAGCGGATACGGGGGTCCAGGACGGATAAGAAAATATCGGCCAACAAATTGCCGATCAGGATCAAGGCTCCATACATCAGGAGTAACGCACCGGAGACGTAAATATCCTGGTTGACCAGGGATTCGTAGAACAGCGGTCCCATCGTCGGCAGCCCCAAAATGATGGAGACCTCCAATTCGCCCTGCATCATATAGGGCAGCACCGTGCCCTGGTAGGCGACGATGGTATGCAGGGCATTGGGCACCGCGTGCTTCACAATGACCGTGCGTTCCTTCAACCCTTTGGAGCGGGCGGTCTGCACATATTGGGCGCCGAGCACGTCCAGTAAATTGCCGCGCATCACGCGCAGGTTGCGGGCCACGCCGCCCAGACCGGCAATGACCAGGACCGGCCAGATGTGCCTGAGCATATCCAGGATCTTATCCCAACTCCAGGGCGCGAACACGTATTGCGGCGAAAAGAACGATACGATGCTGGGTTGTTTCAACTGAATGACCAGGATGTACAGAAAAATGATGGCGAGCGAAAAGCGCGGCACCGAGGTAAAAATAAAAGCCCACACGGCCCAGAAATTATCCCAAAAGCCGTACTTCCGGGGCGCCACAAAGATACCCAGGCCGACCCCGACGACCGTTGAAATGAGATGGCTTAGCACGGCAATCAGGAGGGTTTTAGGCATACGGTCGGCGATCAACTCCCCGACATCTTTGCGATAGGCAAACGAGTAACCGAACTTGCCCTCGGTGAGCATCCCCTTGACCCACAAGAAGAACTGGGTCGTTACCGGTTTGTCCAGGTCGTACTGCTCGCGCACAATCTGAGCCGCCTTTTCGGCTTCTTCGCGCGGCGTGCCCCGGTTGATCAGGTATTGTTGGTACCGGCTGGCAAAGTCGCCGGGCGGCAGCTTGATGACGATGAACGAAACGATCCCGATCCCGATCAGTAAAAAGACCGCGATCATCAGCCGGCGAAGGATATAATTAAGCATGAAGCCTCCGAGTAGCCATAACCGCCCAATATGAACCTTGCGACGGTTATGATCGGCAACCTTCTTGAGGTTCAGATACAAAGGGAAGGGTTAGAGGATTGCTCCTCCAACCCTTCCATGGCACGAAAGGTTACTCGCCGTAGACCGGGATGGTCTCCGGGCGGTTCTGCGGCAACTGCTGGTCTACAGGCGTCCAGAGGGTATCCAGCAGGACGGCATCTTCTACCCAAGTGTACATGAACACCGGCGTGCCGTCGGGCACGTTCTTGACGCGCTTCGCCAGGCCGAGGCCGTAGCGCCCGACAAAAACGCCCATGTTGTAGACGTTCTCGGTGAAGATTTTGTTGTACTCAAACATCAGTTCCTTGCGGCCTTCGGCGTCGAAGGTCAGGCGGTACTGGTTGATGATGTCCACAAGCTGCTGCTCGAAGTCCATGATCTGGCGCGGCTCGTCGGGGTTTTCGCGGTGCCAGGTGAAGTCCGAGGTGATGGGGGCCATACCGGTAATCGCCACGAAGGGCAAAGCGAAGTTTTGCCCGCCGCGCTCCGCCTTCATGTCCCAGGTGCCGGCCCGGTCGCTCTCGGCGTGCGTGGCGCTGTCCAGGATGCGCATGTTGATCTGGATGCCGACCGCGCCCCACTGGTTGACCAGGGCTTCGGCGACGCTCTGGGTTTCGTAAGCATCTTGCCAGGCTTGCAGTTCCAGGATGACGGGCTGCCCCGCCATCGGCCCTTCCGTCCACTCCCGGACGCCGTCGCCGTTGGTGTCCAGCAGGCCGATCTCGTCCAAAAGGATGTTGGCGGATGCCACATCATACGGATAGTACACCACCGATTCCTTGTCGAAATCGGGCGCGCCCGGATAGAGGCCGCCCGCCCAAGCGCGCAGGAACGGGCCTTTCATGATGGACTGGGCGATGCCGTCGCGGTCGGCGGCGTAGCTCAGCGCCTGGCGGAAGCGCAGGTCGCGGAACAGCGTGCGCACGGCCACATCGCGCTCGCTCTCAATGCCGTAGTTCAGCGAGTAGTTGAACCTGACCCAGTAACCCAGGGTCTCAGGCCCCCAGGTGATGAAGTACGTAGCGTCTTCCTCGGCGGCCCGGGTCATGGCCTCGACGAAGGTGCTGGGGTTCTCCAGGTTCATGTGGTCGCAGTCGCCGGCGATGGTGCACAGGTCGCGCCCGACGCCGCTGGGGCCCTTGACGTACTGGATTTCGTCGAAGTAGGGCAGTTGGTTACCGTCCTCGTCCACTTTCCAGTAGTACGGGTTGCGGCGCATAATCATCAGCTCGTCGGTCTTATACTCGGTGATGACCCACGGGCCCATGGTCACGAGCGGGAGGTTGTCCGGTGCCAGGGCATCGGCGAAGTCCCGGTACGACGGCTTGGGGTCTGCCGTGCTCCACTTCGGATGCAGGGATTGGAGTTGGTGCGCCGGCATCACGTGGAAGTTGTCCTCGTTCATCAGGTAGAAGGCATCCAGCGGCTTAGGAACAGGGAACGTGAACATAATCGTATAGTC
>JAFGMM010000084.1 GCA_016927535.1 Anaerolineae bacterium
ATGTTGGCTCCGATTCCCCCTCTCCATAACATGGAGAGGGGGTTAGGGGGTGAGGTAAATTCCAGAACATTATCTGACAAACTATAGGAACGCGCCAAACAGGTAGCCGGCCAGTGTGCTGAATATCGTCACCAGCCCGACATACACAGCCGTCTTTTTGCGCCCCATAATCTTGCCGGTCACGAGAATGCTTTGAATGCTCAGTTCCGGGTCGGCCAAAAGATAGGCCAGCAGCGGCCCGCGATGCATGCCCAGGTCGAGGAACATCCGCGCAATCGGCACCTCGACCAGCGTAGGGAAGTACATAAAGACGCCGAAGAGCACCCCCAGCAGATTGGCCGCGAGGGTGTTCTGGCCGGCCAGGGTGCGAATCCAATCCTCCGGGATGATAGTGCGCACCATCCCGGCTACGAAGACGCCGGCGATGAGCAGCGGGAAAATCTGTTTTACAAAGCGCCAGGTCTCCCACAGCCACCCGGCCAGTTCGTCGCGGCTGAGGTGGTTGGCGGCGACATAGGCGACTGCGCCCAGCAAGACAAGCTCTGCCGCAAAGCGCCCGGTTATGTGAACGGCGAGGCTGCCGGTTTCGACGGCCGGCGCGGCGAGCAGCAGCGTGACGGCAATCAGGGCCAGCGTTGCCCATGTCCAACGGTTGAAGCCGCCGAGTACATCGTTTAGGCCCTTCCATGCGACCGGCGCAATGACGACTAACAGAACAATGAGCACCGCGCCTTGCAGGGTCAGGTTCAGCGCATTCAGCGCGCTTTGTACACCGCCCGGCGCTTCCAGCGGCAGGTCGATGGTAAAGATCGTACCGGTGAGCAGTTCGATTTGCAGCGTCCCGGCGATTAGAACGGCGACGAGCAGCCCGAACAGCACCCACAGCGCCGGGCGCAGCTCGGCCTTTTGCTCGAAGGCTGCGGCGCTCGCCGGGTCGGGTTCCGGCTGTTGGAACAGCGCCGCCATTATCATGCCGATGGCGACGCCAAAGACAATCGCCAGCACGATACGCGCGAGGGCGATATCCATCCCGATGGCTGCGCCGGTGTAGCTGATGGCGAGAATGTTCACCGCCGGGCCGACGAACAGAAATGTGATCGCCGGGCCGAGACCGGCGCCGCGCTTCCAGATGCCCGCGAACAACGGCAGGATGGTGCAGGAACACACCGCCAGCACAAAGCCGCCGGCTGCCGAGGCCGGGTAGCTGACCCATTTGGAGGTTTTAGGTCCCAGGTAGCGCATGATGGTTTGCTGGGGGATGAGGCTCAGGAAGCCGGCGATGAAGAAGGCCGGCACCAGGCACAGCAGCACGTGCGCCGCCAGGTAGTCCAGCAGACCCATCCAGCCGCCCCGGAGTAATTGTAAGATCAAATTTCCGATGTCCATTGTGCCCTTTGCATATTCATAAAAGTGAATATAAATCTTGTAAAAGAATGCCCCGGCGCGAGATGGGGCATTTGGAACCGTCGAAACCGTTAAACCCGTTAAGACCGTTATGTGCCTTCCAGGGCGTCGGCCAGCCAGGTCATGATGTCCTCCGGCTTGGGGATGCGCCCCTCGCAAACGACTTTTTCGTCGATGACCAGCCCCGGCGTCCGCATGATGTACCGGCTGATTTCGACCGGATCGGTCACTTTGACGAGTTTGTACCCGCCCTCCGGTTGAAACATCTCAAGCGCCTGGCGGGTGTGCTGTTCGACTTTCTGGCAGTTGGGGCAGCCCGGCCCCAGGACTTTGATGGTGAGCATGGTTTTCTCTCCTTGATGCGGCTAGCTCTTGGAGCAGCCCTCTGGAACCGATACGGGCGCGCAGTGCGGGCACGGGCAGCCCGCCGGGTTATGGCGGCCGGCCTGTCCCAGCGGCCCCAGCGCCACATCCAACAGTGGCGTGATGGTCTCCGGGGCGGCAAGGCAGTAAAAGACGTTCAACCCGTCCCGGCGCGAATCGACCAGGCCGGCGTCACGCAGGATCATCAACTGCTGCGAGATGTAAGACTGCCGCCGGCCCAGCACGGCCTCCATGTGGCATACGCACTCTTCACCGCGCCGCAGGATATCCAGGATTTGCAGGCGAACGGGATGCGCCAGGCACCGAAAAAGCTGCGCTTGTTTTGTATAGGCTCTCATGAACGATATTCAATATTCCAAATACTGAATGCATTGTAACGCCGGCCCGCGCTTGTGCAGGGTGTCACAAGTCATCTCGCCGGACGACGATTGTCATACCGGAGCGCCTAAAGCTACAGCTTCGCCAGCAGTTCGCCGCGCCGGAAGGTGCGCGCACCGTACCAGATCAAGCCCAGGTCGATGAGCCACAGCGCCAGGCCCACCAGCAGCGAAAACTCGGTGCTGAAGTAGATCACGCCGCCGACCTGGCCCAGGATCAGCAGCAGCACCGGCAGCACGACCATCCCGCCCATCTGGTAGGCCTCCTGGAAGGTGCTCACGCGCGAGGAGACCAGCACCATCGTCCCCAGGCCCATCCCTGCCGCCGCCGGCGATACCCACAGCGTCAGCACCAGCCACGCCGCGTTAGGGAAGAATACCCGCCCCATGAACGGCCATGCCAGCACATTGGCGACGACTGCGTAAGCGACCAACCCGACCACGGTCACGGCCAGCGCCGCCAGCCACGGCGAAAGCACTTTGGCGACGTAGAGCGTCCGGTCGGAGGTGGGCGTGTAGATCAGCGCTTCAAGCGTCTTGCGCTCTTTCTCGCCGGCGAAACTGTCGGCGGCGATGACGCTCGCCACCATCAGCGGCAGCATGAGGAAGAACGGCGCGAAGAAGTACAGCAGCACGTAGAGCAGGACTTGATGATTGGCGGTTCGCGCCTCCGGGTACTGGTCGAGCAGGTCGCGCGGCATTTGCTCCAGCATCGTCGTGAAGTCGGAAGCATCGGGCGTGGACAGGTCCGCACCGTTGATGAAAACGCCTATGGCGGCCGGCATGGCGACCAGCAGGATCAGCGGCACCATAATCAACGGGATGATGACCGCCTTGCTCTGCGAGACGACTTTTAAGTCTTTGCGGATGATCGCGCCGATTGCACGCCAATTCATCGTGTCGCCTCCTTTGCCCGGTTTCTTTCGTGTAGTGAAAAGTAAACATCCTCCAGCGAGGCTTCTTGCGGCGCTACCCGGTAGACCCGCACGCCGGCGCCCACCATCGCCGCCAACAGGCCGGGGATCAATTCGCGGTCGGCGCCGGTGACGCGGATGGTGTGTGTCTCCTGATCGAAGCGCGCGACCCCTTTCATCCCGCGCAGCGTGTCGAGCGCGAGCGCGACCTGGTCTGCCGCGACCTCGATCTCGAAGCGGACCGGGAGGCCGATCTGCCGGGCCAGTTCACCGGTCGCGCCTACCGCGACCATATGCCCGTGTTCCATCACCGCCACGCGGTCGCAGAGGCGCTGCGCTTCGGTGAGGTTGTGGGTGCACAGAAAGACCGTGTTGCCCTCCTCGCGGCTCGTGTGGTGGATCAGGTCGTGCACCTGCCGCGCCGCCACCGGGTCCAGGCCGGCGGTCGGCTCGTCGAGAAAGAGCAGTTGGGGGCGGTGCAGCAGCGCGCGGGCCAGCGCCAAGCGCTGTTTCATGCCTTTGCTGTAGCCGCCAACTTGGTCATCGCCCCGGTCGGCCAGTTCGAACATCTCCAGCAGTTCGTTGATGCGGCGGCCGGCCTCGGCGCGCGGCACGCCGTACAGGTCGGCGTAGATGGCTAAGTTGGTGCGCCCGGTCAGCCGCTCATCGAGCGAGGGGGTCTCGGTGAGGACGCCGGTGTGTTGGCGCAGCGCCGGCCCCTGTTCGACCGGCGACATACCCAACACGCGCGCCGCGCCGCCGTCCGGCGCCAGCACGCCGTTGAGCAGGCGCACGGTGGTCGTCTTGCCGGCGCCGTTGTGTCCCAGGAAACCGAACACTTCGCCGTGATAGACTTCGAGCGTCAGCGCGTTCACGGCGACCGTCTCGCCGAAGCGCCGGGTGAGCTGCCCGGTCGTGATGACGGTTTCATGTTGCATCTCTACCTCTTGCGACATTTCTGGCTCCCCGCCGCCGGGGAGCGGCGCTACAGAATACCGTGGCGACGGTTTCTTGCGCGGATTGGCGCCCATATACAGAGTTAGTAGATGTGCGCACCGCCATATGTAGGGGCAGGTTTCAAACCTGCCCTATGCACATCAATTTAAGCGCTTTTTCCCCCTCTCCCCCGACCCCTCTCCCTCAAGGGGCGAGGGGAGTCAGACTCGTGCTAGCCCATATACCACAAAAA
>JAFGMM010000085.1 GCA_016927535.1 Anaerolineae bacterium
CCGCGCACCGCGCTTTCGTCGCGTGCTCTGGTCGTGTCCAACAATTCCTAGACTCTACACCCTCGCCCCTCGTGGGAGAGGGGGAACAGGCGCACAAACGGTCAAAATTCTTAAGTTGATGTGCATGGGGTAGGGGCGCGGCGTGCCCCTACTCCCGCACAATCTCAATCGGCACACAATACGGCGTGGGGAAGTTGCCGTCCCACATCACCAACTCCAGGCAGATCATCCAGTTGCCCGGCTCTATCGCATCGGCGTACAGGTATTCCAGCACATCATCGACCACCGATTGGTCGTGCGTCGAGCCGAACGTCACCGAGCGCCAGTTGTCCGGGTTGTCGACCTGCCGGCCGATCTCCAGCTTGTAGAACTGCACCTCTTCGCGGCGGAACTGCGCCGTACCGACCACTGGCACGATCCCGCTCACTTGCTCGCCGGGGCGCGGCGACGTAATCCGCCACACCGCCTCGAAGCCGGGGATTTGCGGCGCGTTGAACCGGTTCAGCAGCGAGTCATCGCAGAGCAGATAGGGCAGCACCGGGATATTGCGCTCCTCCGCCCAGAGCCGCGCGCGCGCCGCGTCCTCCTGGACGCCGGGCGCTTCGATGAACCAGAGCAGCTTCAGGTGAGGCTGCGCGTTGGGGTCTTCGGCCCAGCGGTGCGGCGCGATGCAGTAGCGCGGCGGCGGCATTGGCGTCGCGCCGGAGGTGGTCTGCGGCGCGAGCGCGGGCTGTAAGTCCGGCGGAATGGGCAGCACGGTCGCCGCCCAGACGCCGTAGCCGATCTCGGTGAGCATCGGGTCGTCGGGGTCGGGTTCGGTCTTGGGCGGCGCGGTCGGCGTGGGCGCGGGCGCCGCCATCGAGCCGTCGGGCTGGGGTACGGCGGCGGGCGAGTCGAGGAACCATTCGATATCGGTGACCGGGCAGGTCTCGGCGGGGTCTTGCAGGCTGGCGGGCCGGCAGACTTCGCGGCGGCTCATGCCCGGCGGCGCATTGCGGTAATCGGGGAGAAGCTGCCCGTCGCGCGCCAGCACCGCCAGTAAGTCCGGGTTGCCGTAGATACCGAGCATCACATCGCGCCAGATCGGCGCCGCGCCTTGCAGCCCGGAGACGTTCACCATCGCGCTGTTGTCGCTGTTGCCGGTCCACACGCCCACTGCCAGGTTGTGCGTATAGCCCACCGTCCAGTTGTCGATGAAATCGTTCGAGGTGCCGGTCTTGGCCGAGGTGACCAGTTGGCCGGTGTTGAGCGGGCTGTTTGCGCCCATCGCCGGGGTGCGCGACTCGTTGTCGCCCAGGATATCGCCGACGATGAAAGCAACGCGCGGGTCGAGCACGGTGATGCGCTGCGCGCCTGCGTTGACGGTGTTGGGCGTGCTGTTCCCCTCCGGGCAGCGATTCTCGTACTGGTACAGAATGTCGCCATGGCTGTCGAGAATGCAGGCCACCGCGACCGTGGGGACCAAATACCCCTCGTTGGCAAAGACGGTGTAGGCGCGCGTCAGTTCCAGCAGGGTCACTGCGCCGCCGCCCAGCGTGAGCGACAGGCCGTAGTGGCTGGCGTCCTCGCCCAGCGTGCGGATGCCCAGCCGGTACGCCATCGCCAGCAGATTCTCGACGCCGACCTGCCGGAGCATCTGCACGGCGGGGATGTTGTACGAGTTGGCGAGCGCGGCGCGCATCCGCACCGGGCCGTGAAACACGCCGTCGTAGTTCACCGGGATGTAGACCTGCCCGCCCGTGCCGATCTGGGTCGGCGTGTCCCAGAGCAGCGCCGCCGCGCTGAAGCCCTGTTCCAGCGCGGTCGCATACATGACCGGCTTGAGCGCCGAACCGGGTTGGCGCTGCCCATCGACTGCCGTGTTAAATTGGCCGTTGATGTTGTCATCGTCGTAATCCACGCTGCCGATCATCGCCAGGATTTCGCCGGTGGGCGGGTGGATGACCACGGCGGCGGCATTGGTCATGTTGTGGGCGTCGCGCATGGCGGCCACGTGGTCGCGCATTACCTGCTGCACCATGTTGTGGTAGCGCAGGTCCACGGTGGTATAAACTTGCAGCCCGCCGGACTGGAACAGTTCCGGGTCTTCGCCCAACGCCGCCAACAGATCACGGACCTCCTGTTCGGCGTAGACGGTGAAGTGCGGCGCTTGCAGCGGTTTGTCCGGGTTCATCAACACCAGCGGCTCGTTATAAGCGGCGTCGGCCTCCGCCTGCGCAAGATAGCCATGCGAGACCATCAGGCTCAGCACGATGCGCTGCCGGTCCTTGACGGTTCGCCGCACCTCCTCGCTGGGCGAGAGCGGGTCGAGGTCGCCGGGAGCCTGGGGCAGCCCGGCGATCAGCGTCGCCTGCGCCAGGTTAAGCTCTTTGGCCGGCTTGCCGAAATAGACCTGCGCGGCAGCCTCGACGCCGTAAGCCATGTTGCTGTAGTTGTTCAGGTTGAGGTAAAGCTCCAGGATTTCGCTTTTAGTCTTGCGCTCGTTGAGCAGCATTGCCAGGATCATTTCTTCCATCTTGCGCCGCACCGACTTCTCGACGCGGTATTCCGGCTCGAAAGCGATGTTGCGCACCACCTGCTGCGTGATGGTGCTGGTGCCGGCCACCGCCTCGATGTCGCCCGTCGTGAGCCACTGGAACGCGGCGCGGATTACGCTGTTCAAATCGACGCCGGGGTTTTCCCAAAAGCTGTCGTCCTCGGTGGCGATGGTGGCGTCGATGAGATTTTGGGGCATCTCTTCCAGCTTAATCAGCGTGCGGCGGCCCTCGCCGAATACTTCGTGCAGCAGGTTGCCGTGCCGGTCGTAGACGCGGGTAGTCTGGAACATCGAGGTAGCGTCGTACTGCTCCAACTCGGACAGGCCGGTTTCTAGCTGTTCGGTCAGGTCGCCGATCACGACCAGGCCGATCACCACCGCCACCCCCAGCGCCACCGCCAGCGTCAGCCCGGCGGACAAGCAGCCCAACTGTGCGATCAGGCAGCCCCACCGGCGCGGCTTTTTCCGGGGGTGGGACGCCGGCAGGCCGCGCTTCGGATCGTATGGGGCAAAGGCTGGCTCGCTCATCGTGTCCCCCTGAGATGCGTAAGTCATGTATTGTCCATTTTAGCACGAACCGGGCGGCAAGGAACCGGCGTCTAACCGCCGCCCAACCCGCGCAAAATATACGAGGCAAGAACGCCGCATCCAGGCTAAAATTATCGGTGTCTGGATACATACGAGCAAGACAGAAGAGTGACCGTGGCAGAAGGACTTACCCACAACCTGCCCCCGCAAGTCACGCCATTTGTCGGCAGGGCAGAGGAGATGGACGAGATCACCAACCTGCTGACCGACCCCGCCTGCCGTTTGCTGACGCTGATCGGGCCGGGCGGCATCGGTAAGACGCGCCTGGCATTGGAGGCCGCCGCCGGCCAGATTCGGGCCTATCCTGATGGCGTTTACTTCGTCCCGCTCCAGGCGGTCAGTTCGCCGGAGTACATCATCTCGACGATTGCGGAGGCGGTCCGCCTCCAGATTTACCAGGCCGGCGACCCCCGGCAGCAGCTTCTCAACTACCTGGGCGAGAAAAAGCTGCTGCTGCTGTTGGATAACTTCGAGCACCTGGTCGAAGGTGTGGAAATCGTGAGCGACATCCTGGCCCGCGCGCCGGGCGTCAAGATCATCGCAACATCGCGCGAGGCGCTGCACCTGCAAGAGGAATGGCTCTGGCCGGTCCAGGGGATGCGCTTCCCGGAGATCGACCGGGCGCAGAGCGGCGGTCACCTGCGCATCGAGGACTACAGCGCCGTGCAGCTTTTCGTCGAGCGCGCGCGCCGCATGCGCGCCGATTTTTCGTTCGAGGACGAGCAAGACGGCGTGTTCCAGGTTTGCGCGCTGGTGGAGGGGATGCCGCTCGGAATCGAACTGGCGTCGGCGTGGGTGCGGGTGCTGTCGTGCGACGAAATCGCCCAAGAGATTAAGCGTAGCCTGGATATTCTAGAGACGCGCGCCCGCAATGTGCCGCTGCGCCACCGCAGTATGCGAGCCGTGTTGGAGCAGTCCTGGCAATTGCTGACCGAGACCGAACAAGGCGTATTCAAACGGCTGTCGGTGTTCCAAGGCTGCTTCACGCGCGAGGCCGCGCAAGCGGTCGCCGGGGCGCCGCTGCCCATGCTGTCGGTGCTGGTGGATAAATCGCTGCTGCGCTCGGACGCGGCGGGCGGCTACGACATGCACGAACTGGTGCGGCAGTATGCCGAAGAGAAGTTGGACGAGCGGCCCGACCTGCGCGACCGGACGCACGATTTGCACTGCACCTATTACATAGACTTCTTACAGGCCCAGTGGGAACCGATGCGCGGCAGCCGGCCGGGTGAGGCGCTGGATGCCATCGAGGGCGAAATCGAGAACATCCGGGCGGCGTGGCACTGGGCTATCGCACATACGAAAGAAGCCGAGATCGAAAGGGGCCTGGATAGTCTCTGGTTCTTCTACGATACCCGCAGCCGGTACCGGGAAGGGGCGAAGATCTTTGCAAAGACCGCCGAGGCGCTGGGGGCCGACAAACCCACCGGTGAAAAGAGCTTGCTCCTGGGCAAAGTGCAGGCACGGCAAGGCGTGCTCGATAACAGCCTGAGTTTGCTCGGCGAGGCCAAGGCGCTGCTCCAGGAAGGGCTTGCCGTCGCGCGCCGCTTCGGTGCGCGCGACGAAATCGCGTTTATCCTGGCCCGGCTGGGCGAAATCGCCGGGTTCGAGTGGAAATATGCGGAGGCGATACAATACTTCAACGAGAGCTTTGCCATCTACGAGGAAATCGGCGACAAGTGGGGCATGGCGTTTGTGCTCAACTGGCTGGGAAACCTGAGCCAGGATGGTGTCGAGCGCAAGCGGACCTTTGAACGGTGCCTGGCCCTCTTCCAAGAAATCGACAGCCAGTGGGGAATCGCCATGGCGATCCCCTGTAAGGCTTACGCCATGTTCGAATCCAAAGAATATGAAAAGGTCGAGAAGCTGGCTCGTGAAGGGCTTACGCTCTGTGAGAAAATCGGCATCCGGTGGGGGATTGTAACGGCGCTCGATGCGCTTTCGACGGCCTGCTACGAACTGGGCCGGTACGACGAGGCTTTATGTTTGCGCAAAAGGGGGCTAATCCTGTCGCAGGAAGCCCAGTTGGTCCGCTACCTTGTCTATGGGCTGGTCGGCATCCGGTTTGTCCTTTACGCTATGGGATGGAAGCGAAAGGCGTTGGAAGCGCTGGCGCTCTGTTACTATTACGTCGTCCGCACCGGCGGGCACATGGACTTCATCCACATCGAGCCTGAGATATCGCCGGAGGAGTTCGCCGAGGCGAGGAAACTTAGCCAAACCTTTGCCGACCCTGATGCAGCCCTTAAAGCGCTGCTGGATGGCCTGGACGCGGCGGCAGCCGAAGACGCTGCGCCCCTCCAACCCCTCGCCGACCCGCTCACCAAGCGCGAGCAAGAAATCTTGCAGCTCGTCGCGGCGGGCCGCTCGAACCGTGAGATCGCCAAGGAACTGATCCTGGCGCTGGGCACGGTCAAATGGTACATCAACCAAATCTACAGCAAGCTCCAGGTCGGCAGCCGCACCGAAGCGGTCGCGCAGGCCAGAACACTGGGCTTGTTGGACTGAATCGGAAGCACAAGGGGGGAGGTGGGTCGGCTTCCCAACCATCCCTCCTCTGAAAATAAGCTTTTACCTCACCCCCGCCGCGCTTCGCGCGTCTTCCCCCTCTCCATCCAATGGAGAGGGGGATAAGAGG
>JAFGMM010000086.1 GCA_016927535.1 Anaerolineae bacterium
GAGCGGTTGGAGCGCGCCTTGCTTTATCGCCGGGGCATGGACGACCTGATTCGCGCGCAAGTTGGCCCCAAGCGGGTCACGCTCCAAAAGGCCGCCGACGAAATGGACAAAGGCATCGAAGCGATTCGCGGCTTGGTGCGCCGGGTGGATAACTTAGCCAACAACCCGGTATTGAAGAGCGACCTGAAAACCGTGCCGGCGGCGATTGAGCGTATGACAGCGCGCCTGGCAGCCGAGAGCGACCCCGACGTGCGCGCCGAACTGGAGCGCGCGCTGCAAAGCAAACGCACCCAGTTGCAAAACCTCCAACACCTTGAGAGTGTCGTCAAGCGCGCCGATATCCAGATCGACAACATGCTCGCCGCGATAGGCACCGCATACACCCAGATGCAGTTGATCGACGCCAAAGATATCGACAGCAGCAGCGCCCAACGGCTGTTTGACGACGTATCGGAACAGGTGGAGAAGACGCAGGATTTGATCTATGCCATGGAAGAGGTTTACCACCGGTCGTCAGGTACTTAGATAGACGAGTTAAGTTATGAGAGGTGCCAGGTATGGAAAGACATACACCGGTTCCCCGCTTCTTTGAGCAGTATACGCTGCACTACATCCGGCAGCACACGAGCGACCAAACGCTCTTGCAAGTGAGCATTGCCGCGTGGCGCTACGGCGTGGCGCCGCTGCGCGCCGGCCCGCGGCCGGCCGTGACGCCCGGCGAGGTGCGCGCGACCGTCTACCCGCGCTGGCGCGAACTGCTCGATGAACCGGCGCGGTTGGGCACGGTGTGGGATAATGCGCTTACGCTCGCGCCTTCCCGGCCGCCGGCTTTAGAGCCAAAGGTCGAAGCGCGCCCGCCCGCGCCGCTGCGCTTGGAAAGCGGCGACAAATGGCTGCGCCGCATCGACCGGCTCGAACGATTGTTAGAAGTAGCCGAGACCGCGTTCCGCGCGTTCGGCGCGCTGGCCGCGCTGGTGAATGATTGGCGGCTCCGGCGGCAGCAGCGCGCCCTGCTCGACGCACAGCGCGAACTGTTGCAGGCGGCGCTGAGTCAAAACTTGGCGGGCGCGGACGAAGCGCTGCGCCTGGCCCAGGAGCCGGGATTCGTGACCGGCTATCTGGCCGTGCGCACCGGCGACGATGAGGAGGATGTCGAAGAAAGCGACGACACCTGAAACCAAAATTAGAAAGGATTACCCGCAACCTGATGATACCACGATCAACAGCACTCCAGGACACCTGTATACTCGAGACTCCCAGCCCCCTCTTGAACACCGCGTTTCAGTACGCAAAGGACAACATCGCCCGCTGCATGCGCTACTACACGCTCGGCTGGGGGATGAGCAACGCGCCGCACGCCTACACCATTGTCGTCGGACGCGACACCGGTTGGATGACCGTGGGCGCCGATTACGTCGCGCCCTGGTTCGCGCCCGCCGCGCTGCAAGTCTTCCGCGACCGTCAAAAGCCCAACGGCCAGATCGTCGAATACGTCGATATGGAGTCGGGCGGGGTGAACGACTACGGCCTTAACGTCGCCGACAATACCCCGCTCTACATCTGGGGAATTTACCACCACTGGCAGCACCACAACGACGAAGCTTTCCGGCAAGATTTTATGCCTTCGGTGCGCGCCGCCGCCGATTACCTGCACGGCGCAATCGGCGAGGACGGGCTGCTCCACACCGTCCCCGCCGGCCTTGCGATGCAGGGGATCAGCAGTTGGCGCAACATCATCCCCGGCGGCGTAATCGCCGGCGCGGTGACCGAGATCAACGCGCTGACGGCGATGGCGCTGCGCCTGGCCGCCGAATTGACCGGCGAGCCGGGCTATGCCGCCGCCGCCGAACACATCGCCGAAGCGATCAACGAAAAGCTCTGGACCGGCGCACACTACCGGCTCACGGAGTCGGATGACCAGCTTACCGGCGATAACCTCTTCCCGCTCCTGTGCGGCGTCGCGCCGCCCGACCGCGCCTGCCAGGTGCTTGAGCGGCTGGCGCGGCCCGACTTCTGGAGCGCGTGCGGTATGCGCACCGTCCCAAGCTCCAACCCGGCGTATGACCCCGCCGCCGCTTTTGGCCTGTTGGGCGGCAGTTGGCCCAACCTGACGCTGTGGTACGCGGCGACCGTCGCGCCGCACGACCCCGACCGCGCGCTCGCCGCGCTGGAGATGGTCGCGCGCCCGGTCGTCGAGGCAGTGGACGCGGCGCTCAATATCAACCAGGCCGAGTTTGCCGAGTACTTCCACGGCGAGACCGGCGTTAACCTGGGCATGCGCCTGTCGCCCTGGGTCGCGCCGACTTTCATCTGGGCGGTGATGGAGGGATTGCTCGGTCTTACCTGGCGGCAGGGCACCGCACACTTCAACCCGTGCTGGCCGGATGGCTGGGAGAAGATCAGCATTCGCAACCTGCCGGGCGGCGCGGGCGCGTTGGAGGTGGAGCTGCGCCATGAATAACAAAAACGTTTGGGAAGGCAAACTGGTCCGGCTGCGCGCGGTGGAGCCGGAGGATTGGCAGTTCCATTTCGAATGGAACCAACTCAGCGAGATGAGCCGCTCGCTCGACCAGGTGTGGTTTCCGCAGTCGCGCGCGGCGGTCCGGCAGTGGGCCGAAGAAACCGCCCTCAAACGGCCCGAAGGCGACTGCTTCCACCTCGAGATCGAAACCCTCGACGGCAGACTGGTCGGCTGCATCAGCGCCCATTCGTGCAACCCGCGCGCCGGCACTTTCAGCTATGGGGTCGCCATCGCGCCCCAGTACCAGCGCCGGGGCTACGCCTCCGAAGCGGTGCGGTTGGTGCTGCGCTATTTCTTCCAGGAATTGCGTTACCAGAAGGTCAACGCGAGCGTACACGATTTCAACGCGCCGTCGATTCAAATGCACGTGCGGATGGGCTTCGCGCTGGAGGGGCAGCTCCGGCGTATGGGGTTCACCCAGGGCGAGTACTTCGACGAGTTGATCTTCGGCATGACCGCCGAGGAATTCGCGGCCTTGCAGGCCAACCCGGACCGGAACCACCGGAAAAAGCCGAACGGGAATGGCAATGATCTCCCAGAAGATGATTGAGACCATCCGCGCGGATTTCGCGCTGGCATGGCACGGCATCCACGGGTTTTTGCATTGGCAGTGCGTGTATAACAACGGCCTGCGGCTGGCCGAGCGAACCGGCGCAAAGGTCGCGGTGGTGGAGTTGTTCGCCTTCCTGCACGACTCGAAGCGCGTCAGCAACAGCCGCGACCCCGAACACGGCGCGCGCGCGGCGGCGTTCGCGCGCTCGCTGCGCGGTACGCTGATCACCCTGGACGCCGCCGACTTCGAGCTTCTGGCGTATGCCTGCGCATACCACACCGCCGGCCTGACCGAGGCCGACGTCACGGTGCAGACCTGCTGGGACGCCGACCGGCTGGACCTGGGGCGCTGCGACATCATCCCCCAGCCGGACCGCCTCTGCACCGGTGCGGCCAAAGACCCGGCGATGATCCAATGGGCGGTGCAGCAGAGCATGGCGACGCCGTATGTTCATGAAGACCGGTAGACTCTGGGATGCAGCCTTTACACGGAACCCCGCTCAAACGCTTCTTACGCGAGCAGCGCCGCGCCTATAAGCCGCCGCGCACAACCGCGGTGCTGCTCTCGGACGTGGCCTATCCCATCAACGTCGGCTCGATCTTTCGCATCGCCGACGCCTGCGACGTGCGCGACCTGGTGCTGTGCGGCGTCACGCCCGCGCCGCCCAATCCCAAGATCGAGAAGGTGGCGCGATACAAAGATCACCGCATCCCGTGGCGCTACGTCAAAGAAGCGACCGAAGCCATCGCCGATCTAAAGGCGCAGGGTTACCACATCTGCGCGCTGGAGATCACCGACCAATCGGCGCCGTATTATGTCTTCGACTATCCCGCCAAGCTGTGCGTGGTGGTGGGGAACGAAGACTCCGGCGTCAAGCGCGCCGTGCTCGCCGCGTGCGATAGCTCGGTCTTCCTGCCGATGTACGGCAAAGGGCGCTCACTGAACGTACACGTATCGGTGGGCGTGCTGCTGTATCACGTGCTGCACCTGGACGCGATGGAAACATAAAAGGGCGAAAGTTAACCGCGAATGGCGCTGTAAAACAGTATAGTCACCGACTCGGTAGGGGCGGGTTTGAAATCCGCCCCTGCATATCAACTTAAGCGCCTGCTCCCCCTCACCCCCGTCCCCTCTCCCTCAAGGGGCGAGGGGAGTCAGATGCGCGCTAGCCCAAAATGCC
>JAFGMM010000087.1 GCA_016927535.1 Anaerolineae bacterium
CCGGTAAGCCCCTCGCCCCTCGTGGGAGAGGGGTTTGGGGAGAGGGGGAACAGGCGCACAAACGGTCAAAATTCTTAAGTTGATGCGCATGGGGCGGGTTTGAAACCCGCCCCTACTAAACTGGCGACCACGTTATTTTGTGGTGCCACCGCATGGACACCTTCTCTGTAAAATTCTGCATTTCAAGTACAATGGGTGCATGGCAGAGACACAATCCACCCAAACCCAGACCCAGCAGCGCGCTCCCTTGCCGCGCCTGCTGCTGTTGGCATTCGTCCTCTATCTAACCTTCATCGGCGGCTCGACCTACACCGAGGCGAATCTCATTCTACACATCTTGCACCAGGTCATCGTCACGGCGGTGTTGGGCCTATGGCTGTGCCGCCTGTGGCGAGACGGTCGCGGCCTGCCCGCTACGCCGTTCGACGGGCCGCTGCTGGCATACGGCGCGGCGCTGCTGGCGTCGTCGCTGGCGGGAGGCTTCCCGCGCGTCAGCCTGGAGCAGTGCTGGGCGCAGTTGGTGCACGTGCTGCTCTTTTACCTGCTGGTTGATGTCGTCCGGGCCGGGCGGCAGCGCTGGCTGTTCGAAGCGCTGTTCATCGGGGCGGCGGTGGCGGTGATGCTGAGCGCGGTCGAGTTTGCCAGTTGGTACTTTGGCATCTCGACGCTGCTCAGCGGCTTTACCCAGGGCTGGCCGCAGGTCGGCGCGGGGCTGTTCCCACCGTACCTGTACCGGCTGAGCTTGGCGATGACCAACGCGAACTTTGTAGCGAATTACGCCGCGCTGCTCATCCCGGCGGCGCTGGCGTGGGCGCTTACGGCACGCAAGCGTGACCTGCGGCAAGGCGCGTGGCTGCTGCTGGGCGGGCTGGTCGTCATGATCCTGCTGGCGCAGTCGCGCGGCGGGTGGATGTCGGCTGGGGCGGCGCTGGGCGTGATGGCGATGTTCGCACTGGGGCGGCGTTTCGCGCAGAGCGGGCGCGCGCTGCCCCGCCTGAGTCCGCCGGTTTGGGCGGCGCTGGCGCTGGTCGCGGTGATTGTGATCGCAGCCGGCGGCTATCTGTTCTTACAGCTCTTCGTCGGGCGCGGCGCGGGCGACGCCGGGCGTTTGGATATGTGGCGCAGCGCGCTTGAGATGGTGCGCGATCACCCGGTCCTGGGCGTGGGGCCGTACCGGTACGGTGAGATGCTGCGCGCTTACCGCGACCCGGCGCTCGTGTCTTTGCTCGACAAGCTGGTAGCGGCGCACAACCTGTATTTACAGGCCGCAGCCGAACTCGGCGCGGCGGGGCTGGCAGTCTTGGTCTGGCTGGTAGCCGCCGGTGTGTGGGCATGGCAGCAGCACTGGCGCGCCGCCGACGCGCGGCACCGGCTCCGCCTGGAAGCGTGCCTGGCGGCGTTCGTCGGATTCGGCGTGCAGGGCGTGGTCGATGTGTTCACGGTTACGCCGATGGTGCTGCCGCTGCTGGTCTACGCGGGATATGTCACCGGCGGCGCGGCGTTCGTCGAGGCGCCGCCCACCGCGTCCAGACCAACGCGGCGCCGGATGGCTGCGCTCGCCGGGACGCTGCTGGCCGTGTATGCGGCGGGGTTCGTGCCGGTGGACTGGGGCATGTGGCATCTGCGGCAAAGCACCGACCGCTTGGGCAGCGGCGACCCGGAAGGCGCGCTGCAAGCCGCCGAGACCGCCGCCGCCATCGATCCGGCGCTGGATCTGTACCAGGTGCAGCGGGCTTACGTGCTGGGGCGGCTGGCGGCGGAAAAGCCGGACCTTTATCTCGACCTGGCGATTGCCGCGCACGAGGAGGTGCTGGCGCTGCGCCCCAGCTTCGACCTGGGCTATGCGAACCTGGGCGCGCTCCTTGCGCAGCGCGGCGATTTCGAAGCGGCGGCGGGCGCGCTGGCGCGGGCGGTCGAGTTGAACCCCAAGCTGGATACGTACCGGCTGCTGCTGGGCAGCTACTACCAACAGATGGGCGACACGGCGCGCGCCCAAGAAATGTACGTCGAAGCGCTGCTGGCGAATCCCTGGTTTGCCGGCGCGGACTTCTGGGCGGAGGCAGGCCGCGACGCGGCGCGCCGGCGCGCCATCGACACGGCGCGGGCGCTGGACAAGCCGGCGGAGGCGCTGGCGATTGCAGTAGCGGCGAGCGGCTCTTCTGATTCCTATCTCGAAGACGCCGCGCGCATCGTGGAGGCGGCGGAGGCCGTGCCGGACTGGTGGGCGCAGGAGGCGGTCGGGCGCTATTACCTGGCAGCCGGCGATTACGCGCAAGCGGTGCAGTGGCTCGAGGCGGCGGTCGCGCGCGCGCCGGCGGCGCAGTGGGAGCCGTACCTGTACCTAGCCGAGGTCTACGCCGCAATGGACGATTGGGACGCCGCCGCACGCGCCGCGCGCACCGCGCTGTTTATCGACCCGGCCTTCGGCGCGCGCGCTAACTACACGCTGGCCAAGCAGGCCATCGCCGAGGACGATTGGGCGCGCGCCGAGCCACTGTTGGCGAAGGCGGTGCCGGCCGGCGCAGTGTTCCAACACTTCGCGGTTGCCGTCTACGGACCGGCCTTCGGCCAGTTGACCCACTTCTACTACCTGCCGCAGCTTCGCGCGCCCGGCCCCGGCGAGACGGCTTATGCGCCGTGGCTGGACCTGGCCGCGCATTACGCGGCGGTGGGCCGCCCGGAAGACGCAGCTTATATCTATGACGTGATTGCCAGGAGTGATCCTTATCTGGCCGAAAAAGCGCGGGCCTGGCGCGCCGCGCTGAGTTTAGAGTAATGGAGATACAAACCATGAAGCTGTACAAAGTGTGTGCGCTAGCGCTGGTATTAGTGTTGTGTATCCCTCTCGCCGCAAACGCCCAGGACGACGATAGCTGCCCGGCTGCCGTCGAGACGGCGCTGGCAGCGGTGGGCGAGGCGTGCGGGCTGCTGGGCCTCGACGAGGCGTGCTACGGGCATTCGCGCATCGACGCGACCTTCTGGGAGGCGCGCGACGACCTGGCCTTCGGCGCGCCCGCCGACACCGCGCCGCTGCTCGATCTCAAACAGGTTGCGACCGCGCCGCTCGACGTAGACACCGGCGAGTGGGGCGTGGCGGTGCTGAATCTGCGGGCCGACCTGCCGGGTGTGATGTTGGCGCCGGGCCAGGGCGTGACCTTCCTGCTGATGGGCGATGCGTCGCTGGAGAACGCGGTGCCGCCGGACGAGGCCGCCGCGCCGGTCGAGCCGGCGGCGGCGCACACCACGGCGCGCGTGAATCTACGCAGCGCGCCGACCACGGCGGCCAACATCGTGGAGACGGTGGGCGCGGGGACGGCGCTGGTGCTGGTGGGCGCGAGCGCGTCGCGCACCTGGTACGAGACCGAGGCCGGCGCGTGGGTCTTCGGCGAGTACGTGGCGGCAGACGATCCCGCTGCGCCGGCGGCGCTGCCGGTGACGGACGAGAGCGCCGGGCCGCGCTACGGGCCGATGCAGGCGTTCTACTTCAGCGCCGGGATCGGCCTGCCGGCGTGCAGCGAAGCGCCAAATGCGCTGGTGGTGCAAAGCCCGTCAGGGGCCGAGGTGACGTTCAACGTCAACGGCCTGGATATCAGCCTGGGGTCTACGGCGGTGCTGACGATGGGTGCGGTGGACGAAAAGCCCGCGCTGATGATGACGCTGGTCGAGGGAAAACTGAGCGCGCGCCTCGAAGCGATCCACTTTGCTTTGACCGAGCCGGGCCAGGCGGCGGGCGTGACGCTCAACGACGCGGGGCGGGTAGACGCCGACTCGGAGGTGGTGCAGCCGGATGTAGATATGCTCGCGGCGAAGGCCGGGCCGGCATGCGCCGCCGCAGCGCAAAGCGGGCTGTTCGGCGCGGTCGAGTGCGGCTTCGATCTCACCGCATACGAACTGCCGAAAATCTGCATAGCGGTCGCAGCCCGCGACATCAACCGGCGCGGCGGGCCGGGCACCATCTACCCGGTGCGGGGCGCGATGGCGCAAGGCGAGTACATGGAAGTATCCGGGCAGGCGACCGGCTACGACGGCTACCCGTGGTGGCGGCTGGTTGATGCTTCGTGGGTACGCGATGACCTAGTTAAGAAGATCGGGAACTGCGCGGATGTGCCGGCAGCGGCAGCGCCGCCGCTCCCCACGCCGACGCCCACCCCGACGCCGACGCCTACCCCGACGCCCACCCCGACCGCCGAACCGCAAGAGCCATCGCCCGGCCAGCCGCAGGAGCCGGTCGAAATCTGGGTGCGCGCGTGCTGGGAGGGCGGCGGCTCCTTCGGCGCAACGGTGCCGGCCGGCGTGCCGTTGACCATCGTCATGCATCTGAACGGTACGAACCCCGAACAGGTCGCTATGGCCGGCCAGTACTTCGCGTGGAGCCTGCTTGTCGATGAGACGACGCACACCGGCGCGAGCATTGTCTCCCAGGGATCGACCGTGTACGGGTACTGGTCGCTGCCGTCCGGCTTGGGAACCGGGCAGCACACCATCCTTGTCGAAGAATCTTTCGCCAACTACTGGGAATGGGCGCCGGAGCAGTATTATGGAATGGGGACGCTTAACTCGATCCTGTGCCAGGTGAATGTGCAGTGACCCTCATCGACGATTCGTATCCCTGCCCCCGGTGCGGCGAGTACGGTCTCGTCTATGATGGAATGCTGGCCTGGCGGAGCGGGCCGCGCCCGCCGCGCGAATTGGCGCGCAAAGACGTAACGCTTTCGGCGCGCGCCGATGTCGAGCGCGAACACTGCTATCACTGCACGCGCTGCGGCGCTGAGTTCTGGCAGGATGTGGAACAGCGCAGCATCCACCTCTACGAAGAAGGCGCGGGCGGTCAGTACGTCTACAGTGGACTCTTCGGCTGGCAGCGCAAAACCTACGAGGCCGGCCGCCCGGTGATTCGGGACACGTTTGACCCGCCGAAGCCGAGAAAGCAAAAGCCGGACGGATAGCTCGGTGCTAAAATAGGCGCCGCTTGAATCGTTATGACATGCAAGGAGAACGTGATGTCAACCAAAACCGCATGGATCGAGCAAGAAATTGCCGGCCTCAAAGAGCAGGGTTTGTTTACGCGCATCCGCACCATCGAGACGGCGCAGGGCGCGCACATCAAAGTCGATGGTAAGGACGTGCTCAATTTCTGCTCGAACGACTACCTGGGCCTGGCGAACCATCCCCGGCTGCGCGAGGCCGCGCAGAAGGCGGTGAACGAATACGGCGTGGGACCCGCCGCCGTGCGCACCATCGCCGGCACGATGCGCCTGCACCTCAAGCTGGAGGAGCGCCTGGCGGCGTTCAAAAAAGCAGAGGCGGCCATTACTTTTCAAAGCGGCTTCTGTGCGAACCTCGCCACGATCCCGGCGCTGGTGGGCAAAGGCGATGTGATCTTCTCGGACGAGTTGAACCACGCCAGCATCATCGACGGCTGCCGGCTGAGCCGCGCCGAGGTCGTGCGCTATGCGCACAACAACCCCGACGACCTGCGCAAGAAGATCGTCGAAACGACCGACTATAACCATCGCCTGATCGTCACCGACGGCGTGTTCTCGATGGACGGTGATATCGCGCCGCTGCCGGCGCTCGCCGAAGTCGCCAACGAACACGGCATCATCTTGATGGTAGACGACGCGCACGGCGAAGGCGTGCTCGGCACGGGCGGACGCGGCATCGTCGATCACTTCGACCTGCACGGCCAGGTTGATATCGAGGTGGGCACGATGTCGAAAGCGTTCGGCGCGGTGGGCGGCGTGGTGGCCGGCGACAAGACGATCATCGACTGGCTGCGGCAGCGCGGGCGGCCTTTCCTGTTCTCCAGCGCGATGACCATCCCGGACGTGGCGGCGTGCCTGGAGGCGGTCGATATTCTGGAGGGCAGCACCGAACTGGTGGACCGGCTGTGGTCGAATGCGGAATACTTCAAGCGCGCGATGCAAGCGCTCGGCTTCGACACCGGCCACACTCAAACGCCCATCGTGCCGGTGATGCTGGGCGAAGCGCCGCTGGCGCAGCAGTTCAGCAAGGCGCTGTTCGAGGCGGGCGTGTTTGCGATGGCAATTGGCTACCCCACCGTGCCGCAGGGCAAGGCACGCATCCGGGTGATGAACTCGGCAGGGCACACGCGCGCCGATCTAGACCGGGCGCTGGCGGCGTTCAAGCAGGTAGGGGAAACGCTAGGCGTGATCTGAACGCCATTGTAACTGGGAGGCACGGCTGCGCGCCGTGCCTCCCAGACAAGGGAGCCTGATATGGCAACGCGCCAACAAAACGAACGGGAGTTTCCCAATTGGGAGGAACTTCCCACCGGTGGGCGACGCTATTGGCGTGACCGTGAAGGTATTGATGGATTTCAGCGCATGATAAAAACAGTGGATGCCGGCGAAAAAACGTTACAAGTGGTCCAAGAGATATACAATGGTAAGGGCGAGTTAGTAGAACGGCATCAAAAGTATCCCTTTGACAGTGGACACCAAGTCATCAAAAAGCAAGACTAGGGAAAATGCGAAGGTGGAAGATGATTACACGCCAGACAGTGAGTGATAAACTGTTAACTTACCTTAACCAGGAAATCACGCTGGCCGAGTTGGTCGATTGGGCCGAGAACTGCTTTGTTACCGGGGGGTTCGGTCCAGACGAAGATATCGACCTATTAGCCGATATCGTTATGTACCTTGCCGGCGCCGACACGGCACAGTTTCCGCTGACCTGGGATGTTTGCCTCGATTTTATGAACCAATTAGGCACGCCGGTTAAAGTGGTGACCGTGCCGGCCGCCTGAGAATCAAGTCAGGTCTTGCGCCCGGCGCGCGGCAGCGTGAAGCTGAAGACGCTGCCCGCGCCCGGCGCGCTCTCCACCCCAACTCCACCGCCCAGCTTCTCGGCGATGCGCTGCACAATCGAAAGCCCCAACCCGTGGCCCAGCGCGCGCGTTTGGTGCAGGCGCGTGAAGGGCATGAACAGCTTCGTCTGCTGCTCCGGGGTGAGTCCCTGGCCGTTGTCGCGCACCCAGAAGCGCACCATGCCGTCGTCCTGTTCGGTCGCGCCCAGCTCGATGTACGGCGGGTCGCCGCCGTATTTGATGGCGTTGCTCAAGTAGTTGGCCCATATCTCCTCGACCCACGGGCCGTAGCCGCACGCCACCGGCCATTTGCCGGGCAGGACGATCACCGCCTGGTATTCCTCGATCATATACGCCAGCCGGTGATGGGTCTCCGCGACGACCAGCGCCATATCGAGCGGCTCTTGGGGCACGCGCTCCAGCTTGCGCACGCCGGCCAGGGTGAGAATCTCGTCGATGATGTTGTTCATCTTGCGGCTGTTGTGCGAAATGCTGTGCAAAAGCTCGCGCAAGTCTTTCTTAGGAAGCGACTCAAAATCCTCCTCAAGCAGCATCGAGAAGCCGATGACCGTACTCAGCGGGTTCTTGAGATCGTGCGCGACGGTGTGCGCAAAGGCATTCAGTTCTTCGATCAGGCGCTCTTTTTCCTGCTCGGCTTGCTTACGCTCGGTGACATCGTGCAGGACGGCCAGGCGACCGACGAGGTTGTCATCCTGGTAAAGCGGCGAAAGCCGGAGGTCGAAATAATGGTCCCCGCCTGTGCCGTTGTTAAGCATGGTCTCGGTGTAGACCTCTTTCGAGACCTGCATATTCCGCCCCTGGTCGGGCCAGTTCAGCAGGTTAGTGATGGGCTGGCCGAGAGCCTGGCTCGCACTGCACCCGATAATCTGCTGCGCCATTGGGTTGAGGTCTACCACGCGGTTTTGAGTATCTAGCACAATAACCCCGTCGCGCATGCTTTCAAGCACGGCGTCGCGCGCGGCCGGCACGATATCCAGCAGGCGGTAGCGAAACAAGCCCCAAGCAAACGCCGCGCCCGATACCGTGAACGCGCACGGCGTCGGGTCGAAAGGGATCAGGTTCAGCATAAACATCACGTTAACGGCCCACGGCGTAAACACTCCGACCAGCAAAGCCGCCGACTGGCCCCGGTACAGTTGAGTCGAATGGGTGAGCCGGTAAATGATCAAAAAAGTGCCGACCAGCAGCAGCCCATAAGAGTAGAAAGTGTGCGCCCAGAAAGCCGGCTCGTGCGTCGCGGCCAGCACCGGGAAAGAGCCGCTCGTGTCGAGCCGGGCGTTGCTGCGAAACATCTGGTGCCAGGGGTTGGTCCACAGAAGGATCAAGGCGACCAGCGGCTCGATGAGCAGCAGCGCCGGGTAGCGGGCGATAAACCACTTGTCTTGCTGGCCGGTGTACTGGAGCGCGAACAACAACCACAGCGGCGGCACCACCACCGCGCCCAGGTATTGCACATTAGCCCAAAACAGCTTGGCGCTCAAATCAACGGAGAGCAGGACGAACACGCCCGCCAATGACCACTCGGCGATTGCCAGCATGAACAGAACAAATGGCGTGGCGCCGGGACCGGTCCGGCGGCGCCATACGTACAGAGCAAGGGTTACAGAGATGACGGCTGCGACGAGGAGAAGCCAGGTATAGGGTGCGTAGTGCCAGTTCATCGCTTGTCTGTGATAGACCGGTTCGTCGTCCGATTATACCGTAAGGCAAAATAAAACGGCATTATTCTCTTAATGAAGCCAGCACTTGTAGAAAACTGATGTCGCCGGTCGCGCGCAGCCGGCCCGACAGCAGCGCCTCGACGCCGTTGATCTCGCCCCGGCTCATCGCGCTGTAGTCGTCGGCGCTCATCTGCACGGTGACGGCGGTGGCCGTATCGCCGTTGTAGGTAATGCTGGCCCGGTAGAGCGAACCGTCCGGGCGCGCCAGTTCCAGGTGAACGGTGCCGTGTGCATCCTTCAGCATCGCCAGGCGCGGCGCGGTCGCGCCCATCGCAATCGGCGCCAACCCGGTGAACACGCGGCCCGTCACCGAATCGCGCCACGAGGCGAGGTCGATGCGCGAGGCGATAGTTGAGCGCTCGGCGGGCGCTTGCCGGACCGTCATGCGCCGCCCGTCGGTGATGTGGATGCTAAATACATCGCCGTTGACGGTGTACTGCACGACGAAGCGCGTCCCTTCCATCTCGTCGCCGGGCGGGTGCGCGGCGACGTAATCGGCGAAGGCGCGCGGCAGGATTTCGCAGAAGTAGGCTTCGGGCGCGATGTCGGGGTCATCGACCGTGGGCGCGGCGAAGTCAGGGCGGCGGCCCTTGCGCTTGCCCGATTCAAGCTCCTGCCGGATGAGTTCTTTGTGCAGCACCTTACCGACGCCGTTCTTTGGCAGGCTCTCGCGGAAAGTGAGGCGGCGCGGCACCTTATAAGGCGATAGGTTGGTTTTGCAAAAATCGAGCAGTTCCGACTCGGCGACTTCCGCGCCGGGCGCCCGCACCACGTAGGCCAGGATGCGCTCGCCGTGCATCTTGTCGGGCACGCCGATGACGGCGGCTTCGCTCACCGCCGGATGTTCTTCCAAGATGTGTTCGATCTCATTGGGGTACACGTTGAACCCAGCGACCTTAATCATGTGCTTCTTGCGCCCCACCACATACAGGCAGCCGGTCGCGTCCATGTAACCCAGGTCGCCGGTGTAGAGCCAGCGTGCGCCGTCCGGGTCGGCGCGGAGCACCTGCGCGGTTTCTTCCGGCTCGTTCCAGTAGCCCTTCATCACCTGCGGCCCGTTGACCGTGATTTCGCCGACTTCGCCGGCGGGCATCTCGCGCGCCGCGTCGCCGGGGTCCATGATGCGGATGCGCACATCCGGCACCGGCAGGCCCACGCTATCGCGGTTCGGCTCGTTGAAGATCGGCCACAGCGTCACAAGCGGGCAGGCTTCGGTGAGGCCGTAGCCCTCGGTGAACATGCCGTCCATCTGTGATTCGTAGCGAATCATCAGGTCGCGCGGCAGCGGCGACGAGGCGGCGGTGACGAACTTGATGCTCTTGACGGCGGCCTGGTCCATGTGCCGCCGCCCCAAGACGGCGCGCAGCAACGCCGGCACCGCGTAGAAATGGGTGGGGTGGTACTGTTCGATGAGGTCGGCGAGCACATTAACGTCAAGCTGCGGGACCAGCACCATCCGGTAGCCGTGGAAGATGGCGCGGTTCATGATGGCGTTCAGGCCGTAGATGTGCGCAAAGGGGATCACGCACAGCAGAGTCTCATTTCCTTCGTTGTTATAGGGGGCGCCCCACTTGTTCATCTGCACCAAATTGGCAACGATGTTGTAGTGCGTAAGCATGGCGGCCTTGAGCTTGCCGGTGGTACCGCCGGTGTATTGCAGCACCGCCACGTCCTCCTCCGGGTCGATCTCCACATCGAAGGGGCGCGGCGCGGTCTGGATAAGATCGACCCAGCGATGACGCCAGGGCGCGTCAGGCAAGTCGGGGAGTCCCTGTGCTTCCAGGCCGGCGATGTAGGTTTGCGCGGCCTCCGGCGGCATGTACTCTTCCAGGCCGACGGTGATAACGTGCTCCAGCGCGGTGTGTTCACGCGCGCCGGCGGCCTTGCCCGCGAGCGCGTTCTCGGTGATGAGCGCGACCGCCCCGGACGTTTCGATGACCTCATGGACTTCGCGCTCAACCCACAATGGACTCATGTTCACCACGGTCGCGCCGATCCACTGGATGGCGTAGAACGCGATGACGAACGGCGGGCTGTTGGGGAGCATGATGGCGATGTGGTCGCCCTTCTTCAGTCCCAGGTCTTCCAGCGCGGCGGCCAGGCGCGTCACCTGCTCGCGGAGCTGCATATAAGTCAGTTCGGCGTCGTAAAAGACGGTGGCGACGTTGCGGGGATAGACGATAGACGCGATGATGAGCAGGCGGCTGAGGGGCATATGGGGATAGGTGATGGCCGGCGGCACCCAGTGGTCGTAGTATTTGAGCCAGGGTTTGTCGTTCATAAGTTTAAGTTTACCTTTAATTGGCAGGCTTTTAACAGGAGCGCGTTGATTATACTGTAACCTAGTTTCGAAAAGAAACGATCCTGTCTTAGAACATTTGATCTGTGGGTAGACTTATAGTACACTGGTAGCAGAGTGTAGATTCTAACAACCGAGGAGTTTACCATGAACCCAAACCCCATCGGCATATCGCTTGCCGATCAGTTTAAGCGCGTGTGGGAACAGGTGCGCGACGCCATCGCGCACTGCACCGACGCCGAGTGGCGGCGCAGCGACCTGCGGGAATTCGTCCCGGCCGGCCTGGCCTGCCACTTGGTCGAGACGGTGGAGTTTTACGTCGCGCCGTCGCCGGATGATTTCCCGTGGACGGCGTGCTGGGGCGGCGCAAACTGGGAGACCGACGACCCGGAAACGCTGCCGGGCCGCGCGGTCGTGCTGGCTCACATCGATCAATTGGAGCCGAAAGTCGATGCGTGGCTGCGCGGCGCGCCAGACGAGGCGCTCTTGGGCGAGAATACCTTTCCCTGGACCGGCGCCAACCCGATGGAGCGCATGATCTACACGCTGCGCCACAGCCAGCACCACCTGGCCGAGATCAACGAGGAGCTGACGCGCCGCGGCCTGCCGCCCGCCGATTGGCGCTAAAACGCGGTGCATTGACTCGCAAAGCGTTTGATGATATACCTGTGACAATGATCCACTCCGACAGTCGTCGGCCAGGAGAATTGTGTCATGTTCGATGAGGACGCTTCGTTTGAACGAGATGCCCAGAAGCGGCGGAATGTGCGTTCTGGGCGGCTGCGCGCGCGTTGTCCTGAATGCGAAACCCCTATTAACCTCAAGGATTCCGTCGAGCAGTGGGATGTGGTAAGTTGCCCGGTATGTGGGACGGCATTGGAAGTCGTACAACTCAGGCCGCCTAAACTTGATTACGCCGATGGGGCGTGGGATTACCAAGAGTGGGAGGATGAGGACTGGGAAGATTATTGATCCTTGCTCCGGCTTAACAACTGCATAACACAGGCACACACACCTCGCTGCAAGATGCGCATATACCGGCAGTAGCCGGTGGGTTATAGACCCCGATAGATGTAATCCCGGCCCCGCGTTCTCTCACGCGGGGTTTTTTGTTGACTTGACAGCCGCCCACTTCTGCGCTTTGCTTTAGACAATATTGAGCCGCCTAGACAGGAGTGAATCCATGCCTACTTTCCCGGTCGAACCGTTCCGCATCAAAGTCGTCGAACCGATCCGGCGCACCACGCGCACCCAGCGCGAGCGCCTGCTGATCAACGCGGGCTACAACCTGTTCCGCGTGCCGGCCGCGCATGTCTTCATCGACATGCTCACCGACAGCGGCACCGGCGCGATGAGCGATCACCAGTGGGCCGCGATGATGCGCGGCGACGAGAGCTACGCCAGCGCGCGCAGCTTCTTCGAGTTGGAGGACGCGGTTAAGAAAATCTTCGGCTTCAAATACTTTGTCCCCACGCACCAGGGCCGCGCCGCCGAGAACGTGCTGTTCGCGGTGATGGTGAAGCCGGGCGACGTGGTGCCCAATAACATGCACTTCGACACTACCTTCGGCAACATCGTCGCGCGCGGCGGCAGAGCCGAGAACCTGATCGCCGATATCGCCAACGATCCCGCCGCCGAAGCGCCCTTCAAAGGCAACATGGATATCGAGAAGCTGGATGCGTTCATCCGCGCGACCGGTCCGGAGCATATCCCGCTGGGCATGACCACCATCACCAACAACGCCGGCGGCGGCCAGCCGGTCAGCATGGCGAACCTCCGCGCCACCGCCGAAACCTACCACCGCTATAACATTCCCTTCATCATCGACGCCTGCCGCTACGCCGAAAACTGCTACTTCATCCAGCAGCGCGAGGCCGGCTATGCGGATAAGTCGATCCTGGCAATTGCGAATGAGTTGTTCAGCTATGCGGACGGCTGCACGATGAGCGCCAAAAAGGACGGCCTGGTGAATATCGGCGGCTTCCTGTGCGTCAACGACGAGGACTTATTTACCAAGATACAGAGTGAGTTGATCCTGCGCGAGGGCTTCCCGACCTACGGCGGGCTGGCCGGGCGCGACCTGGAAGCGCTGGCGTGCGGGCTGTGGGAGGGCATCGACGCGGATTACCTGGCGTATCGCGTCGAGCACACGCGCTACCTGGCCGAGCGGCTGGAGGCGGCCGGCGCGCCGATTGTCAGACCGCCGGGCGGCCACGCGGTCTACATCGACGCGAAAGCGATTCTGCCGCACATCCCGCAGCCGCAGTTCCCGGCGCTGGCGTTGAACCTTGCGCTTTATCTAGAGGGCGGCATCCGCTCGGCGGAAATCGGGAGCGTGAGCTTTGCCCACAAAGACCCCGATACCGGCGTGATGATCTATCCTGAGTTGGAGTTGGTGCGGCTGGCGATTCCCAGGCGCGTGTATACGCAGGCGCACCTGGACTACGTGGTCGAGACGGTGAAGCACGTGATCGAACACGCGGACGCCGTGCGCGGCTACCGCATCGTGTGGGAGCCGCCGCTGATGCGCCACTTCACCGCGCGCTACGAACCGGTGAGTTAAAAGGACACGGATGGATACTGAGGCTCACACGCCGGCGAAACTGACCCCTGAGCAGATCGACGCACTGCTCGACGCGCTGCGCGCCCGGCTCCGGGCGCTGTACGGCGAGCATTTGCGCGGCGTGTGGCTGTTCGGCTCGTATGCGCGCGGCGACGCGACCCGGCGCTCTGATATCGACGTGGCGGTGGTGCTCGACGACGCGGCATACGAGTCGCAGGCGCTGGCGCGCGCCGCCTCCGACCTGTTCTACGAGTTGAACGTCGAGCACGGCGCGCCGGTGAGCCTGGCCGCGGTCCGGCTCGCCGACTTGCAGCGCAACGCAAGCCCGCTGGTGCGCAACATCCTGCGCGAGGGCCGGGAGGTCACGGGCGCGGTTTATCACATCGAGGAGGATAGAGGACAGATGAGCGAACACATCGAGCCGCTGCTAGAGAACAGTCAGGAAAACATAGATATGGCGCGGCTGCTGTTTGACAGCAACTACTACAATGGCGCGGCGTCGCGCGCCTACTATGCCATGTTCTACGCCGCCCAGCCGATGCTCATCACGGTCAACGTCACGCCCTCCTCCCACAAGGAGACTCAAGGCGCGTTCGGCTATCACTTTGCGCGCGCCAGGCGCATCGACCCGCGCTTTCACCGGATGCTGCTCGACGCTTTCGAGACGCGGCAGCAGGCCGACTATGACAGGACCAGAGTCGTCGCCGAAGCCGAGGCGCGGGCGCTGATCGAGCAGGCGGAAGGGTTCCTGGCAATGGCGCGCGCATTCATCGCGGCGAACCCGCCCGGAGCCGCATCCATCCCCGGCGAAGGTTAAGCCGGGCGCTGCTGCGGCGGGCGCTGCGGTGGCGGCGCTTGGCGCGCCGGATTCGAGTCTTTCTCCAGGATGACATAAGCGTGCTCGCCGGCGCCGCCGTTGGCGATGATGACGAAACCGTTGTTCATCAATTCGGCCAGCTCACGCTCGGCGCTGTCGGTGAAGTCGCGCTTGCTGAGCTGGAAGCGCACAATTTTGATTTCTTTTGGCATGGAAAAACTCCCGCTCAAATGGTTGATTCACACCGTTTTCTGAGTTAACTTTACCCAGGTTTGCAAAAGGCGCAATATGCACGCTACGATACTATGCAAAAAACGCGCGTTGATGGTAAAGTAATTGAGATGTGCAGCGTATCTGGAGGGGGCACACATGGAAATAGCATTTGTCATCATCGCCAAGTTTGTGATTGCAATTCTGCTGGCAGCGCTGGCGGCTTACGTGGGCATTTATCTGTTCGACCGCACCACCGGCGGCATCGACGAATGGGCCGAACTTCAAAAGGGCAACCTGGCGGTGGGGATCACGTTGTCGGCGTTTATCGTGGGGCTGGCGATTATTCTCCAGAACAGCTTACAAGTGCCTAATGTGCCGGAGGACCTGGCCGCCGGCCAGTACACGCTCTACGTGCTGCTCGAACTGTTTGTACGCCTGGTTATCAGCTTTGTCATGGGCATCGCCGGCGTGTTGATCGGCGTCTTTTTCTATGATCGACTGACCGGCAACCTGGACGAGTTCGAACTCATTAAAGCCGGAAATATGGCGGTGGCCGCTACAATGGCCGGCGTGATTATCGCTACTGCGCTGCTGGTAGCGCCGGTCGCCGGCGTCGCCAGCCAGTTTGTCAGCGAATTGTTGTTTGGATAGCGGTTTACAGGACACCCTAAAATCGGTAAAATATTCGTTAATTCTATTTACGGAGGCTCATAGAACTTGCTTCAGCGTCAAACTCAAACGGCGCAACATTGGAAGGAGTTCCGCGCCACTAACGCGGATGTAGAGCACATCTACAACCTGCTCCTCGAAGAAGAGACGCCGCTCTCACTCGACGAGATTGCGCTTGAATTGGTGGAGTTTCGCATCCGCCAGGAAGAGGATGCATTTCATCGGCAACTCGCCAAAGGGACGCTCTACCAACCGAGCCGGTCTTATGAGGTCGGGCAGAAATTAGTTTTCCCCGGCTTGAGTTATGCCGTGGGCACAGTGGTCGGCGCACGCCCCGGCAGCAACCCCGAACACGGCGAGTTTACCGTCATCCAGGTTGAGTTTGATAACCGGCGCCAGCGCGAATTCGCCAGCGCGCTCAAAACCCCGCACGCGCTGAACCGCGACGGTGACCCGTTCACGCGGTCCGACGACCTGCTGGACGCACAAGCCCTGCTCGACCGCTACGGCGATTACATCCGGCCGGCCATCCTGGAGCGGCTCGGCGGCGAGGAAGATATTGTCTATATCGCCGATCGCTGGTTCCCGCGCTCGCTGTTGATCGAGGTGAATGTCGGGCATCTAAACCTGGCCGAGGCGGTGCTGGATATGGCCGGCGGCGGGCCACTGGATACCCAAGATATCCTCCAGGATGTCGGCCTGCCGGAGGAGATCAACGAGCGGCTGCGCATCTTCTCGCTCGACTACGCGCTGCAAGAGGACGCGCGCTTCGACGAGGTTGGACCAACCGGCAAAGTGCTCTGGTATCTGCACCGCCTGGAACCTACCGAAGTCACCCGGCCACCGACGCGCTTGCTCTATACGCCGATTGAGTATGACCGGACCCTGTTGACGGCGGAGATGCTGGTTCTCGAGGAGGACCTCGACGATGAGTTTTCACCGCTGCCCCACGCCGCGCCCGATACCCGCGAAGCGACCGTGACTTTGATCTACCCCCACCGCCGGATGGGCACCCTGCCGCTTTCGGCGAAGCTCCAGCCGATCTTCCCCACCGCCTACCAGGCGCCGCGCGTGCGTATGACCCTGGTCGATGGACAGACCGGCGAGGAATTCGAGGGCTGGGTGGTGCGCCAGGAGCGCTTCGTCTACGGGCTGGGCGAGTACTACCGCAAATACCGCATCCCGGTGGGTGCTTACATCATCGCGCGGCGCATGGACGATGCCGGGCGCGTGATGATCGACCACGCCGCCCGCCGCCCGCGCACCGAGTGGATTCGGATGGCGATGGTAGACAGCGACCGCCTGGTCTTCGATATCCAGCGGCGCTCTATCGGCGCCGGCTACGATGACCTGATGGTGGTCAGCACCGATGATCTGGAAGCGATTGACGGCTTGTGGGCCAAGATGAACCAGAGCGACCGGAAGCTGGTGGACCTTTTGCGCCACCTGATGCCCGAACTGGCAAAGCTCAATCCTCAGAGCACGGTGCATGTCAAGACCCTGTACAGCGCGGTCAACGTCGTCCGCCGGTGCCCGCCAGGGCCGATCTTTGCGACCCTGGTTGCGCAACCGGAGTTTGAGTATGTGGGCGATGGGTATTGGCGCTTCGAGCGAGGCCGGATGTAATGACCTTTCTGTTAGTGGTGAGGAATGTCTTTGATCGATAACCAACCCAGCCGGCGCATCAAGCCGACTTACGATACCCGTTTTCATATCGACTACGACTGGTGGCAGCACGAGAAACGTGATCTGCGCATCTACATGGTCAATCACCTGCCGCTGGAGCAGCGCGAATACTTCATCGAACACGCCGAGGCCGAAGAGACCGACTGGGTAGACCCCGAAACCGGCGAAGTGCGGCGCGTCGATGCCTTACAGCAAGCTCTGCGCCGCGCCGGCGAGGACCCGAGCTTTATTACCCCTCAGACCCCCCTGGTCGAGGCGGTTTTCCGGGTGTTTCTGTCCAACGGCAACAAGCCGCTCTCCGCGGCTGAGCTGAGCGAGCGCATCGGGCGGTCGGCGAATACGATTTTACGCACCCTGGTCAGCGGATCGGTCTATCGCGGCATCCGCCCGGCGGTTGACGACTAGCGACACCGGAAGAAACTATGAGTCCAAAGGTCAAACGCGCTTACCTGGCCGGTCCTTTCTCCAGTGATCTCGAGCGGACTTTCACCGAAATGGTCATGAACGCCATCCAGGAGCGTTTCGGCGACCGCCTGGACTTGTACGTGCCGCACCGCGACACCGGAATCGTGATGCCCAACAGCCTGGACGCCCAGCGCCGGCTGGCGTTCTCCGATGACTTAAATGCGATGAACGCGGCAGATATCTTCCTGGTGCTGCTCGACCACGAGAGCGCCGGGGTCTGCTGGGAGATGGGCTACTGCTATGCGCGCGGCCTGCCGATGGTGGGCCTGTGGACCGACGTACATAAGAAGCCTAACTTGATGCTGGAACAATCGGCTACGATTGTGTCGAGCATCGGCGATTTGTTATCTGCCTTAGCGCAGTTGCTCTAGCCGTAAGCTGCGAGGAAGTGACGAAGCCATGCGAGTGTTTATTGCCGGCGTGATGCAGGGGTCGATGGCAGGCAAGGGAATCCAGGGCCAGGGATACCGCCAGCAGATCGCCGCGCTCCTGCGCGCCTGGAATCCCGACGTCGAAATTATTGACCCGTGGCTGATCTGGCCCGATTCGGTCGGCTATGATATCGAGAAGGCCCGAGCGACGCTGCTCGAATCGATTGACATGGCGTCGAAAGTCGATGCGCTGGTCGCCTATGTGCCCACCGCCAGCATGGGAACCGCGCTGGAGATGTGGAGCGCATACAAGGCCGGAGTGCCGGTGTACACCATCACCGACCTGCGCCACAACTGGGCCATCCTTACCCTATCGACCAAGATTTTGCACTCCTTCGATGATTTCGCGGCGTTCGTGCATTCAAACGGCTTGGCGCGCTCAGACCACCCTGCCGGCTAAAGGCTAAAACCGGGTACCGCGCTCACCAAAGCGAAATCGACCTGTCCGCCGCCGATTGATCCAAGTCGGCGGTTTTGCGCCGAAATAACATAAAGTCAGGAGGCAGTTCGACATGTTGCGTCCTTTTTCCAACGAACCTTTGACCGACTTCAGCCAGATCGAGAACGTGGTAGCGTTCCGCCGGGCGCTCGCGCGGGTGACGCAGTGGTCGGAAGAGGTCTTCCCGGTCGTCATCGGCGGCGAGTGGATTCACCAGGGCGAGACCTTCGCCAGCATCAACCCGGCCCGGCCCGCCGAGCAGGTCGGCGCGTTCGTCAAAGGCACCCAGGCGATGGCAGAACAGGCGGTCGAGGCGGCCAGCGAAGCCTTTCAGAGCTGGCGCTTCGTCGATCCCTTCGAGCGCGCGCGCTACCTGCTCGGCGCCGCCGCCGAGATGCGCCGCCGCAAACACGAGTTCAGCGCGATCATGGTGCTGGAGGTGGGCAAAAGCTGGGTCGAGGCCGACGCCGACACCGCCGAAGCCATCGACTTCCTGGAGTATTACGCGCGCCAGATGATGCGCCTGGCCGAGGCGCCGCCTAAGCTGCTCGCCCCCTACCCGCCGGAGGAGTTGGACTTACAGTACATCCCGCTGGGCGTCGGCGTAGTCATCCCGCCGTGGAACTTCCCCAACGCCATCATGACCGGCATGACCGCGGCGAGCATCGTCAGCGGCAACCCGGTGATCCTGAAGCCGGCCAGCGCCAGCCCGCTGGTGGCCTATAAGTTCTGCGAGATCATGTGGGACCTGGGCCTGCCGCCGGGCGTGTTGAACTTCCTGCCGGGGCCGGGCGGCGCCATCGGCGACACGCTGGTCGATCACCCCAAGACGCGCTTCATCGCGTTCACCGGCAGCAAAGCAGTGGGTCTGCGCATCCACGAGCGCGCCGCCAAAGCGCAGCCGGGCCAAGTCTGGATCAAGCGCACCATCTTAGAGATGGGCGGCAAAGACGCGGTGGTCGTGGACGCCGGCGCCGACCTGGACGCCGCCGCTCAGGGCATCGTCGCGTCGGCGTTCGGCTTCCAGGGGCAGAAGTGCTCGGCGGGGTCGCGCGCGATTATCGTCGCGGACGTGTACGATGCCGTGGTCGAGAAAATCGTCAATCTCGCCGGGCAGCTCACGGTCGGCGCGACCGACGCCGGGCCGGAGGTGAACATGGGGCCGGTCGTTGATGCGTGGGCAATGAAGAATATCATGGCTTACATCGAAACCGGCCGGGGCGAAGGCAAGCTGGCGCTGGGCGGCGATACGCTCGACTCGGAGGGCGGGTACTTTATCAACCCGACCATTTTCGTCGATGTGGACCGCAGCGCGCGCATCGCCCAGGAAGAGATTTTCGGGCCGGTGCTGGCGGTCATCAAGGCGAAGGACTTCGACGACGCGCTCGCCATCGCCAACGGCACCGAGTACGGGCTGACCGGCGCAGTCTACAGCCGGTCGCGCGCCCACCTGGAGCGGGCGCGCCGCGAGTTCCACGTGGGCAACCTGTACTTCAATCGCAAATGCACGGGCGCGCTGGTGGGCGTACACCCGTTCGGCGGCTTCAACATGAGCGGCACCGACAGCAAGGCCGGCGGCCCGGACTACCTGCTGCTGTTCACGCAGGCCAAGAGCATCGCGGACCGGCTGTAAAGAGCGGCGGAATGACGAGAAGCAACCCCGACTCGCCGCTGGTGAGCGCCGCGCTGGGCATCGCCCGGCTGCCGAAGAAGCTGCTAAAGCTGGGGCTGCCGGGCGCGTGGGACTGGGTGATGCGCCACACGCGGCGAATATTCCTCGGCGCGCCGAATTTCAAGCGCGCCCGCATCACCGAACAGCTTTACGTCGGCGACCAGTTCAGCGCGCGCGGTTGGCGCCGCTTACAGCGCGAGGGCATTACGGTCGTGGTCAACATGCGCGAGGAGTCAGATGATCGGCGGTTGGGCGTGGACATCCCGGTCTACTGCTGGCTGCCCACCACCGACCGCCACGCGCCTTCGATGGAGCATCTGCGCGAAGGTGTGCGCGTCATCACGGAGGCGTCGGCGCGCGGCGCAAAGGTTTATATTCACTGCCGCTCCGGGGAGGGCCGCGCGCCGACGATGGCGGCGGCATATTTGATATCGACCGGGATGGCGGTGGAGGATGCGCTGGCGAAGATCAAAGCGGTGCGGTCGTTCATCGACGTGACCGGGCCGCAGTTGGCGCGGCTGCGGGAGTTTGAAGCACTAAGCCAGGAATAAGTCTTTCACCGCAATCGACAGCCCCGGCAGCACCTCGCCGCCGCCGAGTGCATCGCCGGCCTTGAGGGTGTGCGCCGTACCGTCCGGCTCGTGCACGACCACGCAGCGGCTTTCGGGATAGACAACCCAGACCAGGCGCGTGCCGGCTTCCAGGTATTCGTTGACCTTGCGGTGAATATCGCCGGCCCGGTCGTGCGGCGAGACGACCTCTACGGCGAGGTCTGGGGCGAAGGGGCCGTATTTTGAAAAGTCGGCAATGCTTGTTAGCCGTTCTTTGGTGATGAAGGCAACATCGGCGGCGCGCACCAAGCCGGATTCCAGCCGAAAAGCGGTCTTGGCGCCAAACACGGCACCCAGATCGTGTTCACTGGCATAAGCATCAAGAAACCGCCCAACTTTGCTAGATGAAAAGCCATGTTCCAGCCCTGTAGGTGTCATCTCCCGCGGCACTCCTTCCACGAGTTCGTAGCGCTTGCCGGCGTACTGCGCCCAGAATTCCTCGACCGTCATCCGCTCCGGCGGCGCTTCGACCGCCAGGCCTTCTTCAACTATTAGCTCTGCCATCTCTACCTCCACTATTTCAGCCAGAAGACCTGCCCCGCCGCGTCTTCAGGCCGGCGGCGTGCCGCGAAGTCGCTCAGGGCACGGACGAGACCGCCGAAATCATTTTGTGCACCGGTCCAGCAGATAAGCCCTGCATGATCGGTGCGCTTCATCGCTCGACCCGCAAACGGTCTGTCACGAGTCACCAAGACATAGCTGCGCTCGGCGGCGAATTCGAGATGTTCGGTCATATCATCCTTTCCAACCATGCCGGCATCAACCGCCATAAGGACCTTGTGGCCTGATCGAATAAGCTCGTCCGCCACATCGCGCGGCATCATTTCATCGAAATAGAACACGATCTTACCGGCTGCCATATTTCTCATACGCCTCGTCGAGTTCGGCTTGGTACGCCTGCTCCTGAGCATCGATTCGCTCGTACTGCTGCCGGTAATACAGCAGCGCCGCAAGCACTTCGGTTTCGCTCAACGTAAACTCGTATGCCAGGCGCGGCACGGACCACTTTTGGTCGCGGGCACAGTAAGCGAGCAGCGCCACCGGCACCCGTCGCCCGCGCACGTGCGGGCGCTCGCCGAAGAAGCGGGTCTCGATATATTTCGTCAGGTCAACGGTTGTCATAGTCTGTTCGGTCATCATACACCCTCAAAAACGCTAATCACCGGCTGTCGCCAATTGGTTCCTTGCAGCTTGGCAGTTGGTATGCATCCTTCGGCCACTGCGCGCTGTAGAAGGCCAGGTATTCGGTCATGTGCTCGGCCCAATAGGCGTCCTCGTGTTCACCGGTAGGGTTGACGATGTAGTCGTGCGGGATGGCGCGCTCGCTCAGCGCATCGGAGAAGGTGCGCACCGTGTTCTTTACGTAATCGTCCGCGCCGTGGTCGGCCCAGATGCGCAGCGACGAAAGATACTCCGCCGGCAGGTTAGACGCCATGTAGATCGGGTTGTAAGCGTCGGGCACGCTGGTATCGAAGAAAGGACTGTGCCCGGCTACCGCCGAGAAAAGCTCCGGGTGGCGGAAGGCGATCTCGAACGCCCAGAACCCGCCGCGCGATATCCCCGCGATGACCCGGCCCTCGCGCGCCGTCCATAGACAGTTGCCGCTGCTGTCCGACTCGATGGTGGGGATCAGATCCTCGACGATAATGCTCTCGTATGAGCCGTCCGGGTCGAAGTTATTCAGGCGCGCCGTCCGCCCGCCGTCCGGGATGACCAGCACCATCGGCGGCAGGTGGTTAAGGACCAAGCCGCGCTCCAATGCTTCGGGCGCTTGCAGGTCGAGCCACTGCTGCCCGGTGTAAGTCGGCTGGCCCTGTCCCTCCAGGCCGTGCAGCAAAATCACATAGGGGTAGCGGCGCTGAGTCTGCACGTAGCACGGCGGGAAGTACATCCGGTAGGGCACCTCGGCGCCGGCGATGCTGCTGTAGAACGAGGTTTGCAGGATGAATCCCTGCGTCTCGTTGCAGGGCTGCGGCGTGGGCGTGGGCGTTTCGGTGGGGAGGCCGGTGGCAGTGGGCGTGGGCGTGATGGTAGGCATAGGCGTGATCGACGGCGTGTAGGTGGCGGTGGGCGGCGGCGGCGTGGCGCTGATGATGATGTAGGCGGCAGTCGGCACCAGCGGCTCGCAGGCGGTCGCGGCCAGCAGCAAGATAAAACCGATCAGTGACGCAATCTTTAAGTGTTTCATGGGCTTTAGTATAGCAAAACCTGGGGCAAAATGCGGTATGCTTGGGTTGTAAGCGGCTACCCAGTCTGCTAAGCTCTACTAGGAGATTACGTGAGGGGTCAATCATGGAACAGGTCTTAAGCATCGACACCATCGTATCGAATCCAGAAATACGCAGCGGGCGACCGGTCATTGCCGGAACCGGCATCACCGTTTCGAATATTGTTATCTTTTACGAAAAATGGGAAATGTCGCCGCAAGAAATCACGAAACAGTTGGGGGTTTCGCTGGCGGACGTTCATGCTGCACTGGCTTATTACTACAGCCACAAGGCAGAGATTGATGCCGAAATCGAGAACAGCAATCGTGCTGCGCAAACGCTACGCGGACAGATAGATCGTGAGCAAGATTAAGTTTTACTTGGACGAGAACATGCCTACCGCAATTACCGAATCGCTCAGGAAGAAGGGTGTCGATGTCGTCACGGCGCTGGAGGCCGGCAAGCTTGGCGACACCGACCTAGACCATCTCGCCTGGGCACGCGCGAATAGTCGCGTCATGTGCACCCACGACCAGGATTTCTTGCGAATTGGCGCTAAAGGCTTTGAGCATGCCGGCATTGTTTTCGGTCAGCAAGATAGATCAAGTATCGGTGTATGGGGGCGCGCCCTGGTCGATCTGCACGCGCGCCTGAGCGCCGAGGAGATGATGAATCGCGTCGAGTTCGTCTGATATAGACCTTCAGAAAATGTTTTAGACTCACCTCACCCCCCAGCCCCCTCTCCACCATGTGGAGAGGGGGAGAAACCCCCAGATGGC
>JAFGMM010000088.1 GCA_016927535.1 Anaerolineae bacterium
AGTGATGCAGGAAGAAGATGCTGGCCGGCCCCTCCATAGTCTCGCCGGTTTCGCCGACCCTTTCGCCGCCGGCGTCCACGGGCGGCGCTTCGCCGGGCGTAAAGCTGCGGATGGCCTCATCGACGAACTCGACGAAGATCGGCCCTATGGTCTGGTTCGCCGGTTGGTTAGGGTGGCTGTCCCACTCGTCGCCGCGATACTCGGCGCGCAGAAAGCCCTCCTCGTCGGCGAGCAGGTTGAAGAAGTCGAACACGACGATGTTAGGATGTCCCGCCAGGTACTCATCCGAGGTCAGGTACTCGGCCCAGAGACGCGCGCGTGTGGCGGCGTGCGGCTCGGTCTCGTTGGGCACCAACGGCGGCAGGGTCAGCGCGATGAAGAGCTTGTCGGGGTGTTGGTCCATCACGTCGCGGATTTCCAAGAAGACCTGCTTGTATTCATCCAACTGCTCATCGGTGTAGATGTGGGCGTTGGGGAAGCAGCTTTTGAAGATGATGACGTCGTGCTGGAGCATCTGGCTGAAGGCGTTCGTGGGCGGGTCGGTGACCGGCTGGTTAAACAGGTTGGGCCAGTTGTACACGTCGGTGTCGTCGCCGGGGATGTCCCAGTTTGTGCCGGTCCAGTTGCCCTGGGGATCGACCAAGCCCTGCTCGTTGTAGCCGTGATCCCAGAACTCGTAGCCCAGCGCGGTGAACCCCTCGCGCACACCGCCCTGCCAGATCAAGTTCTCGCCGGTCGAGTGATGCAGGAAGAAGATGCTGGTTGGCCCTGCGTCGTCCTGCGCCGAGACCGGGCCGGACAAGGCCAATACAACCAATAAGATGATGAATGTCGAAATTCGTCTACGGTCCATTATATGCTCCTCATTTTTGGCTAACCGGTGCATTTACTTATCATACACCAATTTTTTCCGGTTCTGCGCGGAATGGCGGGAAGAGACCTCACTACAGAACCACAGAGATGCAGAGGGCGCAGAGAGGAGCGGGAGAGGAAACCGCGCGCCGCTCAAACGCCGATGAGGAGAATTTCGTCCGAGTGCTTGTTGGTCGAGAGCGCGTAAGTATACCGACCGTAGCGCGCCGTTCTCACCTTCGACTTATACCGTCCCAGCAGATCGACCAACTCGGCCTCCGAGGGGATGCCGTCGCTGCGATAAGACACGACCAGGATGCTGTCCTGGAAGCGCGCAAAGAGCCGGTCAAACGCGGCATGGATGCGCGCCCGGTCGGTCCACGGCGACGCGACGCGCTTCAAACGGCGGTGCTTCGATTGGTAGTCGATGTGCGCGCCCCACTCGTCGTACATCGTCAACCCTTCGAGGAAGTGGTAGAAGTCGTAGTAATCGACGCCCACGCCGCGCGCCGAGAGGTACGGCGGGTCGATGTACACCAGGTCGTAAGCGCCGGGCACGTCGAAAACATCGCAGTTCAGCGCGCGGTTGGGCTGCCCGTTGTCGAAGACGGCGGCGTTCGCCTCCGCCGCGAACCGGCGAAACAACACATCAAACGGTTTGTCCCACGTGGTCTTGTTGCCGAACGAGCGCGCGACCTCCGCCAGCCTCAGATAAAGGTTCTTGCGGTGAAACAGGTTGTACGGGCGCTTGATGATGCACGCCTGGCAGAGCGCAAAGAATCCCAGCGCGAAGCGGCAGCGCCCGCCGTCGAGCCGGTAGAGATTGGTGATGATCTGGTCGATCCAGGCGTTCTCGGCATCCGTGAAGTAAATGTTGCGGAAGGTTTTCTGCACAAAGCGCGGGTAGTCGATATCGTCGTGGCGCGCCAGCAGCCACGCGATATCGCCCGGCGCGAGCCGCACGCCGGTGTTCTCGATGAGCGCCGCACCGATGTAAGCGTTAAAGCGCAGCGCATCGTTATACGTAACTGCCTTGCCCGCCTGCTTGAGCCGGTAGGCTACCGCGCCCGTCCCGCCGAACGCATCGAGGCAGGTGGTGAAATCCAGGCCGGCGAGGCGCGCCCACACCCAGTCAACCAGTTTGACCTTGCTGCCCTGGTAGCGCGTCGAGGGAAATTGCGGCGAGAGTAATTCCGTCATAGCGATGATTGTATCACCGGTTGGCCGGACAGTCAAAGAACGGGATTTTTACCGCGAAGACACCGGGCGCACAGAGTTTTCTGCAACTCTTCTTTACCCTTTCTATGTGCTCCGTGATGATTTTTCTTCCCCTACTTTTCCGTGCCGCCTTATAGAACCCGCCGCTTCGAGTATAATGGATGCGTACCGTGGTCGTATCTGATGTGTGGAGTTGGAGTCAGAGAGATGAGACGAAAGCTGTTGACGCTGTGCCTGTTCCTGCCGGTTCTGCTCGCCGGGTGCGGCAACCCTACCGCGACGCCCTTTCCCACTGCGACGCCTATCCCTGCGCCGACCGGGGTCATCGTGCCGCTCGACCAGATGACCATCACGCCGCGCCCCACGCCTACGCTCAGCTTCGATGTGGTGCCGGTGATGGGCCGGTGGCTGCTCGACTTCCGCTTTGAGTTCACCAATGGCGAAATCCTCGACCGCCTGACCTTCTCGACCTCGATGGGCGTAGAGGTAGATGGGGCCGGCAAATTCAGCGGGCGCGGCGAGATGAGCGTGACGCCGTTTAAATCATCTTGTGACGTGACGACGCTCGAAGGCGGCGCTTTCTGGGTGACGGTCAGCGGGTACGTCGAGCCGGCGCCGGAGGATGAACGCGCGGAGGGTGAGGAAGGTGCAGAAGGCCAGCCGTTGCGCTTCGTGGCCGAACTGACGCCCGAAGACGGCCTGTTGTACCAAACTTACCAGGCGATCTGTCCTGACAGCACTTTTGAGTTTCAATCACAGGTCTTGTGGCAGGCCCTTCGGAGCCTCAACCTGCGCACCTTCTACGCGCCGGCGCGGGTCGGCGGGCATACGGTGACGGCCTACGAAATTAGGTCGCCGGTGCAGAAGGAACTTAACCACGACCTGGAAGTGACGTTCTACGTAGGGCAGTAGCGAAAACCCATAAACTGGGAGTTGAAAGAAGCATGACCAAAATCTACCAGCATGTCCAGTTTGGTCCTGACGCCTACCGCGGGCGCATCGAAAGGGACGGCAAGGTCTACCGCCATCGCACCGGCCCGGATGAGTACATCGGTTGGATTCATTACGGGAAGGGCGAGGTTTTTCGCCATGTGCCGCTTGCCCCGGATGCCTATCTCGGCAAGATCGCGCCTGACCGCAAGATTTACCGTCACGTCCAATTCGGCCCCGACGAATACCTGGGCCAGGTGACCGAGGACGGCAAGCTGTTCCGGCATGTCGAGATGGCGCCGGACGCTTATATCGGGCGGCTGGAGGCGATGCGCCACCCCGCCGACGGCGCGGCGGCCATGCTGCTCTTTTTCAGCTAGACCTGACCCTGCCTGCTCGAAGTGGGACTGCGGAAAGATTTTTAACCACGAATGACACGAAGCATCACGAACGGAAAAGTTTTTCTCTATTCGTGAGAATGCGGGTGTATTGGTGGTTAACCATTCTTCTCTTCTCACGACTCCGCACAGAACCAAAGATTATTAGCGTCATTTGCGTTATTCGCGGTTAAAATCTGGCGGCAAGTTCTCTGTCTTCACTCATTAAGGAGATTACGCCTTGACCCAGGAGAAACGCCCTATCACCGCAGACGATCTCTACAAGATTGTCTATGTCGAAGAGCCGCGCATCAGCCCCGACGGTCGGTGGGTGGCCTACGTCCACGTGGCTCCCGATAAACTGGAGAACGGTTACCGGCGCAACATCTGGCTTGCGCCCGCCAGCGGCGGCGAACCGGTGCAGCTTACGCGCGGCGGCAAGGATTCGTCGCCGCGCTGGTCGCCCGATGGGACAATGCTGGCCTTCGTCTCGAAGCGCGGCGACGAAGACGCCAAACCACAGATTTACGCCATCCCCGTCACCGCGCCCGGCGGCGAAGCGCGCGCCCTCACCGAAGCGCCGGGCGGCGCGAGCGCCCCGGCTTGGTCGCCGGATGGCAAGCGCATCGCGTACCTGGCGAAGCTGAACGCCGCCGAGCGCGTGGCAGAAGACGCCGGTGCGCCGGAAGCGCCGCCCGCCGACAAGTTCGAGGCCGACCAGCGCAAGGCGCGCAAGAAGCACGACGACGAACAGTACTTCGACCCGCTGGTCGTCGAGCGCATCCCGTACCGCGAGGGCACCACCTACCGCGACGGGCGCTTCGCGCAGATTTATGTGACCGGATTGGGTGAGGAGGAAAAACCACATCGCCTCACCGATATCGACGCCGACCACGACGCGCCGCGCTGGACGCCCGACGGTAAGTGCCTGCTTACTGCGCGCGTGGCGGATCTCGACGTTGACGAGCCGTGGCGCTGGACCCGCCTGTACCGCATCGACGCGGCGAGCGGCGAAGCGGTGCAGCTCACCGGCGATATCGAGTCGGCGGATCACGGACCGGTCCCTTCGCCCGACGGCAAGTGGATTGCATACGAGCGGCTGCCGGGGCCGAAGTCCGGCAACCTGTCGCGCCTGTCGGTCATCCCGGCGGCGGGCGGCGCGCGCGTAGATCTCACGGCGGCGCTGGACCGCACACCCATTGCATTCGAGTGGGCGCACGACGGCAGCGCGCTTTTCTTCGTCGCCAACGTGGACGGCGTGACGCCGGTTTACACGGTCGCGCCGGCCGGCGGCGACGCCGCGCTGAAGCTGACCGGCACAATCGAAATCCAGGGCTTCGATGTGAGCGCGGGCGGCGATCTCGCTTTCGCGGCCAGCACGCCGCTGCGCCCGCCGGAGTTGTTCTGGCAGCCGGCCGGCGCCCCGGTCGATCAGGGCGCGGCGCGTCTCACGGCGGTGAACGCCGCGCTGCTGGAGGAAGTGATCGTCCGGCCCACCCACGATCTGGCGTTCACCGCGCCCGACGGGCAGCAGGTCCAGGGCTGGTACATCTTGCCGGTAGGCTACGAAGAAGGCAAACAGTACCCGTTGGCGTTCAACGTCCACGGCGGGCCGCATGCGATGTGGAGCGCCGCCGCCCGCTCGATGTGGCACGAGTGGCAGTTCCACGCAGCGCGCGGCTACGTGGTATTCTACTGCAACCCGCGCGGCAGCGACGGCTACGGCGAAGCGTTCCGCCGGGCGTGCGTGGGCGCGTGGGGCGACGCCGACCTGCCCGACCTGATGGCCGGCATCGATGCGCTGCTGGCGAAGGGCTTCGTCGATGCGACGCGCATGGCGATCACCGGCGGCTCCTACGGCGGCTTTATGACCGCGTGGGTGATCGGGCATACCGACCGCTTCGCGGCGGCGGTGTCGCAGCGCGGCGTGTACAACATGTTCAGTATGTTCGGCACCACCGATATCCCGATCTTCAACGCGGACGAACTGGGCGATATCCAGCCCTGGGACGACCCGGAGAAGTACTGGCAGTATTCACCGCTGGCTTATGCGCACGAGATCACGACGCCGCTGCTCATCATCCACAGCGCCAACGACTTTCGCGTGCCGGTCAGCGAGGGCGAGCAGTTGTTCGCGTTCGTGCGGCGCAACGGCGGCACGGTAAAGCTGGTGCGCTACCCGCGCGACGGTCACGAACTCTCGCGCAGCGGCGAGCCGAAGCACCGCGTCAGCCGGCTGACCGAGATGGTCAACTGGTTCGATAAGTACTGCATGCCCGAAGACAACAAAGACTCGGAGAGTTAGCCATGCCCCGGCGGGGCGCTGCAAGAGGATGAAGATTTAACCGCGAACCTTGCACAGCTAGGCTGGGTAACCCGAATAAACGCGAATTAGGAAGCTTTATTCGCGCGA
>JAFGMM010000089.1 GCA_016927535.1 Anaerolineae bacterium
CCCCTTGAGGGAGAGGGGTCGGGGGAGAGGGGGAAAAAAGCGCTTAAGTTGATGTGCATGGGCGGGTTTGAAACCCGCCCCTACGCCGCGCCGACAGCCACGCTATATTACAGCGCTACCTCCGGCGGCGCAGGCGCGCTATAATTCCCCGGCATGACAGACTCAACCCCCAACTCTACAACCGGAAACGATCAGGCTCCGCCGGCGCGCGGCGCGGCGCTCACCGGGCGGCAGATCGCCCGCGCGACCGGCGTCGTGATGCTGGCCTTCGTCGCCAGCCGCCTGCTGGGGCTGGTGCGCAACGCCGCCATCGGCGCGGCCTTCGGCGCGGGCAGCCAACTCGACGCCTTCACGGCGGCGCAGCGTCTCCCCGAAACGCTGTTCGTGCTGGTCGCGGGCGGCGCGCTGGGGTCGGCGTTCATCCCGGTGTTCAGCCGCTACCTCAACGCCGGCGCCCACAACCGCGCCTGGGACCTCGCCAGCGCGGTCGTCAACCTGCTGCTGGTTGCCAGCATCGCCCTGACCGCGCTCGCGTTTGCCTTCGCGCCGCAGATCACCGGGAGCGTCCTGGTCCCGGAAGCGCCGCCGCCGGTCCAGATGCTCACCGCCGACCTGATGCGCGTGATGCTGGTGACCGTGGTGATCTTCGGCGTCAGCGGCCTGCTGATGGGCATCCTCAACGCGCACCAACATTTCTTGCTGCCGGCGCTCGCGCCGAGCCTGTACAACCTGGGCATCATCGCCGGCGCGCTCTTCCTCGCCGGCTCGATGGGCGTGTACGGCCTGGCGTGGGGTACGGTGCTCGGCGCGGCGCTGCACTTCGCGGTGCAGTTGCCGGGGCTGCGCGGGATGCAGCCGCGCTACCGGCCCACCTTCAGCCTGCGCATCCCCGGCGTGCTGGAAGTGCTCGCGCTGATGGGGCCGCGCGTGCTGGGCCTCGCCATCGTGCAGGTGATGTTCTGGGTCAATACGGCGCTTGCCAGCGGCATGGTCGAAGGCTCTATCGTCGTGCTGACCTTCGCCTTCCAGGTCATGCTCATGCCGCAGGCCATCATCGCGCAGTCGGTCGCTACGGCGGTCTTCCCCACGCTCTCGGCGCACGCCGCCGCCGGCAAGCTGGACGAGTTCAGCCGGACGCTGGGCGGCAGCCTGCGCAGCGTGTTGTTCCTCGCCATCCCGGCGACGGTGGGGCTGGTCATTCTCGCAGAGCCGACCGTCGCGGTGCTGTACGAGCGCAACGACTGGACCGCCGAACACACCGCCGCGACCGCGTGGGTGCTGGCGTTCTGGGCGGTGGGGTTGGTGGGGCACAGCCTGATCGAGATTCTGGCGCGGGCGTTCTACGCGCTCTCCGACACGCGGACGCCGGTCCTGGTGGGCGGCGCGGCGATGCTGCTCAACGTAGCATTCAGCCTGGTCTTGATTCGCTTCACCGGCGCGCCGGACAGCCTGACGCGGACGCCGGCGGCGGGGCTGGCGCTGGCGAACTCGGCGGCGACGGCGCTCGAAAGCGCCGGCCTGTGGCTGCTGCTGCGCCGCCGGCTGGCCGCCTGCTCTGACTTCGGCGCGCAGGAGCGCAAAGTGATCGGGGGCGCGGCGCGCGTCACGGCGGCGGCGGCGGCGATGAGCGCGGCGGTGTATGCTGCGACGGTCGCGCTCGCCGGCGCGCCGGCTTACATCGTGTTCGGCGCGGGGCTGGCCGTAGGCTGCGGCGTCTTCTTCGTGGCGGCGCTGGCGCTGGGCGTGCCGGAGGCGCGGACGGCGCCGGCGATCCTCTTAGGCAGGCTGCGGCGTTGAGGTTATCGCGTACCTCCACCCCGGCGGTCACGCGCCGTGACTGGCGCTTGATCTTTTTCTACGTGCTGGCGTTCGCCTCCGGCGGCGTCATCCGCCCGTTTCTGACCATCTACCTGGTCGAGATCGGCATGACCGGCGCGCAAATCGGCGTGCTGCAAGGCGTGACGGCGCTGATCACGGTCGCCGTCACGCCGCTGATCGGCGTCCTCTCGGACCGCACCCAGCGCCACCGCGCCATGGTGGGCGGCATTCTGTTCATCAAGGGCGTGGCGTCTACACTGATGCCGCTGAGCAATGCGTGGTGGTGGATCGGGATCACCTTCACGCTGCGCGTCATCACCGCCGAAGCGCACGACGCCATCGGCAACCGGCTCACCCTGGCAAAGCTCCAAAACAACACGCGCCTGAACTTCGGCGCGGTCCGCGTTTGGGGCATGGTCGCCTATGCTGCTACGGTCGTAGTAACCGGGTGGGCGGCGCGCGGGCGGTCGGCGTCGGTGCTGTTCTGGGTAGCCGGCGTGATGTGTACGATGGTGCTGTTCACGCTGGGCACCTTCCCCGCCCGGATTACCGAAGCCTCGACCCCACGACACAGCCCCACCAAGCGCTCGCCGGAACTACTCTTTGTCCTCTTCATCATCTTTCTGCTCTCGCTGGGGCGCAACGGCGCCGACGCCTTCGTCAATGTTTTCATCGTCGAGGAGTTCGGCGTAGACAACGACTTCATCGGCCTGCTGACCGGCATCGGTTCGCTGGTCCCCATCTTCGCGTATTACCTCGCCGATTGGATGATCGACCGGTGGGATGCGGTCGTCACACTGGCAGCGGGGCTGGGCTGCTTTGCGGTGAGTTGGGGCGGCTACCTGCTGATCGACTCGCCCTGGCTGGCGCTGCCGCTGATAACCCTCCAGGAGTTCGGGTCCTCGGTCTACGTGGTGAGCATGGTCGTTCTGTTGGGCAAGCTGGGCCGGCCGGAGCACGCCGTCACCGACCAGATGATCGGGCAGCTGACCGTGCCGGGGCTTGCGGCGATCTTCGCGCAGCCGGTGAGCGGCTGGATGTTCGACGCCCTGGGCGGACGCGCGCTCTTCGCACTCGACGCGGCAGTGCTGGCGCTGACGATAGCGCTGCTGCTGTGGCGGCGCGGGGCGCTGCAAAGAGCCAAAAGCTAACGGCTACTCGCCCATCAGGTCGCTTACATCCCAGACGAATTTTGAATATCGGTCTTTAACCGTACCTCCCGGCAATTTCCGCCAACAATCCCGTATCGACGTTGCTCCCTGTGACCACCACCGCCGCCGGCCCGCCCGCCGTGACCTTGCCGCTCAACAGCGCGGCGACGCCCACCGCGCCGCCGCCCTCCACGACCAGGTGGTGCGTGTCGAGCATGAACGCCATCGCCTCCGCGATTTCGTCTTCCGAGACCAGCGCTGCATCGTCGAGCAGTTCCCGGCACATATCAAACGTGTAATGGTTCACGTCGCCCAGCCCGCCGACCAGCGCGTCGGCCAGCGTCGGCTCCTCCGGCATCGACACGATCCGGCCCGCCTGCAAACAATGATACATCACCGGTGCGCGCGCCATCGAAACGCCGATCACGCGGATCGCCCGGCTCGCCGACTTCAGCGCCAGCGCAATACCCGATATCAGGCCGCCGCCGGAGAGCGGCACGATCACCGTATCGACGTCCGGCAAATCTTCCAAAATCTCAAGGCCGGTCGTGCCCTGCCCCGCGATCACGTCCGGGTCGTCGAAGGGATGCACGAAGGTCAGGCCGCGCGTCTTCTGCAACGCCAGAGCGTGCGCGGTCGTCTCGTCGTAGCTCGATCCGGCGATCATCACCTGCGCGCCGTAGCGCTTGATGCCCGCGACCTTGTTCGCGGGCACGTTACCGGCGAGACAGACCACCGCATCGACGCCAAGCTGCCCGGCGACATACGCCACTGCGCGCCCGTGGTTGCCGCTGGAGACGGTAATCACGCCGCGCGCCCGCGCCTCGTCCGAAAGGTTGCGCATCTTGTTCGCCGCGCCGCGCAGCTTGAACGAGCCGGTAATCTGCGCCGACTCCAGCTTCATGTAGATAGGCGCGCCGGCGCGCTGCGAGAGCACGGGTGAATGCAGCAAGGGCGTGCGCAGCACGATAGAGGCAATACTCCGGCGCGCGCGGTAAACATCGCGCAAGGTGATCGGGTCGGGCATCGGGTCGCTCCTTGATCGAAAGCCACAGGCGAAGACGCCTTCGATTGTATCACGTGTTCATACGAGGGCCTGTGCAAAGTCGGCAGATTGTTTACCTCACCCCCTAAATCCGCTCTCCACGCTGTCGAGAGGGGAACTCCCAGACCAGCGCGCGCCTCCGGCTCCCCCTCTCCATCGTATGGAGAGGGGGCCGGCTTTCAAGGGTAGGTTTTTTGTGGAACGCGGCTCATGAGCATGATTCTTGCCCTCACCCCCGGCCCCTCTCC
>JAFGMM010000090.1 GCA_016927535.1 Anaerolineae bacterium
ATATGGCGGCGAGCCTGTCGATCAACCCTATATATAGGTGCAAATCCGCACAAGAAACCAACACCACGGTATTCTGTAGCGCTACCATAAGATATATTCACTTGATTAGATGCAGAAAACAATAAAAAGTTGCACACCGCGCAGTCATTGCGCCGACAACTGCAAGGCGACGAGCACACCGCCGATACACATCAAGCTTGAAAGCAGCGCCAACGCCAGCACCGCGCACCCCCGTCGCGCCGACTTGCGCCCCGCCTCCGAGCCGATTATCAGGCGCACGAGCGCCAGCAGGCTCGCCGAGCCGCCGCCCACCAGCACCGCCAACACATCATCAAGCTGGCCCAACCCCGGCGCGACATCGGGCACCAGATCCAGCGGCGAGCCGACATAGAGCAACGTCACCAACACTACCAGCGCCACGCCTACATCCAGGCCACAGCCGGCGGCGCGGCGCATACAGCCGAACTTCTGCGCATTCCCTACGTCGCTGCGAGACACGGCGCTACTGCACGGTGACCGTGACCCCGTTCGAGAGGTTTTCCCATTCCCCGGCGCCGCCATCGCACGCGGCGATATTGGGATAACAGATCGCCAGACGCAGGACAAAGGTGCCGGCGCGCGGGATTTCGATGTGGTCACGGTAGTTCGCCAGCAGCGAGTCGCCGGGCTGCAAGGTCGTCTCGCTGTAGGTAGTGTGGAACAGATCGGACTGGTTAGCGCCGTTCTCTTCCACCGAGACCCCCAGTCGGCCAAAGCTCACCGCCGTAGTGGTCGGGTTGAGCAGTTGGAAGACAAACCAGATCGACTGGTTCACACCGTAGGCCGGCCCGCCCTCCAGCCGGAAGGTAGCCGTCAAGCCCTTACGCGACACCGGCGGCGCGGGCGGCTGCGTCGGCTGCGGCGCGGGATTCGCCGGCGCGGGCGGCTGCGTCGGCTGCGGCTTGGGGGTATGGGTCGCCGGCGGTGTATCGGTGGGAACAGGTGTGTTGGTCGCCGGCGGGACCGTCGGCGTGGCCGTCGGAACGGGCGTGTCGGTCGCCGGCGGAAGGGTGCTCAACACATACACGGTGGGCGATGCGCCGCCGGCGGGCGTCGGCGGCAGCGGCGACCCCTTCGCCACCGGCGCGGCGGTGGCTGCCTCCGGCTGCGACAACAGCACGACTCCCAGGCCACCAAGTACCACGACCAGGCAGCCGCCAATCAAAAACATGACCCAAACAAGTTGTGTTTCGCGTGACATATGATTTCAATCCTAATCGTCGCCGGCACATAACAGCGGCAGCCATTGTAACGGGAAGCCTGCCGGCGCGCCATGTACAGATCAATCGGCCCCTACTCGGTATAAGTCGCCTGGGCAGCGGGCCGGGGCGCAGCGCTCGGCTGCCCGGAAGAACGCAGCGCCGCCCAGCACAACCCCACGGTGACCGGCAGCACAACCAGCGCCACGACAAAAGGCGCCTGCGGGCCGGGGTTGGTGTAGAGCGGGCCGGCCATCCCGGTACCGGCGGCGGTCCCCAGCGCGTGCACCGACCCCAACAACCCCAGCAGCACGCCGCGCTGTCCCTCGCGCACGCGCGGCACGATTACGCTTTCTAAGAGCGAGCGCGCCACACCGCCGCCGCCCAGCAGCACATACGCCGACCCCGACACGGCGACCTCCTGGCCGATGAGCAGCAGCCCGCAGCCCGCCCAGATAAACGCCATCGCTGCGGCGAAAGCATGCAGAGGCTTCTCGCTGCGCCCCAGCCAGATGCTCATAAGGGCGATGCTCACCGCATTGAGCGACCCCAGCACACCGATCACGCCCGACGCTAAACCATGCTCATCCTCCAAGAATTGGGCGGGCGCGGTCCCGGTCGGTGAAGCCAACGCAGCGGCGGCAAACGCCAGGCCGACCGTCCCCAGCACCGGCATGAGCCAGCGCCGTCGAAACAACTCGCCGTAGCCGGATACATCGGCATGGCGCTCGACCGGGGGCAGCGAGCGTGTGCGCGTGGCGGCAAACGTGGACAGCACGAACCAGAAAGCCGATATCGCAAACACCGAGCGCAGCCCAATCGCCTGAGCCAGCCAGCCGCCCAGCGCCGGCGAGAAAATCAGCCCAACCCAGAACCCCGCGTTCAACGTCGTGACGACACGGCTGAAGGTTTGCTGCGGGCGCTCCTTTGCCTCTAGGGTGACGACGCGGCTCAGGTACGCCGACGAGAGCGGCACCGCCGCACCCGACATCCCGTAGCAGACGAAAGCCGGGACCAGCCAGCGCCAGTCCGGGGCCAGCGCGATGCCGATCACGCCCACCGTGCCGACGACCCACGCCGGGATCATCACTTGACGCGGGCCGAAGCGATCCCCCAGCCAGCCGACCGGCAGGTAAATCAACAGCTTAATCAGCCAGCTCAGACCCAACACAAAGCCGATTTGTTCCGGCGTCGCGCCCAGTTCTTTGATATAGAGCGTCTGGATGTAAATCCACAACCCCTCGCCGACTCCCCACAACAGATAAGAAAGCGAAAGCCAGCGTGCGTTGCGTCCCAGGTAATCGAACAATGTAAACCTCGCAGCAGCCAATCATCCCGGTATGGCGCGGGCGCGCCCTGCCGCCGGCGATTGTATTGCTTCATCGAACTCGAAGAAACCGGCGGACCGTTCGCGGATAAACTCCCACACCGCAGCAAAGACCTTTTCCATGTGGACACCCTCGGTGACGACATGACCGCCGCTCTCGATCCACAGCATCGTTTTGTCCTTGCTGCTCACGCGGCTGTAAATGTGCGGCATGCAGCCAGGCGGCGCCGTCTGGTCGTCGCGCGCGTGCATCAACAGCAGCGGCGCCGCCAGGCGCGGCAGGTTGGCCTCAACGTGGCGCATGAGCTTCGTCAATTCGGCGACGCTGGGGATCACCTCGTAGCGGTACACCGCGCGCCCGGTCTCCAACTCACCGCGCGCGCGTTGGATGGCACGCACCCGCCTATCTTCTGAGTCATGCGCCTGCGCGTCCCCTTTGGGCAGATAGCGCACGAAAGGCCTGAGCAGGGGCAGATAGCGCAGGCGCGGGTCTTCCAGGTAGACCGGCGCGGCCAGGCTAACGACTCCATCGACCGGGTAATGAATGCCGGCGTACAGGCTCAGCAGCCCGCCCATCGACAGCCCAGCGATGTACACCCGCGCGCAGTTCTGGCGCAGCAGTGTGATCGCGTCGAGCACATCGCCGGCCCAGTGCTGCCAGAGGGCCGCGGCCATATCTTCTTTGACCGTCCCGTGCCCGGTCAGGCGGATGCGCAGCACGGTAAGCCCGCGCGCCGCCAGGGAATCGCCCAACCAGCGCATCTCTTGCGGCGCGCCCGTATAGCCGTGCACCAGCACGGCGCCCACCGGCCCGCCGATATGCAGCGCCGGCCCGCCGCCGGGCATGTAAGTCACCGGGATTTGATTTACACTCATCGAAGTTGCTCCTTACCAGGTTCCGAGATGCCGTTTCCCTGAAAGATTGCCGGTGCGCCCGGTTCGATCCCCAAGCGCCAGGGGTGCGCGTAGACAGTCATACGGTCGTGGCGCAGGTAACCCACCAGCGCAATATTCCAGGCCCGCGCCATCAGCACCGAAAGGTCGGTCGGCGCGGTGCGGCTCACCACGACGGGTATTTGCATCCGGCGCGCCTTGTTCAACATCTCTGAACTGATGCGCCCGGTGCTCAGTAGGACGCCGTCGCACGGGTCGATATTGTCCAGAAACGCCATGCCGTGCAGCTTATCAAGCGTGTTGTGCTGTCCCACGTCCTCGACGAGCAGCCACAGCCCATCACGCTTGGCAAGCGCGGCGGTGTGGACGCCGCCGGCAAGCCGGTGCAGGGTCGCCGCCCCGTAGAGCCGGGTCATCCAGTCCCAAAGCTGCGCAGGCGCGACGGTCAGAGTCGAGGCGAGCGGCGGGTATTCGGCCTGGAGATCCTCGAAGGTCATGCCGCCCGCGCAGCCCGTGGTGACGATACGGCGCTGTGGCAGAGCGGGCAGACTGTAGCCAAGCCACACATCGACACAGCCGCCTTGCCGGCACACCGTGACGGCCTGCACATCTTCGCGCCGGTCGATGATCCCTTCGTTGAGCAGAAAGCCCAGCGCCAGCGCCTTGACCTCGACCGGAGTACACATCAGGGTTGTCAGTTCCCGCCCATTGACGAAGACCAGCAGCGGCGACTCAACCGGGACTGCGCCTTCTTCCGCTTGAACGCCGGCTTGGTTGATGAGATGATATTGACAGGTGACCGCGCCGTCTACCATGCACATCCTTCAAGAACAACCGGTAGACAGAATATGATACGAGAAAAATGTCTTGTGCGCTAAAAGACGATGGCGAATCGATTGGAAGACACCAACGATATACAATCGTCGATGAAAGCAGCCAGCGGAGGCGCATCCTCGGCGGTGCAGGCGGGCGGCACGAGAGCAGCGTTTTGGAGAGCCAGCGCATAACATTGAAGCGCAACGATACAGTGCTCACGCAGCGGGCCCGTAAGCGATGGGCGAAGCGTCTCTTGAGTTTTCAGGCCCATCGCGGCGTTGAACGGAAAGAGCAGCCATTCGAGCGGGAGACGCCCGCCGACAAGCTCACCCAAATAATTGACAAACCGGGTCAGCGCCCGCGCGCGCTGCTCATATGGCTGGTCATCCCAGCCCGGCGCGCCGACCCACCGATCAACGATGGGGCGGACATCTTGGATCTCGACCGACCGGATGCCGGATACCGGCGGGAGTAAACACGCCTGGGCCAGAAGCGCTGCGTAGCGATCTATCATGAGTTTTTCCATTTAAAAGCCCTCAGTACTTAAGAAATCACTTATGGAGACACGACAAGCCACGCCCCTACAAACCATTGCTGCCAGCACCGCAGTTCAACGCACCCCTATATTACACGATATTCAAGCGATTTTATATCACAAAACTGTAAAAGTTTTGGCTGCTCCGTGGGAAGAAACCACTTGGCACACTGGCGCCGATTGACATCCCGGTAGACCATCGGCGGCTGGAAGTTGCGACCAGCCATTCTCTACCGTTTGGCGCACCTTGCTGCTATAGTCTCATCGGCAAGAAGCTTTATCACAGGAGGAATAGGTATTCCATGCTGGATGACCAGGCTCGTGAGTTTCTACAAAAGCGTCTCATCGCACGGATGAGCACCGTCGGGCCGGACGGCTACCCGCATACTGTGCCGGTGTGGTTTAAGCTGGAAGGCGACGACATCATAATTATCAGCACGCGCGACACGCGCAAAGTGCAGCATATCCTGGCAAATTCTAAGGGAGCGGTGACCATCGGCGGCGACCCCAACGACGGCGCAGGTTATCTGCTCCAGGGCGACTTCTCCGTCGAGGAGGACACCGACCGCATCTGGCTGCGCACCTTGACTTACTACTACGAGGAAAAAGAGCAGGCCGAGAAGGATATCGCCGCGTGGCAAGACCTGGATATGATCGCTATCCGGCTGAAGCCGAAGAAGGTCGTCAAAGTGTTTTAGAGCGGTCGTCTTTATGGACAGCCTGATGCAATGTGGCATGATTGCTTCTTTACCTCACCCCCCGGCCCCCTCTCCACCGTGTGGAGAGGGGGAGAAACCCACGATTCGGCGACTCCGATTCCCCCTCTCCATGACATGGAGAGAGGGCTAGGGGGTGAGGTGCTGTCAATTCGTTTTGTTTTCTCCATTAGCTCCTCTCCTCGGCAGCCTTGCCGGGGAGAGGGGCGTCTGTGTCACAAATCCGGGTCTGCCATGCCGGCGCACTCGTGGAACCGGCCTAAGTATTCGCCCCGGTCTGTATAAGTCGCCGGGTCGTAAGGCGGAATGCTCGCTTCACAACCCAGATAGGCAGTATAGATGTTCTGCGCGTCGGCAAGTTCGGCATCCAGATCGGCGCCCTCTAGTACGTGGCGGTCCATCGCGCGGAAAAGCCACTGCTGCGCGTAGAACTCGCCTACGCTGCTGTCCATGCCGGACATGGACGCCCGGAAGATAACCGTGTTCGGCGCTTGAGTCAGCGCGTCGAAAGCGCGGTAGAATGCAACGGTTTCGCCGGTGTGGGCAGCGGCGAGCACCGGATCGTCCAGCAGCGAACGGCGCGCCGGCATTGCGCTGAGCAGGTCCGGCTGCTGCGCGAGGTAGTTGATCCACCGGTAGCACGCCGCCGGGTTTTGCGCCGCAGCACTGATGTATCCTGTATGAAGCTGGTAGAGCACCGGCGTATACTGCGAGCCGCGCGGGTAGGTCGTCGTCTTGTACGGCGTGTCCGGGTCTTGCCAGTAGCTGATACGGAAAAGGTTCACAGTATCCGGGTAGATGGCTTCGGTTTTGCTGCTCTCCGGGCCGCCGCCCCCGCCACCGCCGCCGCTCAGGCCGAGGATGTTGAGCTTTTCATAGCCGATGTAGTCTTCCAATGCCAAATCAAGCACCTGCCGGATCGCTTCGGCGTTCGCCGGATCGGTGAAGTTGACGGTGGGCGGATCGGTGCGGTAGTCAATCGGCAGCCCGCCGTAGGCGGCGATGAGCATCAGAATATAGGTCTGGTTGAAAGCGGGCGCGATGAACGGCGGCGGGCTATCCGGGCCGGCCTTCAGCGCGCGCAGCGCGTCGGTGAACTGAGTCGTCTCCCAGCCGTACTCCGGCAGCGGCAGGCCGGCCTGCGCGAACTGCTCGGCGTCGTAGCGCAGCATGGCCGGCTCAATGGCGATGGGCAAAGCCCAGGTTTTGTTGTCGCGCTGCACCTGGTCGAGCGCGCGGGCCATGATGCCGGCGCGGTCAAAGCCGGGGTCGGCGTCGATGAACGGGTCGAGATTCAGGATAAGCTGCGGGTCGATACCGGGGACGGCGTTATAGGACAGCAGGAAGCAATCGGTCTCGGCGGCGAGTTGCTCGACCGGCATAGCCGGGTTGCCGGCGAGGTCGATGTAACCGACCTCCGGGTCGCTCGCGGCGAAGGCATCGGCTGCCGCCGCCAACCGGCTCTCATCAAGGATCGGCCCCGTGAATGTTTGCATGCCAAAGCGCAGCGCGCTCTCGCCCGGCGCCAGTTCGGGCGGCGCTTCGACCGGCTCGACGTAAATCGTGACTTCGGCGCGCCGCGCGTCCGCCGCCTGGAGGTTGGCGACGGCGGTCGCCTCGGCCTCGGCAAGGGCGGTCGGCGCGTCCAGGTCGCGCCCCATCAGGATTATCGCAAGATCCAGGTAGGCGCTGTAGCGCAGTTCAGACGGCGAGAGCGCGCGGGTCAGCGCCTCGTCGAGAAATGCCTTGTTCTCCGGCGAGTACGTCCCGAAGCTCATCGGCGCGTCCGCTACGTTTAAGCCCATTAAACTTCGGCGCGCCGGCGCATACGCAAAGAAGCCGTAGACCGCTTGGGCGTTTTGGGTGAGGTAGCGGGCCAGTTGGTAGGCTGCTTCCGGGTGGGCCGCGCCGCCGCTCACGGCGAAGCCGGTCACCCGCAGGCCGGCCACGCCGCCCGGCAGGTACGCGCCGATCACTTGAGGGATGTCGCCGCCGAACTGCTGGAGCGAAAAGCTCGTGTCGATGCTCAGCGGCATCGAACCCGGCATGATGGCGGGCGGCAGGTCGGTGACGCCTTCTTCCTCAAGCGCCTGCCACGCGGTGGCGACCGCTTCGACCGCCGGGCCGGTGAGCCGGGGCGTTTCGGGGAGCGTGGCGCTGTCATAAAGTGCGGTGCCGGTCAGCGCGCGAAACAGAAGATAGTAGTACGACCACAACGCCAGGATGCCGGAGACGGTGGTTTTGCCGCTGCCGTCGTACTGGACGAGGGCGCGTGCGGCGCGGGTCAGGTCGTCGAGCGTCCACTGTGCGTTAGGGTAAGCTAGGCCCGCCGCGTCGAACATCTCCGGGACGTATTGCAGGGTCACCACGTCCACCGCCGCCGGCAGCGCCCACAGCCCGCCGTCCCACTGGAACGCCTGCCATGCCGCCGGGAGAAAGTCCTCCGGGCGCAGGTCGGGATCGACGGCGGCGAGCGGCATGAGGTTCAGGAGGTAGCCGGCGCGGGTTGCTTCCACCGAGAAGAAGTCATCGACGACGAACAGCACGTCGGCGCTGCTGACGTATTCCTCAAGCGCCTCGAAGTGCCGGTCGAGCGTTTCCAGCGCCGGGTTGGGGATGAAGGGATATTCTCCGCCGATCACTTCGACCCTGACGCCGGTCTCGGCCTCGAACGGCGCGAAAAGCTCCGGCGGGAAGTTCTGCTGCATGTAATCGGGCAGCGACAGCGACAGGATGATGCTTTCTTGTGCGCCTGCGCCTCCGATGGGGAACAGGCCCGCGACCAGCGCGGTGACAAGCAGCATAAGCAAAGAACGTTTGCGCAGCATAGATTAACTCTCCATATTGTCTGTGCAGTGCGAATACAACGCGCGTCCTTTCCAGGAGTAAAGACACGCCGGGCGCGCAGGTGTTACAATATGGTCGGTAGGTGAGTAGGCCAAGCGTAGCGCAGCCGTCCAGCGCACGCCGTGAAGTTGTGCGAAACTACCAAACACTATGAAACGCTGGAAAAACCTCAGACGCAGAAACAAAATCTTGGTCATTCTGGGCGTCGTCGCCGCGCTGACTCTCGTCGCGGGCGTCGTCGTCTATAACTGGCTGTTCGTCGATCTACCCGATATCGACGCGCTGGAGGAATCGCTCGCGCTGCCCTCCACGCGCATCTACGACCGGTACGGGCGGCTGCTCTACGAGATGCTCGCCGCCGACGCGACCGGCGGGCTGCACCGCGTCGCGCCGCTCGACCAGATTCCGCAGCATCTCATCGACGCGACGATTGCGACCGAAGACGCCAACTATTACAGTCATCCCGGCGTCGATCTGGGCGCCATCGTGCGCGTGCTGTGGATCAACATCCAGGGCGGCGAGGTGCTGGCGGGCGGCAGCACCATCACGCAGCAGGTGGCGCGCAACCTGCTTATGGACCCCGAACAGCGCGCCGAACGCACCCTCACCCGCAAGCTGCGCGAGGCGATCCTGGCGATCCGGCTGACGCAAACCTTCAGCAAAGACGAAGTGCTGCTGCTGTATTTGAATCAAACGTATTACGGCAACCTGGCCTATGGCGTCGAGGCGGCGGCGCGTGTGTACTTTGGGCGCGGCGTCGAAGAACTCGACCTGGCGCAGGCGGCGCTGATCGCCGGGCTGCCGCAGTTGCCCGCGATCTACGACCCGCTCACCAATCCCGGCGCAGCGCGCGACCGGCAGCGCGTGGTGCTCGATTTGATGGTGAAGCACGGCTATATCACCCAAGCAGACGCCGACCGCGCCGCCGCCGAACCGCTCCAGTTCGCCGCCGCGCCCTTCCCGATTGAAGCGCCGCACTTCGTCGCGGCGGTGTGGACGCAGCTTCAGCGTGACTTCCCCGAATCGCTGTACGCCGGCGGCCTGGACGTTATCACCACGCTCGACCTCGATTGGCAGGACGCCGCGCAAGAAATCGCCCGGCGGCGCTTGGGCGAACTGAACACGCCGACCTACAACGAGCCGGCCCACAATGCGCACAACGCGGCGCTCGTCGCCATCGACCCGCACACCGGGCAGGTGTTGGCGATGCTGGGCAGCCCGGACTACTTCGATGCGCGCATCAGCGGCGCGGTGAACGTGGCGCTGGCGCCCCGGCAGCCCGGCTCGGCGCTGAAGCCGTTTACCTATGCGGCGGCGTTCGACCCTACGCGCCCCGACCCGTGGTCGCCGGCGACCGTGCTGATGGACATCCGCACCGCGTTTATCACCAAGAAGCTGGAGAGCTTCGTCCCGGCCAACTTCAGCTTGCAGGAGCACGGGCCGGTGCGCATCCGTACCGCTTTAGCGTCGTCGTTTAATATCCCGGCGGTGATCACGCTCGATCACATCGGGCTGGATGCGATGGCGAAGCGGCTGGGCGCGGTGGGGATTACCACGCTTACTGACCCGGACCGCTTCGACCTGGCGGTGACGCTGGGCGGCGGCGAGGTGCGCCTGCTGGAACTCACGGCGGCGTATGGCGCGCTGGCGAACGGCGGGATGCGCGTGTATCCCGATCTGCTCTTGGAGGTGCGCGACCACGCGAGCGGCCAAATCTTGTACGAGTGGGCACCGCGCGAGACCGAGCGCGTGCTCGATGAGCGGGTGGCGTGGCTGGTGACCGATATCCTCGCCGACAATCATGCGCGCATCCCGTCGTTCGGCGAGCACAGCGTGCTCAACATTCTGCAGCCCGCCGCCGCCAAGACCGGCACGACGACCGACTTCCGCGATAACTGGACGGTGGGCTACACGCCCAACCTGGTCGTGGGCGTGTGGGTGGGCAACGCCGACAACGCGCCGATGGTGAAAGTAACCGGCGTGAGCGGTGCCGGGCCGATCTGGAACGAGTTTATGACCTCGGTGCTGAAAGGCAAGCCGGCGCTCAACTTCGAGCGCCCGGCGGGCTTAGAGCGCGTCGAGGTGTGCGCGCTTTCCGGGCTGCTGCCGACCGACGCTTGCGAGCTTCGCGTGGTCGATTGGTTCATCGAAGGCACCGCGCCCACCGAGTACGACGCCTGGCACCAGCGTTTTACCATCGATGCGCGGACCGGCGCGCTCGCCGACGCGACGACGCCGCCGGAGTACCGGGTCGAGAAGGTCTATTTGGTGCTGCCGCCGGAGGCGCGCCCCTGGGCATACCGGGCGGGCATCCCCGCGCCGCCGACCGAAGCGGTGGCCGCCGCACAAGACTCGAATGCTGATACGTCGGTGCGCTTCCTCGCGCCGGACCCCTACAGCGTGTTTCGGATGTCGCCGATCACGCCCGGCGAAACTCAGCGCATCCTCATCCGCGTGGTCGCGCCGCCGGACACGTCGCACGTCGATTTGCTGCTCAACGGCGCACCGCTGCACACGCTCGACGCGCCGCCGTGGGAAGCGTGGTGGGCGCTGGAGCGCGGCGCGTGGGAGTTGACGGCGCGCGCAGCGCTGGGCGACGGCGCGACGGCGGAGAGCGAGCCGCTGTCCTTCACGGTGCATGGCTACTACGACGAATAACCCTGTATAATCATATCAGCGCCGCTAACAGTAGGAGAGAATCACCGTGCGTTTAGGTTGCTTGAGTATGCTCGGTTTGATTTTGCTGTTGTTCTTCGCCGGCACAAGCGTCGTCGTGTCGCCGGAGCCGGCTCCTATCCCGACCGTCGCCGCTATAACGCGCGTTCCTACGCCAACGCCGATACCTGCGCCGGCGGTTCAAGAGACCTACATCCTGGCAAGCTGCGACGAGTTCAACCAGGGAACGCAGTACGTGACCGAAGGGAGCCGCATCATGATCCATTGGGGCTGGTTTGCCAAGACCCAAGAGCTGCTGGAGGATCACATCGAACACGCGACTTATGAGATCTCGCTCGACGGTCAGCCGCTTATCGAAGGCGATTGGCGTGCGCTGCCCTCCCAAAGTTTCATCGAGGACGGTTACCCGACTCGTGTCTGGTACATCGAGTTGGGCGAACTTCCCGCCGGCACTTACCGGGTGGGCTACCGGTTGGCGTGGGACGCCGCCATCGACGACGGCTTCGAGAAGTTTGGCCCCGGCACCGAGAACGAAGCGTTTGAGTCGGGGTGTACGTTTGTGGTGGGTGAGTGATATTGTGCAGTGTTGGGTCGTTATATAATCGGCAGCCAGTGGTCAGAGATTGTTAGTAGAGAAGGCGGTGTATCATGAAGCTGGGTTATCTAGGAGGCGCAGTAATTGTCTTGCTATTTTTGGCCGGCGTACAAACCGGCTCAAGCATAGGTTTTTCGCCGCCGGCAGGGCCGACCCTGCCCACTTTGACCTTCGTCCCTGCACCGACTCCCATCCCGGCGGGCGACCTCACCGCCGGCGACCATTACCACCTGGCCGAAGGATATTACGGCGCGGCGCGCTACGAGGAGGCGCTGGCAGCATATACCCAGGCGATTGAACTGAGTTACGAGCCGCTGGCGTCAGCTTATCTGGGGCGCGGGATGGTCTATCACGATCTGGGCGACTACAAGGCTGCCATCGCCGATTATGATCTCGCGCTCGAACTCGACCCCGACTTTGCCGAGGTTTATTATCGACGCGGGCGCGCTTATTCCTACCTGGAGGAGCACCGCAGCGCCTTTCTCGATGCCACGCGCACGATTGAACTCGACCCGGCCCATGCCCGCGCCTACAATCTGCGCGGCGTCGCCCTGGATTTCTTCGGTCAGTACGCGCTCGCCGTGGAGGACTACACACGCGCGATTGAACTGGGCCACGAGCCGGCCGTCTGGCCCTATTACAATCGCGGCCTTGCTTATAAGTCGCTGGGCGAGTACCGGCTCGCCGCCGCCGACTTTGATACAGTGATTACGCTAACCCCCGGTGACGCCGCCGCTCACAACGAGCGAGGGATCGCTTACGACGAACTGGGCGACCACGAGCAGGCCATCGAGGATTACACGCAGGCCATCGCACTGGGGCACGACCCGCTGAGTTGGCCCTATACTAACCGGGGTTGGTCCTATCTCGACCAGGGGATGTATGTACACGCCGCCGCCGATTTCAACGCCGCCATTGCGCTCGACGATATGCCAAACGCCTATTGGGGGCTGGGCGATATCTACTACATGATCGGTCAATATCGCCTGGCGTTGGTAAATTACCGGCATTACCTGGCATCCACGACCGGCGAACCGTCCGATTACGTCGTTGACCGGGTGCGCAACCTAGAGACACAGTTCGAGGACAGGCTGCTGTAGCACTTACGGTATGTCGTAGAGTGAGATGATGTCAGACCTGCACGGGTTCATGTTGGGGCCTTATCGTATCGTCGAGAAAATCGGCGGCGGCGGGATGGCAACCGTTTACAGAGCCTACCACCCGGCGACCGGACGCGAGGTGGCGATCAAGGTCCTCTCCGAGCACTTCGCCGCCGAGGCGCAGTTTCTGGCGCGCTTCACGCGCGAGGCAAAGGTCGTCGCCGGGCTGCAACACCCGCACATCCTCCCCACCCTAGACAACGGGCAGGACCGCGGCCTGACCTACCTGGTGATGCCCCACATCGCCACCGGCACCCTCCGCGACTACCTGGAGCGCGGCCCGCTTTCCCTAACCGAGGCGCGGCGCCTGTTCGCACAAATTGCGCAGGCAGTGGATTACGCGCACCGCCGGGGCGTTATTCACCGCGATTTGAAGCCTGGCAATGTGTTGCTTGACGAGCGAGGAAACGCGCTGCTCAGCGACTTTGGGCTGGCGCGCATCATGGAAACGATGAGCCTGGCGTCGGTGTCGGGTGCGATGATCGGGACGCCGGCCTATATGTCGCCGGAGCAGGCGCAGGGCTTGCCGGCGGACGCGCGCAGCGATATCTACTCGTTGGGGGCGGTGCTGTACGAGATGCTGACCGGCCGGCCACCTTTCAGCGCCGATACAACGGTCGGCTTGATCTTCAAGCACATCACCGAACCGGCGCCTCTGCTGCGCACCGGGCGCCCAGACCTGCCCCTGGCGGTCGAGCAGGTCGTGCTCAAAGCGCTGGCGAAGAACCCGGAAGACCGCTATCAAACGGCCGGCGCGATGATGGCTGCATTACAGCAAGCAGTTTATCCAAGCGGCGCGGCGCGGCGGCGTGTGTCCATACGGCGCGGAGTGCAAGGGATCGCGCTGCTGCTGGCTGCCGGGTTGGTGACCGTGATGATATTAATCGCCTTGGCCGGCGATGGGCTGGCGATTAACCCGCCGGCGCTCCCGACCACTGCCGACGCCGCCGCGCCGACCACAACACCCGAACCGACGCGCCCGGCACGCTCTTATTACGACTTAGGCCAGGATTACTACCGGCAGGGCGACTACGAAAAAGCGATTGAGATGTACACCATCGCCTTGCAGCTCGACGCCGGCTTTGCCGAAGCTTACAACGGTAAAGGGCAGGCTTACGCCGCTACAGAACGCTACGAGTCGGCGATTGAGGATTACACCCGCGCCATTGAATTGGATCCCGGCATGGCCGAAGCGTACAACAACCGGGGCATTGCTTCCCGCCGTTTGGATGACTACACGCAAGCCATCGAGGACTACTCGCAGGCCATCACGATCAATCCTGATTTCGCCGAAGCCTACAACAACCGGGGCTATCTCTATTTTGTCCAGGGCGCGTATGACCAAGCCATCGACGACTATACGCGCGCGATTGAGCTGGCCCCCGGCTTGGCCAATGCCTATACCAGCCGGGGCTATGCGTATTACGGGCGCGGCGATTATCGCGCCGCCATCGACGACTACACGCGCGCGATTGAGATCGATCCCGGCATGGCCGAAGCGTATACCAACCGGTGCCGCGCCTACTACCGGCTAGGCGAATACGAGCCGGCTGTACAGGACTGCACGCGCGCGATTGAGATCGACCCCGACCAGCCCATCGCCTACACGAGCCGGGCGCGCGCCTATCACACACTGGCGCAGTATGACCAGGCCGTCGAGGACTATACGCACGCCATCCGGCTCGACTCGAACCTGGCCGAGGCTTACGCGGGCCGGGGCTATACGCATTACGTGCAAGGCGATTATACGTCGGCGCTTTATGATTACACGCGCGCGCTGGAAATCGACCCGAACCTGGCCGACGTATACTTGAGCCGGGGCTATGTGCATTTTGACCAGGGCTTGTACGCCGAGGCCATCGCGGATTACACGCGCGCGCTGGAGATCACCCCGGACCTGGCGGAGGCCTACGCCAGGCGCGGGCGCGCTTACCACCAGTTGGAAGATTACACCCAAGCGTTCGCGGACTACGAGCGCGCGTTGGAGATCGACCCCAGCTTTGCGCCGGCCTACCAGAACCGCGCTTACACGTTCTACGCACAGCGCGAGTACCACGCCGCCATCGCAGACTACACGCGCGCACTCGAGATCGACCCGCGCTATGCCGAGGCCTACGCCGGGCTTGGCAATGTATATTATGATCTGGGACGCTACGGCGAAGCCCTAGAACAATACCAACACTACCGGTCGCTGGCAGACGCCCCGGCGCAGTTCGTCCTGGACCGTTTGCCCGGTCTTGAGGCGCAATACAACGATATCGGGTCGAAGATGGTCCCGGCTACCGGCGTCAGCCGCGTCACCGTGACCGACCCCACCGCCAACCTGCGCGACGGCCCTGGCACCGATTATGCCAAAGTCGGCGAGGTGCAGCAGGGGGACAGCTTCCCGGTCGTGGCGCAGTTCGGCGATGGCAGCAGCCGTTGGTATTGGATCGAGCAGGCCGACGGCCGGCGCGCCTGGATCGCCTCATGGCTCGTCAATGCCGAGCCATGAGCGCCTTCCCGATGCAAAGGCGAGAAACGAAACCGGCGTTTTGAACTCTTGGAGCTTGTCCTCGCGCGCTTACAACCCGGCCCAAGGGTCCTCGTCTTCGCCGAGCATGTCCTCGACCGCCTGGGGCGCGCTGACCTGGACGCCGAAATGCGTCACCCCCAGCAGCAAAACCTGTGTCAGTGCGTGCATGATAGCCTCCAGCGACGGCTCTTTGACGATAAGCGTATCGATATCGACAAAGCTCAGCCAGCGATTCCGGTCCATCAAGCGGTCGAGTTGGGCAGGGGTATACGCCGTAAAGCTGTACACACTGCCATCGTGCAGGTCGATGTACAATTCAATGCCACCGGCGTCGGACACCGAAGTCAAGGTTATCGAAGCAATCTGATCGTGTTCGACTTCGTAAACGGCTTCTTCCGGTCGAGTCATGTGGTTTGTTCCCCCTCGTACAACGGTTCCAGGTGAGCCTCGGTCCAGGCGTCGTAGCGTTGCGCGAGCATCTGTGTGACCGGGCCGGGCCGCCCGCCATTGACCGGCCGGCCGTCGATGCGGGCAATAGGCACAACGCCCCGGCTGCTGCTGGTAAGCATCGCTTCGCTGAGACGCGGCAGGTCGGCCAGGGTTACCGGCTCCATGTGCACCGGTACCACCTCCGGCGCAAATTCGAGCAAAGCCGCGCGCGCCGTCCCGCCCAACACGCCGTCGCCGGCCGTCCACAGCGCGCCGTCGTGCACCGCGTAGAAGTTGCTGCGCATCCCTTCGAGCAGAGCGCCATCCGGCCCGACCAAAATCCCCTCATAGGCTGTGTCAGGTAAGGCGGTCCGGGCCTCGCGGCGCGCGGCAATCCATGCCGTAGACTTGGCGCGCGGCGTCCGGCGGCTGAGGCGCACGGTGTAAACCGCGACGCCCGCGCGCCGGTCCGCTTCCGGCACCGGCTGGAACGGCTCCAGGCACAGGTAATAGGTGTCGGGCGCATCCGCCGGGACCGAAAGACAAAAACGCACGTCATCGAAGCCGGCTTCATCGACGCAGCGTTTAATCATCATGCGAAGCTGCTGCGAGTCCAGATTGACCCGGATGCCGAGCAGCCGCGCCGATTCGTCGAGCCGGGCCAGGTGCCGGCCGAACTCCAGGACTTTATCCCGGTGATAAGTGCGCGTCGCGGTATAGACGCCGGGATGCTCGGCGGCGATATCGGTCAAAAGCGCCGGCCGGCTGTCCAGGCGCGCGGCGCCCTGTCGAGTCAGTCGATAAGCAATGATCGGTGTTTCTGTTTCCATGCGCTCTATTTTAGGCCAAACCTTCACATATGCCAGAAAAAGCCACTAAGCTGTCCCTGACCCAGAAGGAACAGCTTAGTGTGACACGAGGAGAAAACGGAGATTGGTTTGCGGGTGACTGTCTATGATATACCTCCTTAGTGTGTAGGTTTCTCAAGACTTTGTCTTGCCCGCTCGTATTGAACCGCGCTTATAATCCTAGAGCAAAAGGCCAATGGAATCTATGTGCATTTGTGTAGAAATTAACCCATCCCTATTTGTGCAAATTACCTAAAGCTCCCGTCGATTCGATCTGCCAGCTTGCGCAGATTGACGTTAAAAGGCGGTCGGACGACGCCGTACTCGGTGACAATCGCCGTGATGAGATGGTTCGGCGTCACGTCGAAAGCCGGGTTGCCGGCCGGCGAGCCTTCCGGCGTGATGCGCTGCCCGCGAATATGCGTGACCTCTTCCGCGCCGCGCTCCTCGATCTCGATCAAGTCGCCGTGCATGATGTCCATGTCGATGGTCGAGAAGGGCGCCACCGCGTAGAACGGCACGCCGTTCTCGCGCGCCACGACTGCCAGGTTGTACGTACCGATTTTGTTTGCCACGTCGCCGTTAGCCGCGATGCGGTCCGAACCGACCAAGCACAGATCAACCCCTGTGCGGCGCATGTAATGCCCCGATGCGCCGTCGGCGATAACCGTGTGCGGAATACCGAGATTCTTAAGCTCCCACGCGGTCAGGCGCGCACCCTGTAAGCGCGGGCGCGTCTCGTCCACCAACACGTGAAGAGCTTTGCCCTGCTCCCACGCCGAACGCACCACGCCCAGCGCCGTCCCCCAATAGACCGTCGCCAGGCTGCCGGTGTTGCAGTGGTGTACGATGGTCGCCTTGTCCGGTACGAGCGCCGCGCCGTTTACCCCCATCCGTTTGTTGATCTCTACGTCTTCGTCGGCGAGCTTCTGCGCTTCTTCGAGCAAGATATCGCGCAGGCCGTCCACCGAATCCACGCCCGCCGTCTCGGCGCGCTTCATCATACGTTTGAGTGCCCAAAACAGGTTTACCGCCGTCGGGCGCGACTTAGCGAGCAGATCACTGGCCTGCTTCAAGTCTTCGATCAGATCGGGAACAGTCGCCGCTTTGCTGCTGCGCGCCGCAATTGCCATACCGAATCCCGCCGCCGCGCCGATGGCCGGCGCACCTCGGATGACCATCGTCTTGATGGCGTCGGCGACTTCCTGATAAGTATCGTAGCGCTTGATCTCGAATGTGTGGGGAAGCGCAGGCTGGTTAATCATACAAACTTGATCGTTCTCCCAAAAGATAGTGCGCACATCTTCAGACATTGGCTTCTCCTTGTGCCTAAGACCGTAGCAACCGGCGCCGACTCTTCAAGCGCGCGGCATTCCTTTACGGCTCATGATGATACCACCCGAACCGATTTGCAGCTTTGCCAACCCTCTCGGCTCCTGAACGACGCCGCCGAATCGTGCTAAAATACCGGCGTGTCCCCATTGCCACACCGCCCGCCGCTAAACTTTATGTCCTGTGTAGGAGAGAGAGATATATGAGCACAGAAGAACGCAATCCCCAGAGCATGGATCTGGATTTGATGAGCAGCCTGGACATCGTGCGGGTGATGAACGCGCAGGACACGCACGCTGTGGCGGTGGTGGGCGGCGCGTGTGAGCAGATCGCCGGCGCGGCGGACCGCATCGCGGTGCGGATGGCGCGCGGCGGGCGCTTGATCTACATCGGCGCCGGCACCAGCGGGCGCCTGGGCGTGCTGGACGCTTCCGAGTGCCCGCCGACTTTCGGCGTCGCGCCGGACCGCGTGATCGGTGTGCTGGCCGGCGGCGACTACGCGCTGCGCCATTCGGTCGAGGGGGCAGAGGACGACCGTAACCGGGGGCGCGCCGAAATCGCAGAATTGGCCGCCGGCCCGGACGACTCGGTGGTGGGCATCGCGGCGAGCGGGCATACTCCGTACACCATCGCCGCAATCGAAGAAGCCCGCGCACGCGGCGCGTTCACAGTGTCCATCGCGTGCAACCACCCGTCGCCGCTGGCGGATGCGGCGGAGTGGCCGATCCCGCTGGTGGTGGGGCCGGAGGTGCTGACCGGATCAACGCGGCTGAAAGCGGGCACGGCACAGAAGATGGCGCTGAATATGCTCAGCACGGTGGTGATGGTGCGCTTGGGCTACGTGTACGGGAACCTGATGGCGGGCGTGCAGCCGACTAACGAGAAGCTGCGCGGGCGCGCGGTGCGCATCGTGCAGATGGCAACCGGCGCGAACGCGGCGACGGCGCACGGCTGGCTATCGGCGGCGGGCTGGCATGTGCGGGTTGCGCTCGTGATGGGCCTGGCGGGCGTGGACGCAGACACGGCGGCGGCGCGGCTGGAAGCGGCCGGCGGGCATGTGCGGCGGGCGGTGGGATAATTTGCGTCACAATCGACGACTTGTAGAGTAAAATAACGTTAGGACGTTATGAATAAAAAGCCGGTTCGTTTTACTAAACATGCGCGGCAGAAGTTTGACGATTTGGCTGAGATGGGCTTTTCGGTTTCGGAAGCGCAGGTCGTTGATGCAGTGCGAAATCCTGCAAAAGTAGATAGGGGCGTATATCCGCCGATTGCCCAGAAGCCGGTTAGCAAGAACCATTTACTTCGCGTAGCGTTCGTGGAGGATGAGCAATCGATTTTGATTGTCACCTTTTATCCGGGAAGGATATCTCGTTATGAGTCTTGAAATGCGTTACGATGCGGAAGACGATGTTTTAATGATCTGGCTTGCCAGAGGGAAAACGCTTGACCACGCCGAGCATGTCGGCTCGATGATCCTGCACCTCACCGAGCAGGGCGAACCGATCCTACTGGAGGTCTTGAACGCGCGAGATTTCGTCGCGGACCTGGTGCGTACAGCGATGACGCCGGCGGAAGCGGCAGCGTAAGTTTTTCAGACTGCTTCGAGCAGACGATGCGCCGTTGTCATACGGTTAAGCGCAGTTTCTACCAGGTTGAGCGATTCGCGCACGATGTTAGCGGCGTGGGTCGGGCGACCTTTATCTAAATGAAGTTTACCGGCTTTAGATTTGGCGTGCGCCACACGCAGCAGCGCGCGGCATTCGGCGAGCGCCAGCCGGATGTCGAAGCAGGCGTCGTCGTTGGCGCGCGCAATGCCGGCATACGCTTCGCGCAGTTCCTCGCCCAGCGAATCCGCCAGAGGCTTTAGCTGGCGGTTCTCGTCGTTCTCGGCGACGAAAATATCCAGGCTGGCGCGCAGTTCGCCCACGTCGTAAGCATAGTCGCCGTCCGCCGTCACGCTTTCCAGGTCGATCAGCCGGATGCTCAGCGGCTCGCGCCGGTTATCGACGACGCGCAGCATGATGTTGCGAATGTGCAGGTCGCCGTGCATGTAGACGGGCCGGAAGCGATTGAGCGTGTCCTGGTGCGGGTAGAGATGGGTAAGCAGGGTGTAGAACGCCGCTTCGATCTGCCAGGCGCGCTCGATGTCGCTGCTGCCGAGGGTTTGTAGAAAGCCGTACACCTGCGGGTCGTAGAACAGCGAAAAGACCGTGCCCAGGTAGCGCCAGGCCGGCTCCAGATAGAGACGGCGCGCCAGCCCGACCGGGGCCAGGCGCGCGGGTTGCAGGCCAGACCGGTAAAGGTCTTTGAGAAAAGAGGCCAGCTCGCACCCCAGGATGTGCTCTACGCCGCGATGCCGCGCGCGCGGCAGCAGCTCTTGCAGCGCCTCGAAATCCACCAAATCTTGGATCACCGTGAAGACGTGGCCGTTTTTGGCGTAGGTGCCTTCGGGCAGCATGGCGAACATGGCTTGCAGGGCGGCGGGCAGGTTGCGGTAGTTGCGCACTTCGGTTTCGATGTCTTTACGCGCGCCGTATTTGACGATCAGGCTGTCGATGCGCGGGATCGGTATCGTAGTGCGCTCACTTTGCAGGCTGGTGGGCGGGACCATCAGGCGCGGGTGCACCCGTACCACCTTCGCGCCGGAGTGTCCGAGCGTCAGCTCTTCCAGTTCGCCGTCGTAAACGATTTTGAACCACGAGCGCAGGGTTTCCAGGATGCCGCCTTCGTCGAGCGTGTAGAGGCGGTCGTTGAGGCCGACGTAGGGCATCACGCTTTCATCGACGACGTGCGGGAAAAGGTACGGGTTCAGCGGGCCGAGCCAGGCGCGCGCAGCGATCAACAGGCGGCACATAATCTCGATGTAGTGATAGTCGCGGATGAAGTAGCGATGAATATCCTGCGGCGACTCGCGTCCGATCAAATCAAACAGGCGGTAGAGGGTCTGGCCGAGCGGTCGTTCGATCTCCGGGTGGAGGTCACGCAGGAGGGCCAGGTTTTGGATCACGTGACAGGTGCCCACCAGCGCCGGGCGCCAGTCGCGCTCGTTGGCCGGCCCCGGCGCAAAGCCGTGCGACCAGACTTCGGGCAGGAGAGCGTGCGCGCTGTGCTGCATCGACCACATGCCGTCGCACGCCGTGCCCAGATCGAGCAGGTGGCCCAAGAGGTCCTGGTGTTCCGGTTCGAGCCGGCCGTTGAGCCGGTATTGCAGGCACAGCGCCAGCGAGACATCTTTGGGCGTAAGGAACTGCTGTTTGGCTTTGCACAGCAGCCGGATATCATCCAGCAGCGCGCCGATATCTTCGCACATGCGGTCGTAGAACGCCGGGCCGGGGATGTGGCCCTGTTCGTTGGCGCGCAGCAGGGTTTTGATGGCCCACAGGCTGGACGAGATTTTCGACTCCGGGTGCATGTCGTCGATGTAGTAATAGATGTTGTCATTGCGCTGAGTGACCAGCCGGGAAACCAGGGTGCGCACCAGGCCGTAGGGCGGCGCGATGACGGGCGTGTGTTCGACGGCGGTGACGCGCAGCAGCGCTTCCAACTGGTACATCTCGCGCCGGCCCAAGCGCTGGCGCACCGGCAGGTTGATAAACCATTTCGCGGCGTTTTCCAGGCTCATCCCGCCCATGTAACCGCAGGCGATCAGTGCAGCGATGAAGTCGTGAGTCAGGTGGGCTTTCAGGTCGTCGGTGGCGTGGGCGCCGTTGGCGCCCGGCACCGAACCGTCTTCGTGCTGCTGGCGCAATAAATAAACGAAAATCTTACTTAAAACCGGTCCGAAGGTGTGCAAAAGACCGTTGGTTTCAACCATAAACCCATACCCCGCAGATGAATCCCCTTCTGGGTTTTAATAACTATATTACAGTTAGGTGCCGTGTAGAGAGGCGTTATAAAAGAGTTTATCATTTTTATTTTTATACGGCTGTTACTCTTTGTCTATCGTACCGGTGTACTATGACTCTGATGATTATGTTTTTGGAACTGATATGATCGGCTGGTCGATGGTCCGGCGGCGCGCTCTACGAAAAACCGCGTGAGACGGTGTATATGAAGATGTGAGAGCCTCGTAGGGAGTTACGAAAGATGCAAACTGCCGCCGACCGGAACGCCGGAGTACAGCGCGCCGCGCTCGTCGCCGTGCTTGCGCTGGCCGCCTTCTTAAATCTGTATCATCTTGACCAAATCGGTCCTAACGGTCTGGGGAACACTTACTACGCCGCCGCCGTCCAAAGTATGCTGACAGACTGGCGGCATTTCTTTTACCTGTCGTTCGACCCGGCGGGTTTTCTCGCGCTGGACAAAGCGCCGCTGGCGATCTGGCTCCAGGCCGGCAGCGCGGCGCTCTTCGGCTTCCACGGCTGGAGCCTGCTGCTCCCGCAGGCGTTCGCCGGCATTTTAACCGTCGCGCTGCTGTATCATCTGGTGCGCCGCACCCACGGCAGGTGGGCCGGCCTGCTGGCTGCGCTCGCGCTCGCCGTGACGCCGGCCAGCGTCGTGACCAATCGCAACAACACCCCCGACGCGCTGCTTATCCTCGTGCTGCTGCTGGCGGCCTGGGCAATGCTCCGCGCCGTCGAGCGCGGCGCGCCGGGCTGGCTGCTGGCGAGCGCGGCGCTGGTCGGCGCAGCGTTCAACGTCAAGATGCTGCAAATCCTGCTGGCGCTGCCGGCGCTCGCCGCTCTATATTGCTTCTGCGCGCCGCTGCCGTGGCGAAAGCGTCTGCTCTATGCGGCTTTGGCGGCGGCGGTCGGTCTGGTCGTCGCGTCGCCGTGGGTGTTGGCGGTGGAGCTGACGCCGCCCGACCAGCGCCCTTACGTCGGTGGGAGCGCCACGAACAGCCTGCTCGAACTCATCTTCAATTACAACGGCGTCGCCCGGCTGTGGGGCGAAGACTGGACGGTTTGGCTGGGCGCGCCGGGACCGCTGCGCCTCTTTAATGACAAGCTGGCCGGGCAGATTAGCTGGCTACTGCCGTTCGTTATCATCGGCCTGCCGTTCGCCGCTGCGAAAGCGCGCACGGCCTCCCGGCGGGGGGCGCTCATTCTGTGGTCGGTCTGGCTGATCTTTCCGCTGCTTTACTTCAGCGCCAGCCTGTTCTACCATAGTTATTATCTCGCTACGATGGCCCCGGCGGTCGCCGCACTGACCGGCATCGGCGCCGACGCGCTCTGGACGGCGCGGCAGTCAGCCGGTTGGAGGAAGTGGGGAGCGGCGGCGGCGTTGGCCGCCGGCGCGGGAGTCCAGGCGTTGATCCTGCTCCCGTACCCTTACCCGGCGTTGATCGCGTCGGTTCTGGGCCTGTGCCTGGCGGCGCTGCTGCTGATGCAGCGCGCACAGCGCACGCGGCGCGGCGCGGCGGCGTTTGCGACCGGTTGCCTGGCCTTGCTCATTGCCCCGGCGGTGTGGGCGTTGATCCCGGCGCTGACCTGCACGCATTCTGTCTTGCCGGCCGGCGGCCCTCAGCCGGATGCGTGCAAACCTTTTGAGATAAAGCCGCTGCTCGACCCGGCGCTGGTCGCTTACCTGGAGGACAATCGCGGCGGCGCGCGCTACCTGGCCGCGACCTACGACCTGGGGATTTCGGCGTTCGGGATTCTGGCGACGGGCGAGCCGTTTATGACGCTGGGCGGCTATCGCGGCACCGATCCCATCCTGTCGGTGGGCGAGTTCGCGCAGTTCGTCGCCGACGGCGAGGTTCGTATCTTCCTCAGCCTGACGGAGGAGGCGGAACTGCCGGAGCATGCGGCGATCCGGCGCTGGGTCGATGCGCACTGCCCGCTTGCGCCCATCCAGCCGGACGGGATCACGGTGCGCGGCCCGTGCGCGGAAGAAGTTCTAAACTAACGGTGATTGAAAATTCTAGTGCTTTCGCTGGAGGAATTCGATATGATCGAAAACGGTGGAAAGTTAAGTGCCCGCAGAAGACATTTAGCGCTACTCCTTGAACTCGAGGTTGCCGAATTCCAAGATTCGGCAGAAGAACATGAGCGCATGTCTAAAGAGACATTTGATAGTGAAGAATTCCCAATATGGGCAGAGATAGAACTATTTGCCGATGCCGTGAGAGGTGGTGCGTCTCAGATTGCCCATGAGGGAGTTGTAAGCAAGCCAGAAGCAGTACTTGAGCATTTGCGCAAAAGTAGCATTTTCGATTTGCCGAGTTTTTCTCAATGGTATTTTAATCAGAGTGGTTACTCAAAAACAAAAACTGATACAAGAACACTAGATTATATTCGATTACTATCTATAGAATATATTACCCTTCAGTTCCAATATCATGAGATTGAATAATATGAGAGCCTAAATAGATATTGTGAAAGGAATTTCGAATGTCTTGGCAAGATATGTTCCTTAACCGGCTCTCGGCAGATGATGAAATCACGAATGCTTTGAGTAGCGCATTCGATGTCGATGCGAACACTATAGTAGTTACGCATGAGTACCCGGATTTGACACTGCTTCCTAAAAATACCTGTCTTGCTTGTTGGGTAGATATATTACCTCGTGGTGATTTCCCTACTCGATTAAAGATATTTCCAATGAAGAAAGAATTAATACCAGAGATCGAATGGGAAACAGAAAAACAAATATGCAAAATTCTAAATCGTCAGGCTCTGATCGCCGATGCGGAACTAAACCCCTATTCTTGGGCCCTTATCCTAGGGTCAGGCGAAGTGAGACACGTTAAAGTTGATCCAGATTTATTAGATGCTGACGAGTCGGGGTTTGTGATCGTCTTTGACCATGGGCCTTACGCGCCGGAATGATGAGGCGATTCGGGTGCTCCCCGGCGTCAAGCTCCCAGCGGCAGGCTAGGCGATTTGCGCGCTTCGTGTTACAACATAGCGGGTTTTTAAATCTTTTGCACTTTGTGTAGGAGCAACCAAATGGCAGATTTTGACTTAATGCGAGAGCTTGCCCTTGACGGCGGGGGCAAGATTTTGCTGCTGGTTATGGACGGGTTGGGCGGCCTGCCCCGCATCGAGGGCGGCCCCACCGAGCTTGAAGCCGCCGAGACGCCGAACCTGGACCGCCTGGCCGCCCAGGGCACCACGGGCCGTATCGTCCCCATCCGGCCCGGCCTGACGCCCGGCAGCGGCCCGGCGCACCTGGCGCTGTTCGGCTACGACCCGGTCGAGTACCTCATCGGGCGCGGCATGCTGGAATGCATCGGCATCGGGATGAAGATCGGCCCTAAAGACGTCGCCATCCGGGGCAACTTCTGCACGGTAGACGGCGGCGGCGTCATCACCGACCGGCGCGCCGGGCGCATCCCCACCGAGAAGTGCATCGAACTGGTGGAGAAGCTGCGGACGATCAAAGTCCCCGGCTACGAGTTCGACGTGGAGGCGGTGCAGGACTACCGCTTCGGCGTCGTCATCCGGGGCGCAGGGCTGAGCGGCGAGGTTGACGACACCGACCCGCAGCAGACCGGCAAGAAGCCGCTGCCGGCCAAAGCGCGCATCCCGGAAGCCGGGAAGACCGCCGAGTTGATGAACCAGTGGATCGCGCAGGCGGGCGAAATCCTCAAGGACGAGCGCCCCGCCAACATGGTCACGCTGCGCGGCGTCTCGATGGACCCGAACCTGCCCAAGTTCGCCGAGGTGTACAAGCTCAAGGCGGCGTGCGTGGCGGTCTACCCGATGTACAAGGGCGTGTCGCAGTTGGTGGGCATGGATGTCATCGAGACCGGCGCGCACGACAAGCCGGAGGACGAATTCCGCCGCGCGCTGGCGCAGTTCGAAGCCGGGTATGATTTCGTCTTCTGCCACATCAAGTACACCGACAGCCGGGGCGAAGACGGCGACTTCGACGCGAAGGTCAAAGTGATCGAGTCGGTGGATGCCGCGCTGCCGGTGCTGCTCCAGAGCGCCGCGCGCCCCGACGTGATCGCCGTCACCGGCGACCACTCGACGCCTGCTACCTACAAATCGCACAGTTGGCACCCGGTGCCGCTGCTGCTCTGGGCGCCGGGGACGCACCTGCCGGACCGCGCGACCCGGTTCGGCGAGCGCGAGTGCATGGGCGGCGGGCTGGGCCTGTTCCCGGCTTCCGATTTGATGCCGGTTATGCTGGCGCACGCCAAGCGCCTGCAGAAGTTCGGAGCGTAAAGCTTGTCGGATCGAGGGGTGCGAGATCACCCGGCGGAGATGGCGCGCTACCGTCTGCTGACCGAGCGCCCGGCGCGCCGGCGCGCATTCCGGCGCGATATAGAGGCGGAACTGCGCGAGTGGGCGGCGCTGCTGCGCATGTTCTGGCGGTCGCTGATGGCGTTCGTCGTGATTGTCGTGGCGGGCGCGGCGCTGTACCGGCTGCTGACGCCGCCCGACGAGCGCATGGTCTTCGGCGAGTCGGTTTACTTCATGCTGCAACTGATGTTGTTCAACGCGGATCACGCCGACTTCCCGCATGACTTGGCGCGCCAGGCGTTCTTTTATGCTATGCCGGTGCTGGGCTGGACGACGGTAGTCAGGAGTGTGGTGCAGTTCGCGTCGGCGCTCCTAAACCGCTCCAGTCGCAGCGAAGAATGGGAGGTGGCCTTGGCAAGTACCTATAAAAATCATACGATTGTGTGCGGCGTGGGCCACGTAGGGACGCGCGTGGTGCGGCACCTGCTGGCGCTGCACTTCGATGTGGTAGTGATCGAGACCAACCCGAAAGCGTCAGGCATCGAAGAGGTGCGCGCGTATGAGGTGCCGCTGCTCATCAAGGACGCCAGCAAACCGGAGACGCTGATCGAGGCCGGCGTCAAATACGCCGAAACGCTGCTGGTCTGCACCGACGACGACATGGCGAACATTGCGGTGACCATCCACGCACGCGAGCTTAACCCGCATATCCGCATCGTGGTGCGCATGTTCAACGATTCGCTTGCCACGCAGGTACGCGACCGGCTGGGCGCAGACGCGGTATACAGCACCTCGATGCTGGCCGCGCCGGTCTTTGCCAGTCTCGCCACGCGCACCGAAGTCGCGCAGTCGTACATCGTCGGCGAAGACGTGTTCAGCATGGCGCGGCTGGAGGTGTGTCAAGGCTCGCCGCTGGTCGGCCAAACCATCGTGCAGATCGAGCGCCCGAAGGAGCTTGACGTGGTGCTGCACATCAGCGGCGCCGAAGCCACCGCCCACCCAGACGCCGGCGCGGTAATCCAACCGGGCGACGAACTGGTGATCTTCGCACGCGAAGACCTGCTGCTAGAGACGGCGCGGCGCAACCGGGCCGGGGCGCGTTAGAATCATTCCGGCTGTGAAAACCTGAAATGTTAGTGAATCAAGAAAGCTACAACCTCGAACTGAGCGAAGTCCAACCCGACGACTACCCCATGATTGCGCGGCTGCTGGCGGATGCGTTCGCCGGCGGCAAGTACGCGACCGCGTTCGGCAAGGACGCCGGGCAGCGCGCCGCGTTGTTCGAAATCATGCTGCGGTGCCGGGCGTTGAGCAAGGGCCTGTTGTACACGGTGCGCGAGACGCCGGCGAACGGCGACGCGCCCGTGGCGGCGACAGTGGTGATGAAATACGAGAACGTCACCATCGCCCCGGCGAACCGCCGCGCCGCACGCGCCGAAATCGCGCAGCGCGCCGGGTGGGTGCGCGCGTGGTGGGCGACGACCGTGCTGCGCCTGGCGAGCAGCCCGCGCCTCGAGCCGCACCAGGGCTACATGGACGATTTGGTAGTGAACCCGGCGTTCCGGCGACAGGGCATCGCACAGCGCATCCTCTACGCCGCATTCGACTATTCGCGTGCGATGGGCAAGACCGAAATGCTGGCCGATGTGGTCCCGACAAACAAACCGGTGATGGGTCTGATTAAAGTGACGGGATGGGAGATCGTCAGCCGGAACTACCTGGCCGCGCCGCTGACTCTGCCGCTGTTCGGCTTTGCGAGCGTGTACCGCATCCGCCGCGACCTGGCGCTGCCAAACGTCACGGCGTAGGCACCAGCAGCCGGATGCCGGCGTAATCGCCCCAAATGACCTCGGCTACCCAGCCGGTCTGCCCGCCGGCGCTGCGCACCTGCCACCAGGTGTAATAGTTCACCTGATCCTGCGCCGGCCCACCGGTGATATCCACGACCGCGCCCTCCGGCAGCTTGGTCACCACGTCGTAGTTTGTGCCGGCGCCGGCGCGCACGTTCACCGTATCGCCGCCCGTGCTGTTAATGGTCGCTCTACCGCCCACCGCCAGCAACACCGGCTCGACCTCTGGGAAGGCCGGCAGCGCGCCGGCCGGCTTGGCGGGTGTAGCCCATACCACCCCGACCGAATCCGCCTCCGTAAGCGGCATACGCCACACCAGGCGGCCACCCGGCGAATCGCCGGCGAAGTGGTAGAGTTCGAGCGCGTCCGGTTTCCATATCGATATCAGCGCGCCGCCGGAGACGCCCTGGATTGTATACATCCCCTCCGACTCGAAAGCGCCCAGCGCCTCGACCACACCGGCCCGGTCGAGCGCGTACAGCGCGTACTTTGTGTAGCTCGCCTCGTCCGACTTGACGAAAGCGATGCGCGCGCCGTCCTCGATCCAGGCGGCCCGGTGCGCCAGGCTCACCACCATCTCGTTATAGATCGTGAGGCTGCGCTGTGCGGTGGGGTCGTACACTTCGAGGACGTTGAACTCCATCATCGGCTGGCATTGGCAGGAGGTGTACGCATCGTCGTAAGAGACATAAGCGTGCTCGCCGGTGACGCGCAGCCGCGCGCCGCCCAGGTAGCCGCCGGTGCCGCCGCGATAGACCGCGCCGGTGTCGAACACCCACACGAAGCTATCGCCGCCGAAGGCTTCGGTGCCCCACGGCAGCAAGCCAAATTCGAGCCAGCCGGCGGCCAGGTATACGCCTATCGGGAGAAAGCGCTGGCCGGGGTCGATCTCGTAGTTCTGCGCCATAGCCGGGGTCTGCGACGACATAGAATAGGTGATTGTGTTGCCGGACAGCGACCAGACGAAGAAATCGAAGCCGGCCGGCATCTGCCCCGCTTGAAAGTACGAGACACCGAAGGCTGCCGCGTCGCCCTGGTCGCTCACATCGACCGAGATATTATAGGTGTTGATTTCAGCGCCGGGCGGCGCGGCGACCTCCGCTACGTACACCGCGCCGGCCGGGACATCGTACACGTGCAGGCTGAGCACGGCGGAGCCGGGGCTGAGAAACCCGTAGACGAGCTGCATCCCCGAATCGGAGACCGCCAGCAGCTTATCGAGCGGCGCATCCTGCGCGACCTGAGTCGGCAGAGCGACTTCCGTTTGCCGGCCGTCGCTGGCAATATACAGCGCAGCCGGCGCTTGGCCCTCCGTGACTTTCGAGACCCAGACGTTCCAATCTGTCTTGAAGGCCGAGAGGTCGCGCGCTTCGACCTCAAACGTATAGGTGCGTGTCACCGCGCCGACGGTTTGCGTAGGCGGGCTGCTTGCGCGCGCCGGCGTCGCCAGGACCGGCGCGCCGAGCGCGAGAATCAAAAACAACAGGGCGGCTTTTTTCATCGGCGTTTCCTCATGTGAAGCGAGTAACGTAGTGTAGATTGTACGCTATAACTAATCATTGGTAATTTCTACTCCTTATCAGTAAGAGTATGTGCCGACCATTCACTCCGATGTCCAACTCAATATGCCATAAACACCATCATCAAGAACGGCCATGTCTCCGGTGTTGATATCGAACAAGGTGAGATTCCGTTCCATCGGATCGTTTATGAAAGCAATTGTTTGGCTATCTGGCGACCACCATAGAATATCGAGGTCAGCACGCAACTTCAGCACCTCTTCTACTATGCGGAGGGCGCCTGTTTCCCGATTGAAAACTACTAATACTCTTTCGAGTGTCTCATGAAGTTCAGGAGGTGGCGGGACTGTAAAGAAAGCAAATTTCTGCTCATCAGGAGACCAGCTTATCCCTGCGTGATCTATGTAGAAAGTGGAACTCTCGACGTTTACAACCAACGATTCCCAGTATTGGTCGGTGTCCACGTCGTAGACTCGTATAGAGAAAGGGTCGGTATCTGCTTCATAAGCCAAATACCGACCCGATGGCGATAGTCCTACTTTATATGCCCCTTCAGATACACATGAAGGGATGAAGTAGCTGTCCCGCGCAAAATCTGGCGCATCTTCCAATATCTCAAGGGTCTTTTGATTGGTTAGATCATATATGACCGCCTCAGTCACGTCAGAACAAAACTGGTCACACTCAGGCGGCATCTGCATACTGCCTGTGATTTGCCTACCTGTGCAACGCGCATATAGGAAAATGTTCCGGTTAGGAAAGTGGAGATAGTAATCGCCAGGTACGAAGTTGGGCAATTGCGCTGTGATCTCATCACATGTGAATCCTTTAATTGTTGTGTCGGGCATACTGGGTGAGCCGCCATACGCATATCCCCGGCAATCCCATCTTGTTCCTCCTCGCACTGCTATTCTCGTAATCGGTCCTACGATTTTTCCGCTGTCGACATCTAATGTAAAATAAGTATCATTATAAAATATAGAATGTTCTGTTTCATCATACGTACTATGTATGTATATATATATAGTATCAGCATCATCCCAGAAGAACCAGCATGGCGATGTCCATCTTTCGTCCCAGGGCACTTCAAGAACCTTGTCGCCACTTTCAAGTCGATAAACTGATAATGTTTGCGGATTGTTATCTATTGAAACTGCTATGTATTCTAAGTTTTCAGACAATGAGATACATCTGCTTTGTGCTTTTGTCAACTCAAAAACATATTTAGTATTTGAAGTAAGAGTAACAATTTGCTCTTGACCATCTGCTGATAATTTACCATAGTAAATTATCTTTCCTGTAATCATATTATTTTCAACGCCGACAGATTGCGCCGGCGTCGTCAAAACCGGCGCGCCGAGCGCGAGAATCAAAAACAACAGGGCGGCTTTTTTCATCGGCGTTTCCTCATGTGAAGCGAGTAACGTAGTGCGGATTGTACTCTACTCTATAATTATAACTCTAATAGATTACTCGCTTAGCGGCACGAGCAGCCGGATACAGTACGCATCGCGCAGCATCTCCGCCGCCCACCCGGCGACGCCCTCCGCCGTGCGCACCTCCCACCACGCCAGCCCGTCCGCCGGCGCGGGACCGCCTGTGATCTCGACCACTGTACCTTCGTCCAGCGCAGCGACCCACGGCCTGGCCGTGCCCGGCGCGCTGCGCAGATTCACCGGGTCGCCGGCCGTGCTGTTGATCGTTGCCCTGCCGCCGACCGCCAGGCGCGCCGGCGATGCTGCAATGAAGGGCGGCAGGCTGCCGGTCGGGGTGAGCGGCGTCGTCCAGACCATGCGCGCCGTGTCCGGCCCGGTCCAGATGGTGCGCGGCGCGCCGGGCGTGTCGCCCTCTCCGCTCGCGTAATGCCGCACTTCGAGCGCGCCGCCGCCGCGCACGCCCAACAGCAGCCCGTCCGGGAGGCCGCGCGCCGTGTACTCGCCGGCCAGCCAGCCGGCGTAAGGCAGCGCCGCCACTTCCTCGACCGCACCCAACCGGCTGCGCGCCAGCAGCCGCATCACCGCGTACTCGTCGTCCGGCGTCGGGATGACCAGTCGCGCGCCGTTATCGATCCAGAACATTTCGTTCGTCACGTAGGTCATCATCTCGTTGTAGACGACCACACGGTCGGGGCGGGCGTTGGGGTTAAAGACTTCAACGAGGTTGGGGCGCGGCTCGCCGTCGCCGGTCCAGCACGCCGGGTAAGCGTCCGAGAAAGTAACGTAAGCGTGCAGTTCGCTCGCCTCCAGCGCGACGCCGGGCCAGCCCGCCGTACCGCCAAACGCCACCGCGCCGGCTCCGGGATCCCAGACCAAGCTGGCGGCTCCGCCCGCCGGGTTGGCGCCCTGCTGCATCAAGCCGAATTCGACGTTAGTCTCGCGCATGTAGAAGTTCACCAGCGCGTAGTACGGCGTGCTCAGGTCCAGGCGCGCGCGCAGCGGCGGGCTGTCGGCGTTGAGGGTCGAGACGATCCTGCCGGGGAGCTGCCACACAAAGAATTCCCAATACCAGTCGGCGAAGCCGGGATCGGCGTCCTCGTAGGTCAGTGCAAAGGCCAGCGCCGTGCCCGACGCCGAGAAATCGGCGAACGCGCGGCCCAGCGCGACGCCGGCGGGCGGCTCGATAGCGACAACATCCACCTGACCGCTGGGCACGGCGTAAGCGTGCACGCTCACGCGCCGGCGCGCCGCATCGACCACGGTGTAGTAAAGCTGTAAGCCGGTATCGCCGGCCCCGACAAGCTCGACCGCGCCGGTCTCCTGAGCCGGCAACGTGAGCGTAATCCGGCGGTCGTCGTCGCCGATAAAGGTCACGCCGTTAGCGCCGTCGAAAATCCAGACGTTCCAAGCGGTGAGGTAATCGCGCAGTTCGACCGGATCGACCTGAAAAGAATACCGGGCGGCTACCGTCCCGACCGTGGTCTGGGCGGCGGCCGGCGAACCCATTGCGCTGGTTACTACGACTAAAATCACACACCATAATACCAAGCGTCTCATTGCGCGGCACCTTGCTGTCTTTCTATAAACCCTTTGCACATTGTAGCCGATCTATATGAGGAAGGAGAATTGGCCGTGAGCATGCTGGGTCCGGTTGGACTCCGACCGATTATTAAAAGGGTGTCTAGTTATCGGCGAGATTGTTTGCAATCTAGAGTCTTTATGGTAGATTTTACGCGGATGTCGTGTAGAGGTTATGTAGAGGAAATGTTTAAGCTCAGCATTTTGCCGTTCAGAGGCCCACAACTGCGATGGGAGGTGCCTCGCGTGGATGACCGACCTCTTTTGTTCATAACTCATGACCGCGTTTTATGTACACTGGTGAAAGCTATTCTTAAACCACGTCCAATCGACCGTGTAGAAACGCCAACTCAGGCTCTATCTAAATTGGAAGAAAAATCCTACGCACTTATTCTAGTCGATGTGTACGCCCTCGATTTTCTGGAGTCAGAGCCGTTCCGGGCGCTGTGCTGTCGTCCGGCGCTGTCGCCCGTGGTGATTATTACAGCAGATACCCGCCCGATTCTGCGCGCTAAGCTGTGCGAGCGGTCTACGGTCGATATCATCTACAAGCCTTTCATGCCTGGCACGCTTCGCAGAGCCGTAAGAGACGCTCTAGAGGCGTCGTCTGCTCCGATGTCGCCATCATTTTTTACTGCCTAGCGAGGCGCGCAGCGCGCCCCGGCGGGCAAAGCGCCCGGCTAGACGGCCCGGCCAGCGCCACAGCGCGACCAGTGCAACGGTCAGCAGCAACGGACCGAACGGATTGACGATCAATCCAAACCAAAAAGTGACATTGTGCAGGTTTTGGGCTTCGGGCAGCGGTTCACAGCCCTTTTGGAGCAAAAACGCTTGTGATTGAGTCAGCAGCAAGAAGGCCAGCACAAGAGCAGCCAAGCTTCCACCCAGCACCCAGGCTTTGTCGACCGGGTTCTTCGCCAGCTTGAACAAGTTGTACGCGCCGAAAATGCTCCCGGCAGCGCTGATGAAGCCAACGACTGCCGTTGTGATGAGAACGACAGCACGGACGCCGGCCGGAAGGGTGTTGATAACAACCTGCGCGCCGCTACGCGGCGCGGCCACACCGCACCCATGCGGCGTGACGGCGAAGCTGGTCACCGGCGCATCGATGAGATGCAGCAGCGTAAATGTGGTGAGCTTGGCTTGGCTGTCCGGCGTAAACAGATCGTCCTGGTGAACGCCGGCTTCCAGGCCGGCAGCGCTGACCGCCGCCGGCCCGACCTCCAGACGGGTGAACCAGGGCCACACCGGGACCATCAAGAACATCAGACCGCATATCACATAAATAACGCGCCCGTTCGGCGGGCCGACAAAGGTCTGCCAGGCTGCCGCGCCGAGAATCAGGCCCTGCCCCAACAGCACCAGGTTCCATGACCAAGAGTTGTCGGTGGTTTGAGTGAGGATACGAATAATCTCGACCGGCACAAACAATAGAAAGCCGAGCTTGGCGGTGTTGGCAAGCGTTACCTTAGGCATTGGCGCCTCGCTTTCTCCTCGTCCCCGCGTAGCATCGAAACATATGGCGCAAACAAAAAGGAAGGGACCTCGCCGGTTGGTGAGGTCCTTCTGAGGTGGAGATGCCGGGAATCGAACCCGGGTCCGAAGAATTCGATGACGCGCATCTACAAGCTTAGTCGCGCTACTTGGATTTCGCGCCGGACAGCCCCGCGCAACCGGGTCATGTCCGCGCTAGCCGATAAGGTCTTTGACCCGCCTTATCAGCGTCGGCAGGTCGCACGCAGTCTTTTATGACGCCCGCTTGGCCGCCGGGCTGCGACGGCGGCGGCGGACGGATCACCGCATTTTGGGTGATCTACTCGGCATCAGCCGCGATTATGCGGCGAGCGCGAGCTTGGGTTGTGCATGGTTCGCACTTGCTTTTTCGGCCCTGGATTAACGAGGGCAAGAGCCATCCTCGGCTTGCAACACGGCACCCGCCTTCCCCGTCGAAGCCTGTCATCCCCGTGCGTTGCGCCCAGTATACCACAATTCCGCCGACTATAGAAGGGCGTAGATCGAATCTGAGATATCTCTAATGGCATAACTTGCGCTATACTTGTACTAAACTTGCGGCTTTATTTAGATTTTTTAGGTTTTGGCGGTAGATTATGGCAAACCACGACCCTTACACCGCGGCTTCGATCAAGACGGCAAACGACCTGCGAAGCATTGCAATGCGCGAGAAGCTCCGCGATCTGTCGAGTCTATCGCTGCCCGAAATTGAAAGCGTCGTGAATCGCATCGGCCAGTTGGTGCCGGCGGGCAATGTACCGGCCATGATCTTTAGTGGCCTCGCCCGGCTGACCGAGCGCAAGCCCCCGGCTGACGCGGCCCGTAACAACGTCGCGCTGCTGTTCAAAGGCGTCGAACAGATGCTCGACAAGGCTGCGTACATGGCGTTCTTTGCCGGCCCTGCCGCCGTGATTTGGGCATACCAGGGTTTACTCAAGATGTCGGGCAGGAATCCGGATGACTCGTTCCCGGAGGGCACCTGGCAGTTTTACGTGGATTATGCGCTGCGCGAGGATACCGCCCGCCACGCCAACGAGACTCATGGCTTCGACACGACGCTGGCCGACCACGGGATCAAGCTGGGTATCGTGGACCGCATCACCGCGTGGGTGATGGCGGCGATCCACTGCCTGGAGCAGTATGACGCCTTGCTGGCAAATGAGTGGTACGAGCGCGTGGCGACCTATGCGCTGGCCGAAGCGACCCGCAATATGCCTAACGCGGCGCGCTATGCCCAGGTCTACCGCGATTGGGAGCGCGTGCGCCCCTATACGCGCGATTCGGACACCAACCCCGGCGAATCCTATCCCACTTACCGCCGCCACAAGTTCGAACGCTTTCTCCGCAAGGTGATGCGCGACCTGCCGGAGACGGTCCGGTGGGACTGGCAAGGGCGCATGGATGCGCTCGACGCCGGCGTGCTCTCGGATTACCAGCGCCAAATGTCGATCCTGGCCTACCTGGAGCCTGGCTCTTACGGTGAGGCGCGCACGCCTCTCGCGCTGCAAGATGCGTGCATCGGCGTAATCTACAAAGAACATTACTATTTGATCCCGGTATGCCGGCCCGGCCGGCCGCAGCCGGCCCATGTCAGCACGGTGCGCGGGCAGGTCGCAGGGTTCATCGAGGCGCCGTCGGACGCGCCGCCCGCCGAACTGGCGCGGCTGGCCGGCGTCAGACGTGCAGCGCTGGCGGAACTGCGCCATAAGTTCGGCCCGGATTTGCTCGAAGCGCTCAACACCCTGCGCCGTGCGCCGATTCTGATCAACTTCGATGCACCCTCCCACGACCGCCCGCTCTCCGAAATCCGGCAGGCCGAGCGCGGCGTCGGCGACCACCCGCTGACGATCTTCGACGCCGGCCGGACGTTCGTGTTCGACCAGTCGCATATCTTCTTCGATGGCGCGTGGGGCGCAGCGCTGGCCGAGATGACGACCAACGAAGCGATAGCCTGGGCAGTGTACCTGTACGGCCAGCCGCGCGCCATGCCCGGCCCGATTCGCCTGGGGGCGCTGTCGTGTGCATTTATTCCAGAAGAGCGCGCCCTGGTCGAGGCAGCGCCGTGCACGACGCCGGAAGTGTGCGTCGAAAACGATGGCGTTGATCTCGAAGGCATCGACAAGACGCGCGCGCGCTTACGGCAGCGCAGCCAGGAATTCAAACTGACCGTCAACGACCTGTTGGTGCTCTACCGGGCCGTCCACAACCTCACCTATCGCGCCGACCCGGACCTGGCGGCGGCGCTGCGGGCGCTGGCCGATCAGCCGGGCGCGGTCCGGGCGGCGGCGCTGGCAGCGCTGACCCCACTGGAAGGGACCCGGCTGCTCAACCCGGCGATTCTGCTCCCGATTGACGCCAGCCGCCGCAACCCGCGCGACCGCGTCTACCCGATGTGCTTTGAGATCCCGCTCGCCGAGTTGGATATCGTGGATTTGCACCGGCGCACGGTCCATGCTCTGAAGGCGCACCAGGAACACCCCGACGACTCGTCGATTTACGAGGTGTTTTACGATCTGCGCGGCGAGTATCTGAGCGCGTTGGCCGGCTTCGGCAGGGTGTTCAGCCAGGCCAAAGCCGTCGCCGTCCAGGGCGAGACCGCCAGCATCGGCACCATCAAACTGCTGGCGAACATGCCCAGGCCGCTGCAACAAATGTTGGCGAAGATACCCGACCGCTTCGAGGCGCTCAACGATATCATCAAAGGGCGAGAGGTGTTCTCGAACGTCGGGGCAGTCGTCCCTAGCAGCACGCTTAGCCGTTTTACCACGGCGAAAGACGACAACGAAAAGAAAGCCCTGGCTTGGGGGGTTCTCACCGACGCCGAGGGCACAATGCATATCACCCTACGCGACTTTCGTCCGCACGTGGCCTTGCTCATCAGGGCCGGGCGGGTCGATCTTGCCAAGCGCATCGCTCAAGATTACCTCGATGCCTACGTGAACGGGTTGAATGCCTTTACGCGACAGGTGCGCTTGATCGCCGAGACGCGCCGCAGTCACGAGGTGATCGCCCTTGCCGATTAACGCACGAGACGTTAACCTATGCGAGCCTGAGTCTTTTGGGATTCGCGCGGTCGCCGGGCGAACCCGTGGATTCCGGGGAGACTAAGCGCGTTGCTAAGGCTTAAGACGTGCAGGCGCAGTCATGACAAGAGATTTTTTGATCGGACGCCAACTGGCTAATTTTCGCATTGACCGCTTCGTTGGCGGCGGCGGCATGGCCCAGGTGTATTACGGTTGGGATGTGAAGTTGGCGCGCCCGGTGGCGGTAAAGGTAATCGACGCGCGCTACCGGGGCAACCCGGCCTATGCCGAGCGCTTCGTGCGCGAAGCGCGCACTGTGGCAACCTGGCGGCACGACAGCATCGTACAGGTCTACTACGCCGACGAAGAAGACGATCTATATTATTTCGTCATGGAATACATCGACGGCGTTTCGCTGGCCGACCGGCTGGCCGAATACACCGCTCAGCGCCGTTTGATACCGCACGCCGAGGTCCTGCGCATCGGTCGGCGGGTCGCCAGCGCACTGGACTACGCGCACCAGCGCGGCGTTATTCACCGCGATGTCAAGCCTGCCAACGTCATGCTCGCCTCCGATGGGCGCGTCTTACTCACCGACTTCGGCCTGGCGCTTGATCTGCACCAGGGGTCGGTAGGCGAGGTATTCGGCACCGCCCACTATATCGCGCCGGAGCAGGCCCGCCGCTCCTCCCAGGCGGTACCCCAGAGCGACCTGTATTCGCTGGGTGTGATGCTCTACCAAATGCTCACCGGCTACGTCCCGTTCGACGATCCTTCTATTACCAGCGTAGCGCTGCAACATGTCATGCAGCCCCCGCCGCCGCCGCGCCGGCTTAACCCGAATCTGAGCGAGGCGGTGGAGCAGGTATTGGCGCGGGCGCTGTCGAAGGACCCCGCCGACCGCTACCCGGACGGCGCTGCGCTGGTAGACGCACTGGATGCGGCGCTGCGCGCGGGCGGCGAGATATCAACGCACGATACCACGCTGCCCGACGAGACCGACAAGCCGGCGGCGCGCGCGCCGCAGCACGAGCCGGCCGGCGCGCGCCCGGCTGACGACCTGGTAGGGCAGATGCTCGACGAGTACCGGCTCGATGAACTGCTGGGACGCGGCGGGATGGCTCGAGTCTACCGGGCGCACGATACGCGCCTCGAACGCCCGGCGGCGATCAAAGTGATCGACGCACCTTTCCGCACGTCGCCGGAATATGTCAAACGCTTCCAGCGCGAGGCCCAAGCCATCGCCCGGCTGGAACACCCGAATATCGTGCGCATCTACCGGTCCGGCGAGGCGCAGGGCTTGTTGTACATGGCGATGCAGTTCATCGAGGGCACCGACCTGAGCCGGCTGCTGGCCCGGTATAAGGCCGAGGGCCACTTTATCGCACTGGATGCCGCCGCGCAAATCGTGCGGCAGGTGGGCGCAGCGCTGGACTACGCCCACCAACATGAGGTCGTTCACCGCGATATCAAGCCGGCGAATATCATGTGCGATCAAGAGGGCAAGGTCATCGTGACCGATTTCGGGTTGGCGCTGCTCAGCCACCGGGGAACGCGCGGCGAGGTGTTCGGCACGCCGCACTACATCGCGCCGGAGCAGGCGATTTCTTCGGCCAATGCCACCCCGCTCAGCGACCTTTACGCGCTGGGTGTGATCCTATACGAAATGGTGACCGGGCGGGTGCCGTTCGACGCCCCGGAGCCGCTCGAGATTGCCATGATGCACGTGCAGGATACGCCTACGCCCCCGCGCGAACTGCGCCCAGACATCGGCCAGGCATTGAACGACGTGATCTTAAAAGCGTTGGGGAAGGAGCCGGGCGCCCGCTATCCCACCGGCGCGGCGCTCGCCGATGCGCTCGATGCGGCGCGGGCAGCCGGCGCATCGCCGGAACCGGCCCAGGCGAAGCTTGCCAGGCCCAAGCGCCCGCTGCCTCCTGCGCCGGCGCCCGTCCAGCGCTATTCGACGACCGCGCCGGGTCAGGAGACATCGGCGCTGGCCTCCTTGCCCTCGGATGGCGCCGCGCCGGCGCTGCCCAGGCGTTTGACCGGCCTTGTGATGATCGCCGTGGTCGGCGTCGTCATAGGGATCGCGGTCATTGCGGCGCTGGCCCTAGGCGGCAGGATGACAGCGGCGCAGCCGACGGCGACCATGACCACGACTGCCGCGCCCAGTTCGACCACCACGCCGACGGCGACCATAACCGAAATGGCAGTAGCGCCGCCGGTAGAGCCGGGCGCGACCTCGACGCCAAGTGCAGCCGCGACCTCGACGCCGGCTGCCACAGCCACCGGTACGCCCACGCCTACGCCGTCGCCATCGTCCACGTTCACGCCATCCCCACCACCGACCACGCCGCCGACCGCCACGCCGCCCCCGACTGTGACCCGGGTTTCGTTCGACCTGCCGTATGCCATTGATCTATCGGAGACCGACCCGCTCGCCGGGTGGCAGTACGAGCCGGAGGCGTGGTGGGTGATGCAGCCCAACGGCGGCGATGCATTCCTCTCGGCGGCGGGCGGCCCGGAGAACCTGGCGGTGGTCTTGGGTGATATTTACCCGGTGTGGGAAGCATACAAGCGAACCGGGCTGCTCGTTGGGATGCGCTTCCGGCTGCCGTCATCTAGCGTGATGGGGCGTATTCTGCTGCTGGACACCGATGGCACCGGGTATGGCATTCGTCTTGTTGATGAAGGGATGACGCTGCGCCGCCTGAGTCTACCGGAGTACGCGCAAAATCTGAACCAGGGGACGGTGCTGGGAACCTGGGCGAGCGTGCGCATCGACCGGTGGCATGATCTATTGATCTGGATCAAAGATGAGACGATCATCCTCTACCTGGACCAATACCCCGGCATCGTTTGGACGGACATGACGCTGAACGAGTTGAGCCGGATCGTTTTGCAGGCCCAGGGCAACTGGCAGATCGACGACATACAGGTGATCGAGCCGGAAGCGCCCAGCGAGCATTTTGAGACGCTGCAATGGCCGGATACCTGGGATGCGGTCGGCGTGGCGGATCTGTTCAACAAGGGGACGCCGCCCAACCCGGCGGCCCGGCTGGGCAATGTGACCGTGACGCTCGACATGCCCCCGATCCGGGATGTGGCGCTCTCGTGCCAGGTATGGGGCGGGCAGGGCGGCTTCCAAATTCGGATGCGCGACGGGCAAGACGGCGCGTTCGTCTTCGATTTTGACGCCGGGCAGATGACCATGCGCCAGTTCGACGCCGACGGCGAAGAGGTCTTCAGCAAGCAGGACAGCCGCTATTTCTACAACTACACCGAGTGGCATGTCGTCACGATCAAAATCATCGGAGGACATGTGTGGGTGTATTCCGACGATGTGTTGTATTACGATATCGAGCGCCCCAGACCGCCCGATAAAGGGTTGGTCCGCTTTGTGACCGGCCCAAGCGACGCGGTGTGGCTCGATAACTGTTTGATCTATAAGCCGGTCGCGCCGTAATTGATTTCTATTTTCGACCGCGTATATGCCGCGCCCGGCACCGGAGAGAAGCTTGATTTCACGACAAACACTGGTCCGATACCTCCCCGCTTTGGGTTTCGCACTGGCGCTGCTGGCGTGCTATCTGCCGTGGATTGCGCACCCGGCGGCGGCGCTGGCGCCCAATGCCTTTGACCTGGCAGAGTGGGCCGGCCTGCACCCGGCGGAGCGCTACGGCGCGCCGCCGCTGGTGACGCCGGGGCTGCTGCGGCTGGCGGTGGCGTTTTGCGGCGCGGGGTTGGCGTTTAGTGTACCGTGGGGCTGGGCGCCGGGGTTGTGGGTCGCGGCGACGCTGCTGCCGCCGCTCGATTTCTTTCGCAATGCGGGCGAAGACCCCAACTTCCGGCAGATGTTCGTGATCGCGGTCGGCGCAGCGGTCGGGGTGTTGGCGTCGCGTCTGCCCCGGCGCGTGCAGGATTGGCCGGTGATTGCGACGGCGGCGCTGGGCGGCCTGGCCGCGATGACCGGGCTGGTGCGCGCAAAGACGCTGGTTGACGACATGTACGGCGCGGGCGTTGGCATCGGTGGGCCGCTGGCGCTGCTGGGGTTTCTCTTGGCGATTGGAGGCGCGCTGCTGTGGGAGGGGGCGCGTCAGTCGCCGGAGAGCACAGAGGTCGCTACCGGCGACGGCTCCGGCGTGGGCGTGGGCCGGCAGACGGCCGGCCGAGATATCTCCCCGACCGGTTGATTGAGTCCGCTGAGTTCGTAATACAACTTGACGGTACCGTGCGCGCTGCGCTGGCCCGGCACGTAGCCCTCGCCTTGCAGATCCACCCGCACAATGTGCGCGCCCCGGTCGGCGACCAGGATATCCAGCGCGGCGTGTTGCAGCGTAGCGGTGCTGAAGTCCTCGGCGCGGAAGCGCCAGGTCGGCGCGCCGCCGACCGACGGCCCCGGCCCGACCAGGGTCAGACGGGGCGCTTCGTTTGGTTGGAAGAGCATTTCAGGGCGCAGGATATTGTACGCCAGCGGGTCGAACAGATTGATCGGCTGGGGCAGGCAGTTGGCCTCGCCGGTGGTGATGTAATCGACGCCGGCGAGGTAAGTCTTGCCGAACGTGCCAATTTCGTCGAAGCTGCCAAACACGCCCGGATCGCCGGTGACCGTGATCTGGTTAACGGCGGCCGGCGGTCCCAAGTCGACGCGCGCCTGCATATTCAATGTGCCCCGGCGCGCCTCCCCGCCGACCATCCCATCAAAGGATAGAGTGAACATGGCTCGATAGGTCAGCAGATCGGTGAAGCTGACACCGCTGTAGACGAAAGTATCGGGCGCACCGAGGCCGGCGCGCACGGTCATAGTCGCCGCCTGGTCGATATCGACCGGCGTCGGCGTCGGTTCCGGCGTGCAGCCGGCAGCAATCAGCGCAAGCGCGCCCAGCAGCGCCGCGCATAAAGACGAAAACCATACGAAAAAGCGGGACAGCAGCGATTGCGTTGGCAAGCGTGCCCCGCTCTTTACCTGTCGCCTCATCCAGACGGGCCGCAGCCGGCTCCTAACCTTCGTCTTCTTCAGCTTGTTCGGCCTTGTGCGCCTCAAGCTGCGCCATGATGTACTCGACGACCTCGCCCACGGTTAAGATGCTCTGGGCTTCTTCGTCGGAGATTTCGCCGCCAAATTCGTCTTCGACCGCCATAATCAACTCAACGAGGTCGAGCGAGTCGGCTTCGAGGTCTTCGCGGAAGCGCGCTTCTGGCACGACTTTTTCTTCATCGACGCCGAGCAAATCGACGACGATTTCTTTGATTTTGACCTCGATTTCCTCCCTGGTCAGTTCTTCGCTCATATGATGTCCTCCAAAAGGCGATATGATATTAAAGCTACGCGGGCGTGATTATACCCATAAGTCGGTTATAGCCAAATGCCGCGCTTGACACCGCCGCCGCCGATTGGGTACGATAGCGCCCACTCACCATACATAAAGGAACACTGCCTCATGCCGGAAGTTATGAAGCCCGGCGCCCGCGCGGCACAGACCGAGCGCCGCAAGGTCGATCACATCCGCATCAACCTGGAAGAAGATGTCCGGTTCCCACGCCTCACGACCGGGCTGGAGCGCTATCGCTTCCTCCATCAAGCCGTGCCCGAACTGGATCTGGCCGAGATCGACACCACGCTGACGCTCTTTGGGCGCCGGCTCGACGCGCCCTTGCTCATCTCCTCGATGACCGGGGGAACCGCCGAAGCGCAACAGATCAACGAAAACCTGGCGCGCGCCGCGCAGGACGCGGGCATTGCAATAGGCGTAGGCAGCCAGCGCGCCGCCATCGAGAACCCGGCGCTTGCCGCGACCTATCAAGTGCGGCATGTGGCGCCGGATGTGCTGCTCTTTGCCAACGTGGGCGCGGTGCAGCTTAACTACGGCTACACAGTAGAGCACCTGCGGCGCGCAGTCGATATGATCGAGGCCGACGCACTGATTCTGCACTTCAACGCGCTGCAAGAGGCCGTGCAGCCCGAAGGCGACGGCAACTTCAAAGGGCTGCTGGCGAAGATCGAGAAGGCGTGCCGGGCGCTGCCGGTGCCGGTGATCGCCAAAGAGGTCGGCTGGGGCTTCTCAACCGAGGCGGCGCGCGCGCTCGCCGGGGTGGGCGTGGCAGCGATTGACGTGGCCGGGGCGGGCGGCACTTCGTGGAGCGAGGTGGAATATCACCGCGCGCCGAATGCCTTTCACGCGCGGGTGGCGCGCAGCTTTGCCGACTGGGGTATTCCCACCGCCGAGAGCATCCAGATGGTACGAGCGGGCGCGCCGGGCCTGCCGGTTTTCGCCAGCGGTGGCCTGGAGGACGGTATCGACGTGGCGAAGTGCATCGCGCTGGGCGCGTGCCTGGGCGGGATGGCGGGGCGGTTCCTCAAGGCAGCGGTGGTCTCTGCCGAGCAGGTGGGCGAAGTGATCCGAGAGGTGCGCGCGCAGCTCTGTATTGCCATGTTCGCGGCCGGCGCGCGCGATCTCAGTGCACTGCAAGAGACGCGGTTGGTGCGGGTTTAAGCGTTAGGCTTTCTAACCACGAATCACACAAATAACACGAACCCAAAAGCCGGAGCGCGCGCCGGAAAAACCCGGCGGGTTTATGGACCAGATCGGAGCGCTGCTCAGACAGCCGGGTAAGGCGACCGCCGACGCTTTCTGCCACTGCATCGCCGCGTACCGTGACTGGGGCGTGAGCTTCGGGGAGGCGGTCAACCGGTTTATGGCGGATAGCGAGGGGAACCGGCGCAATGGCCGCCCGCCGCTGCCGGACTGGTAGACATATTAGGAATAATTCACGTTTGCCGCCGTTTCCTGTATAGTTGGTTTCACCAACGACGCAAACGAGGTGAAACACCGTGGACCTAGAGAGCTATACTGCCCGGTATCTGCCGTCGATTGAACAGGAAATGGTGCGCGTCTTTGATTATCTGCCGGCCGGCCCGGAGGCCTACGGGATGATGCTGCGCTACCATCTGGGCTGGACCGATCCCGAAGGGCCGCGCGGCAAGCGCGCCCGCCCGCTGCTGCTGCTGCTCTGCGCGCTGGCGGCCGGCGGCGAGGCGGCGGCAATGGACGCGATGCCGGCGGCGGCGGCGGTGGAACTGCTGCACAATTTCTCGCTGATCCATGACGACATCCAAGATGCGAGCAAGACGCGCCGGGGCCGCCCGACCGTCTGGACGATCTGGGGCACGGCGCAGGCGATCAACGCCGGCGACGCGATGTACGCGCTGGCACACCGGGCGATGCACCGGCTGGCCGAGCGCGGCGTCGATGCCGGACGGGTGCTGGAAGCGTACCGCCTGTTTACCGACACCTGTCTGGTGCTGACCCTGGGCCAGCACATGGACCTGGACTTTGAGGAACGCAGCAGCGCAAGCATGGACGAATATATGACAATGATCGGCGCGAAATCGGCGGCGCTGATCGCGGCCAGCGCGGAGATCGGCGCGGTGGTCGGCGGCGCTGATGGGAAGACGCGCGCGCACTACGCCGAGTTTGGCCGCAGCCTGGGGCTGGCGTTTCAGATTCGGGATGACATCCTGGGCATCTGGGGCGACGAAGCGGTGACCGGCAAATCGGCGCGCTCCGATATTGTAGCGCGCAAGAAGTCCTTGCCGGTGATTTACGCGCTGGAACGCTCGCAAGCGCTGCGCGATCTGTATGCGGAGCCGGCATTCACCGAGGAGCAGGTCGATCAAGCGGTGATGCGGGTCGAGGAGACTGGCGCGCGCGTCTACGCCGAGACGCAGGAGAGCCGCGCACACGGCGCTGCGCTGACGGCGCTGAGGGCGGCGAACCCGGCGCCCGAACCGGCGGCGGCGCTCACCGAACTGGCAGCGCGGCTGCTGAAGCGAGAGCGATAAGGGGATACTCCGGTTTCGGCCAAGTTGCCTCGGATATGTTACAGTTGTCTAAGCGCGCCTTTTATGGCACGATAGAGACTGAGGTTGTCGTCTATGATCTCCTCGCGTCTTTAAGACGGTCAAGAGTTCAAGTTTCCCTTAGAACACGAGATGACCAAGACAACACACAAGGCTTTCGTTTCCTGGCTGACCACCCTTGGGGGCATATTCGTCCTCCTGGTCTTATGCTTTGTCGGCTCGCATCAGTACCTGCTTTTCCACAGCATCACCGAGACCTTGAGCGTTGTAGTCTTGATAGGCGTCTTCATCATTTTTTGGAACACCCGGCAATTCGTTGAGAACCCTTACTTTCTCTTCATCGGGGCGGCCTGTCTATTCATCGGCAGTATCGACATGCTTCACATGCTGGCCTACAAAGGCATGGGCGTCTTCTCCGGTTACGACGCCAACCTGCCGACTCAGCTCTGGATCGCCGGGCGGTATCTCCACAGCCTTTCTTTTCTGGCAGCGTCCTTCCTCGTCAGACGAAAGCTTAAAGTCAACTGGGTGCTCCTCGGTTTTACTATCGTCACCTTGCTGCTGATTTTATCTATTTTCTACTGGGGCATTTTTCCCGATTGTTTCGTCGAAGGACAGGGCCTTACACCGTTCAAGCGCATCAGCGAGTACATCATCTCCTTTATCTTCCTGCTGTCCGTCTGGTTGATGTGGCGGCGGCGCCGAACCTTTGAAAGGCCAATCTTGCTGTGGATCAGCGGATCGCTCCTGGTCGCCGCCGGTTCCGAATTAGCCTTCACTCTGTATATCGATGTCTACGGGTTTGCCAACCTGTTAGGGCACATTCTAAAGATTGTCTGGATATACTTCCTCTATAGAGCCTTCGTCGAAATCGGTCTGAGGGAACCCTATAGTCTGCTGTTCAGAGGGCTGAAGCAAAGTGAAACGGCGCTACGGGCAAGCGAAGAGCGCTATCGTCTCATTTCCAGGATCGCGTCTGACTATTTCTACTCCCTGTCGGTATCGCCCGGCGGCGCTCTTGCCGTTGCCTGGGTTGCCGGGGCTTTCGAGCAAATAACCGGCTACGCGACTGAGGATATGAGCATTGATAAATGGGCAGCGCTCATCCACCCGGACGATTTACCCCTCACTCGGCAAATCACCCAGGCAGCGCTTGCCGGCCAATCTTCGGAGTTTGAGTATCGCATTCGGACCCGGACCGGCGAGGTGCGCTGGTTGCTCGACCATAACTTGCCAATCTGGGATGCTGCGCAAGGACGTGTCACATTCATCCTCGGCGCGGCCAAGGATATCACCGAACGCAAACGCGCCGAGGAAGTGCTGCGTGTCGCGCTTGAAGAATCCCGGCAGCGCCGGGCGGAAGTTGAAGCCCTGCTGGAGGGGACGCGCGCCATCCTGGAGCCGCACTCGTTTGCGGTAGCGGCGCAGTTTATCTTCGACGCCTGCAAGAATCTCATCGACGCCACCTCCGGGTACGTGGCGCTGCTGACTCCAGACGGCGCGGAAAACGAGGTATTGTTTCTGGACGCCGGCGGTCTTCCCTGCACAGTTGACCCAGAGCTGCCCATGCCGATCCGGGGGCTGCGCGCCGAAGCTTACCGGAATAACACGGTCGTGTACGATAATACCTTTCCCCAGAGCGACTGGATGCGGTTTCTTCCGAATGGTCACGTGCGTCTCGAAAATGTGCTTTTTGCTCCCCTGGCAATTGAAGGGCAAGTCGTCGGGCTGCTCGGCCTTGCTAACAAACCGGGCGGGTTTACCGACCACGACGCCCGGATGGCTTCGGCGTTCGGCGAACTGGCCGCCATTGCGCTTCGCAACAGCCGGACCCTGGACGCACTCCAGGAGAGCGAAGCACGCTACCGCAGTCTGTTTGAAGATTCGCCGATTTCCCTGTGGGCCGAAGATTTCTCGGCGGCGAAGGCATACATCGACACACTACGCGCCGCCGGGGTATCGGATTTGAGAGGCTATTTCGAGGCGCACCCGGAGGCCCTGGTTCACTGCGCCGCCGCCGTGAAAGTCTTTGACGTAAACCAGGCCACTCTTGACCTGTTCCGGGCCGAGGCCAAACCGGAGCTATTCGGCGGATTGGGCAAGTTTTTCGAGCGCGAGTCTTACGAGGTCTTCCGCGAGGAGTTGGTCGCCCTGGCCGAGGGCCGGCCCTGGTTCGAGAGCGAAACCGTCAGGCTGCCGTTGGTGGGACTTCCGATGCCGTGTATTGTGCGGGTTTCCATTGCGCCGGGCTACGAGAAAACCTGGTCGAAGGTACTGGCGTCGGTAATCGACATCACCGAGCGCAAGCGCGCCGAGGCCGAGCGCGAGCGCCTTGTCGCCGCACTGGACGCCTTCGCGCACACCGTCGCGCACGACCTCAAAAATCCACTCAACGGGGTGATCGGCTTCGCCGAAATCCTCGAGATAGACCTGGGAGATAGCGCCAGCGACGATACCCGGCACTGCCTACAACAGATTGTGCAGAGCGGCGGCAAGATGCAGCAAATTATCGACGAGCTTCTACTGCTGGCGAGCGTACGCAGACTGGCGGACGTGAAGGTAAAACCGCTGAATATGGGGATGATCGTGCACGAAGCGCTTGGTCGTCTGAGTCACATGATTGAACAGCGCCGGGCCGAGATCGTCTTACCCGACACATGGCCCACCGCATCGGGCTATGCGCCGTGGATCGAAGCGGTGTGGGTCAATTACATCAGCAACGCGCTGAAGTACGGGGGACAGCCGCCGCGCGTAGAGCTAGGCGCCGGGGTCGAACCTGCCGGCATGATCCGCTTCTGGGTGCAGGACAACGGTCGCGGCCTCGACTCCCAAGATCAGGCGCGGCTGTTTACGCCGTTTACGCGGCTGGAGCCGGGGAAGGCCGAAGGGTACGGGCTGGGGCTTTCCATCGTGCAGCGCATCGTCGAGCGGCTCGGCGGGCAAGTAAGCGTCGAAAGCCAAAAAGGCCAGGGCAGCCGATTCTCGTTTACTTTGCCGGTGCCCACGGATTGATTAAGGGTGAAAGCTATTCTTCGTCCAACGCCTCCAGCTTAGCGAAACTTGCCATCAGATCTTTTCTGCCAACCTTGTCGAAGTTCACGCTCACCTTCTCGTCATTGCCCATCACCTTACTGGCGATCACCGTGCCCACGCCGAACTTGGCATGGCGCACCCGCTGCCCGGTCTTGAACTTCGGTCTGCCGGCGTTTTTGGGCTGCCCGTTCCCGGCGCCCGCCGACTGCTTTGCAACCGGGTAGGCCGGCGTGCGCTCCCAAGTGACCGCCCGCGCGTAGCGGTCGCGCCGCCGCGCCTGCGTCACGCTCAGCGGCGCGCCGGCCTCGAACAACTCGCCGGGAACGTTGTTCAGGAAACGCGACGGGATCATATCCTCCGAGCCGCCCCAGCGCGCCCGCCGGAACGCATAACTCAAATAAAGGTGGTCTTTGGCGCGCGTCAGCCCCACGTACATCAGGCGACGCTCCTCCGCCATCGAGTCGGGGTCGTCCAGCGACAGCGAGTGCGGCAAAACGCCCTCCTCCAGGCCGGTGAGGAACACCACGCCGAACTCCAGGCCCTTCGCCGCGTGCAGCGTCATCAAACTGGGCGCGTCGGCGTCCGCCGTGTCGGTGTCCGCGACCAGCGCGATATCCTCCAGCAGATCGCCCAACGATGCCGGCGCTTCGCCTTTGTCACCGTCGGAGCGCACCAGCGCGCGGAGCTCCTGCACGTTCTCCCAGCGCTCCTGGCCTTCCTCGCTGCCGTCGTTAATGTACGCGAAGTAGCCCACATCGCCGATAATATCCGAGAGCAGTTCCGAAACGGTCACGCCGGCCGCCGCCCGCACACGCCAGGCGGCCAACTGCTCCGCGAACTCCCCCAACGATTTCGCCGCCGACGTACTCAACCGGCTTGCCGCCATCGTCGCCTGATCCACCAGCGCCAGCAGCGCCGCGCCCGGTCCCAACCCCATCCGCGCCGCGAAAGCTTCAAGCTCCTGAATCGTCTTCGGACCGATGCGGCGCGGCGGCGTGTTGATAATCCGCATCAAGCTGATCCGGTCGTCGGGGTTGTGCAGCACGCGCAGGTAAGCGATCAGGTCTTTGATCTCGCGCCGTCCATAGAAGCGTGTCGCTCCCACCAGGCGATACGGCACATTGGCGTATATAAACGCCTCTTCGAGCGCGCGGCTCTGCGCATTGGTGCGGTACATCACCGCGATATCGCGCGGCTCATACGGGCCGTTGGGCTTCATCAAGCGCCGGGCCGTGCGCACGACGAAGCTCGCCTCGTCGCCCTCGTCGTAGGCTTCGTGCAGCGCCAGGCGCGCGCCGCCCGCCCGCTCGGTGAACAGGCGCTTGGGCGTGCGGTCGATATTATGCGAGATCACCGCGTTTGCCGCGTCGAGAATGATCTGAGTCGAGCGGTAGTTTTGCTCAAGCAGAATCTTTTTGCGCTCCGGGAAGTCCTGCTCAAAGCGCCGCACGTTGCGATAGTCTGCGCCCCGGAACAGGTAAATGCTCTGGTTTTCGTCGCCCACCACAAAGAGATTGCGGCGTCCCTCGGCGCCGGCAAGCTGGCGCAGCAGGGTATACTGCGCCGTGTTGGTATCCTGAAACTCATCGACCAGCACCCAGCGGTAATGGTCGCGGTACTGCTCCAGAATGTGCGGGTGATCCTGGAACAGATCGACCATGCGCATCAACAGGTCGTCGAAGTCCATCGCATTGTTTTCGACCAGCAGCGCCTGATAATGTTCGTAGACCCGCCCGGTGACCTCCTCGAAATAGCTGCTCGCGCGGTACTCCTGCGGCCTAATCAGTTCGTTCTTCGCCGTCGATATCTTGCCCAGCATCGCGCCGGGGCGGTACTTCTTGGCGTCGATGTTCATCGCATCCAGCACCGCCTTGATCGCCGCCTGCTGGTCTGCCGTATCGAAGATCACGTAATCGCGCGTCAGCGGCATGTAATCGGCTTCGATGCGCAGGATGCGCGCACAGGTCGCGTGGAAGGTGCCGACGCGCAGGCCGCCCAGCCGCCCCCCCAGCAGGTGCTCGATGCGCCCGGTCATCTCTTGCGCGGCCTTATTGGTGAAGGTCACGGCCATAACCTGGTACGGCCTCACGCCGCACTGCTGGATAAGATACGCTACCCGGTGCGTCAGCACGCGCGTCTTGCCGCTGCCGGGGCCGGCCAGCACCAGCACCGGGCCGGGCGGCGCGGTCACTGCCTCAATTTGGGACGGGTTTAAGCCTTTTAACAAGAGGGAGTCGGTCACTTGAGCCTCACTTTACGCGGAATACTTCGGACGGGCATCGAACATTTTAGCTAAGGGGTGCGGATGGGTCAACATGGTTCGTGTTATAATGCAGGTGATGAAACGACAGGCAAAGCGGTTAAAGATATGACCGAAACCCCGGAACAATCCACCCTACCCTTCGAGAAACTTCCCATGAAGGGCACATTTGCCGAGACCGACTCCGAGACCTGGAGTCCGGATATCCCTGCGCGGTTTTATACACACCCTAACGGCGAGGTCTGGGTCGGCGATGCAGTCGCGTGGCTGCGCTCTTTGCAAAGTGCAAGCGTCGATCTGGTCTTCGCCGATCCGCCCTACAACATCAACAAGGCCGAGTGGGATTCGTTTGAATCGCAGCAAGCCTATGTGCAGTGGTCGATGCAATGGGTCGAGCAAGCTGCACGTATTCTCAAACCGACGGGGACTTTATACATATGCGGGTTCTCAGAAATTCTTGCCGATCTCAATCTGCCGGCCATGCGCTTCTTCAAGGGCTGTCGCTGGCTGGTATGGCACTATAAAAACAAGGCTAATCTAAGCCAGGATTGGGGCCGTTCACACGAGAGCATTCTACATTTCAGAAAAAGCAAAGCCTTTACTTTCAACATCGACGACATCAGAATCCCCTATGGCCGGCACACTTTGAAATATCCAGAGCGTCCCCAAGCAGAGACCAGCCAATATGGAAAAGGCAAGGAACACACCTGGCAGCCGCATCCAGACGGCGCGAAGCCCCGTGACGTGATCGAAATCCCGACCACGTGTAACGGCATGGACGAGAAGACACCACATCCGACCCAGAAACCGGAGGAATTGCTGCGAAAAATCATCCTGGCGTCTTCTGATCCCGGCGATTTGGTAGTTGACCCCTTTCTCGGATCGGGCACGACGGTGGTTGTGGCCGAACAGCTTAAGCGCCGGTGGATGGGCTGCGACATCTCGCCGGAGTACTGCCGGTGGGCTGCTGAACGTATCGAGTCGGCGCTCAACTGGCCGGTCGCAAAATGGATTGAATATGACCTGACGAACGCTCGCCGCAGGAAGTCGATCCGATGACAAACTTTACATTGGCCGACTTGCAGGCAAGTATACAGGATAAATCCGCTTTTGCTGGACGGCGTTTATTACGTCGATCCCCGGCCCGAAATGGTCTCCGATGAACGGCTGCGCGAAGAAATCGGCGACTTCAAGCGCTTCCTCGTCCGTGATTTATGGCTGCTCTCAAAACCCTAAGCAATCCCCTGTTTGAGGTCAAGATATACAATGAAAAAGCTTATCGTTTTTGTGATCGCGCTGGGCGTGGGTGCGCTCGTGTGTGCGTGGCTGCTGGCGCGCAAAGGCGCGCGCACCCGGATACAGCGCCATCTCTGGCAGCCGTTCTACAATCGGGCTTCCGGCCTCTACGACCTGTTAGACTCGCTCACGCTGGGCTGGCTGCCGCGCCTACGCCGCCCCGCGCTCGACGCTCTCCCTGCGCCGCCGGCGCGCGTGCTGGAGGTGGGTATCGGCAGCGGGCGGCTCCACGTGCAGCTTGCCGAGCATTACGACGCTGCCGGGCTTGACCTTGCGCCGGGTATGGTGGATTACACACGGCGGCGGCTAGCCAAGCGCGGCCTCGTCTCCGACCTGCGGCAGGGCAGCGTGACCGCCATCCCCTGGCCCGACGCCACTTTCGACGCCGTGGTCAGCACCTTCGCATCCAGCGCCTTTCCCGACGCGCAAGCTGCCGTGAGTGAGATGGCGCGCGTGCTCAAACCCGGCGGCAAGGTCATCATAGTAGACGCCGGCGACGCGCTCGACGGCAATCGAATCGCGTGGCTGCTGGCGCGCGCCTGGGAGGCCATCGGCGACTACATGCGCGACGAGCGTCCGTACATGCAGGCCGCCGGCCTGGTCGATATCACACGCCGTGACTACGGCCCGTGGAACTGCGTCCACATCACCGTGGGCGCCAAGCCGGGCCGTCTCTAGACCTCCCGCGCCGCCTCGAACAGCAGTTCACCCATCGTCGGGTGCCCGGCGAACACCGCCGCCAGGTCGCGCGTGCGCGCGCCCTGCTGAAGCGCCACCGCCAGCGGCGCCATCGCATCGACCGCGTGCGGACCCAGCGCCGCCCCGCCCAACACCGTCTTGTCCTCAGCGTCGATCACCAACTTGAGCAGACCCGCCGGCTCGCCGTCCAGATTGGCCTTAAGGTTGTCCGTGTACTCGCACCGCACGACGCGCACCACGCGCCCGGCCCCATTCGCCTCCGCCTCGGTCATGCCAACCTGCGCCGCCTCCGGCCCGGTGTACACCGCCTCGACGACCGTCTCAGAGCGGTACGGCGCGACCGGCGCGCCCAGTGCGTGCCGTGCTGCGATATAACCCTGCGCCATGCCCTTATTCGCCGTCATCGGCGGGCCGGTCACGTCGCCCGCCGCATAGATGCCCATCTCACTGGTCCGCCCGAATTCGTCCACCGGAATCCCCCGGCGGCCCGCTTCGATGCAGGCTGCCTCCAGGTTCAAGCCGTCCAGGTGCGGCGCGCGCCCGATGGCGACAAATGCCATATCTGCGCGCAGCGTCTCGCCGCCGCGTAGCGCCACCGTCACGCCGCCGCCGTCCGCCGCCGACTCGACCGGGCTGCTCTTTCGAATCGCCACCCCACGCGCCGCCAACACCGCCTCCAGCCGCCCCCTGATCTCATCGTCGAAGCGCGGCAGCAAAATGTATGGCAAATCGGTGACGAGGGTTACGTCTACGCCCAGCGCGTTGAACATATACGCGAACTCCGCGCCGGTCGCGCCCGCGCCGATCATAATCAACGACCGGGGCAGTTCGGCCAGTTTGCCCATAAAGCGCGGCGCGATAATGCGCATCGGGTCCGGCTTGACGTTGGGCAGAAAAATCGGTCCTGACCCGGTGGCAATAATCACGCTGTCCGGCTCGACGATATCTTCGCCGCCGGCGCGCCCGATGCGCACCAACTCAGGATCGACGAACGACGCCTCGCCCTGCACGACCTTCACACCCGCCGACTCGAGGCGCTTGTGATAGCGCCCGCTCATGGTGCGGCTCAGGTCGGCAATGCGCCCGGTGAGCGCCTTGAGATCGGGCGCGATATCGGATGGGCCGAGACTCAATCGCCGGCCGGCGATTGCCAGCCAGGTCTTGCTGGGAAGCAGGCTGTGCCAAGTCGCGCGCCCGCCCAGGCGCTCGCGCTCGACCAACGTCACATCTGCGCCCAACCGCGCCGCCTCATATGCGGCGGCCATGCCCGCCGGCCCGCCGCCGATAACCACCAACTGGTGCTCGCTTAGCTGCATGACGATCTACTCCGTATCAGGGAAATCGACTCTGTTCTACTCAATTAGATGCAAAAACTTGTGCTGGGTTGGATGATGCAGGGATGAAATCACCACCACACCCGGAACGAGGTCTCGGCCTCGGCGCTCAGACCGCCATATGCTGCCCGGACGCGCACCACCACCACCTTACCCGGCGGCACGCCCACCGCCTGCATTGCCAACTGCGCCAGCCCATCCATACCGGTTGCAAGCACAGTTTCCTCGCAGACCGCCTGCCCGCCCTGCCAACATGTCAGGTTCACCTTAGCATCGGCGACCGCGCCGCCCACCTGGTCTACCACGCGGACGAATACGGTCTGTTCCTCGTCCACGCCCAACACGGGCCGCGCCGCCGAGGCGCGCACGGCGAGGCTGGTCACCGCACGCGCCCGCCCGCCCGGAACCGGCGCCGGTCGCAAGAGCTGCGGGTCCAGGTTTAGCCGCGCAAAGACCACCGTACCCAGGTCGGTCAGGCGCACCGGGCGCGCCGGCGTTTCGGAGTACCACCACTCAAAGCGCGCGTTTTCGAAATACTGCACCGTGCGCCCGTCCTCGATCAGCAGGCCGGTAATCGGCGCGCCGAAGATGGCTTCGTCGCCGTGCGCCTCGTAGAACGCGCGGAACTCCCAACCCACCGCTTGTCCGGTCGCCGGGAAATAGCGTTCGGCCGGCGAGAACGCCTCCGGCGGCTTCGGTGGGTCGGGTTCGTGCAGCGCCAGACCCAGCGCCCCAAGCTGCACATACTCGGCAGCCGAGTCCATATCCCATTCGAAGCGCGCGCGCTGGAAATATTGGACGAGCCGGCCGTCCGGTCTCTCGAACGCCTCGGTGATGGAGTAGCCGAAAATCGCTACCCCGCCGTTCGCCTCGAAGAATTCTAAAAAGACGCCGCGCACGCTGTGCCCGGATTCGTCAAAGTAACGCACCGGCTCCGGCTGCGCGGCGACTCTCAGCGGTACTAACACCAGAAGAATTAAGAATGTCCATTTTATTACACGCATGGTAAACCTATTATAGGACAAGCGCCAAGCGCCGCGCAAGGTGTTATAATCGACCCACAATCGAGGCGACGGTGCGCGCGCTGGTCGAAGAAGCCGTCGAGGCGCGGCGTGTGCAGCGCTGGCGTGAGGGGCTGGCCGAATTGCAGCGTATGGTCAAAGCGTCCGGCAGCGTCGAAGCCGAGTTCAATACCAATGGCTAAGGCGGAAAATAATGCGCATTTGCCTAGACACCAATATTTTGATTAACGGCATACGCCAGCCGGAGTCGGCTTCCGGTTTGCTATTAGAACGCCTGGAGTTCTTGACGATGTGTTTATCCCCAAGCAAGTCATGGATGAACTTTACGACAACTTATCAAGCATAGAGCTTAGGGAATTCTACACAAGCGTCTACCCGGTTCAGCAAGTACACGTTATTTACGATCCCGTACCTGCCCGCCTTGTCGAAACCTACGTCCGAGACTTTCTGCGTCTTCCCGGCGCGCCCTTTGACGTGCTCAGACCGGAAGACATTTTGAGCCGGATTACATAAAAAAGGATAACGACCGTGAGCTTCGACAATTTAGAACACATGAAAAGCATCGACCCGGCGGGCATGATCGACCACATCAACGCCATGCCCGGCCACATCGAAACGACCTGGGCGCGCGCGCAGACCCTCCCCCTGCCCGATTCGTTCGCATCGGTCGAGCGGATCGTGATCTGTGGGATGGGCGGCTCGGCCATCGGCGGCGAGCTGGCGGCTGCCGCCATCGAGGATACCTGCCCGGTGCCCATCACCGTCAACCGCGATTACGATCTGCCCGCCTACGCGCAGGATGCAAAGACGCTGGTCATCGCGTGCTCGCACAGCGGCGGCACCGAAGAGACCCGCGCCGCCTTCGCGCAGGCCGGCGCACGCGGCGCGCAGCGCATGGTGATCTGCACGGGCGGCGCATTGCTGGCCGACGCCGAGGCCGCCGGCGTCACGGTATGGACTTACGACTTCAAAGGGCAGCCGCGCGCCGCGCTGGGCTTCAGCCTCACGCTGCTGCTGGCGCTGTTGAGCCGCCTGGGTTACGTGGAAGAAATGGCCGGGCCGGTCGGCGAGGCCGTGGCGCTGATGCGCGAGCAGGTTACTGCCTTCCGCGCCGAGACTCATAGCGAAACCAACCCCGCCAAGCAAATCGCTGCACGGCAGGTCGGGCGCATCCCGGTCGTCTACGGTGCGGGCATGATGGCCCCGGTCGCGCGCCGCTGGATGACTCAGTTTAACGAGAACAGCAAACATTGGGCCGCCTTCGCGGTGATGCCGGAGCTAAACCACAACGCCGTGGTGGGCATCGACCATCCCGATAGCCTGTCGGAGAAAGTGAGCGTGGTCATGCTGCGTAGCACCTACGACTCGGTGCGCATCATCCAGCGCTTCAGTGAGACCCAACGCCTGCTCGACACGCGCGCCGGCATCAAGTCGGAGGTCGTATCGGGCCGGGGCGACAGCCGGCTGGCGCAGATGCTCACCGTGCTCCAGTGCGGCGACTACGTAAGCTACTACCTGGCGATTGCCAACCGCGCCGACCCGACGCCGGTCGAAGCCATCGCCATGCTCAAAGAGCGCTTGGGCAAGCTGGAAGGATAAGGGCCAAGGACCCGGCCCGCGCCGCAAAAGAGTGAAAATGATTTCACCACGGAGTCCACGGAGAATGCCTTTTCCCTCCGTGTTCTCTGGGTCTCCGTGGTTAATCCAACTTACTTCGCGTCCTGCATCAGCCCGTGGATGAGCGCCATAAACTCCTGCCACTCATCCTCGAAGAAATGCAGCGTCACCCGGCCTAACTCCAGGTGATAGGTCACCTCGCCGTCCGGCTCGTGCGAACGCCATGCCATGTAATTTTCGGTCTCCGCCAGTGTTTCGGTCTCGATGTTTTCCAGGTCATCCGAATCGGCCATTTTCCCCTCCTTGTCGGTAGTCCCCGTGTAAAGACTGCAAAGTCAATGCTGATGCTTTGAATGTTGACCTCCCCCCCGCCGCGCTGCGCGCATCCTCCCCCCTCTCCACGGCGTGGCGAGGGGGACAGAGGGGGGTGAGGTTCAGGCAGCAAGAGTCCATATTCAAAGCATCAGCCTCGTTCTTGCAGACCTACCCGCGCTCATCCAGCGCATAGAGCCAAGCTTCTTGCTCCCAGGCGCGCCGGTAGCCGGCCTGCTCCAATGCAACAAAGTGCTCCGGCACCACCAGCGGCTTCATCGTCACTTTCGACACGCCCATCTCGCCCGCCACCGCCCGGAGCGCCTGCGCTGCAACGGCCAGGCTGCCCTCGGTCACATCGAAATAAGCCACGCGCAGCCGCGGATTGCCCGCGCGGTCCGTATCTGGCTCGCATACCATCACCACACCACCAAGCGCATCGGCGTCCGCGCGCGGGTCGCCGAACCAGCCATAGACCCGGCCCGCCTCCAACTCGGTGACCAGCCGTGTCTCGGTTAGCAAATACCACGTCCAGCCCACGGCGTAAGAGCGCGCGTTCGCTTCGAAGTACGGCGACGCACTCAGGTAATCCCATATGCGCGGCGCATCGCCCGGCGTCAGCGCGCGGAACTCCTCGGCGAAGAGCGGCTGCGGCCTGGCCTCGTAAGGCGCAAACGCGGCCTGCCGCTTAAACCCCTGCGCCGACGCCATCCGGTGCACGGCTACATTGCTCGAGGCCGTAGCCCAGCGTCCCAGCCCGCCGCCCAACGCCCGGAAGCGCGCCAGCAGATGATCCGACATGGCGCGCGCCACGCCGCGCCGCTGGTGCGCTGGGTCCACCCGCAGCCCTTCGAACCACCACTCGTCCGGTCCCAACCGGGTCAGTTTGGAGAAACCCACCACCTGCCCACCGACCACCGCGACCACGAGCGCGCCTTCTGGGTCGGCCAACCACCGCTCCCACACATGAGGGATGTAATCATCCTCCCATATCCGCAGGGTAAGTGCCCGCGCCGGCTCAAAATCCTCGGCGCGCGCCGGGCGCACCTGTATCCCCTGCGATAGCTGCGCCTGGGTACTCGAACTCACACCATTACCTTCCCGCTGAAAAAGGGCGCCTCCCCGTCGGAAACGCCCTTGCCATTTCATACCGTTCAGGTCTTATAGATTGAGATTGACCTGCAAGCTAGCGCCGACGCCGGCGGTCGCCGCTCCCGCTGCTCCCGCCGCGACGACTACTGCCGCCTCCGCCGCGACGACCGCCGCTCCCGCCGCCGGGCCGGTCGTACTCGCGCGCTTCCTCCGCCGACCAGCCCTCCAGCACCGCGCGCCGGCTCAGGCGGACCTTGTTCGTCACCGGGTCGACATCGGTCACCATCACCATGATTTCGTCGCCCATTCGCACCTCGTCCTCTACCTTGGCGATATGGCGGTCGGACAACTGCGAGATGTGCACCATCCCATCCTGGCCGGGCAGGAACTCGACGAAGCAGCCGTAAGGCTCGACGCGGACCACCGTGCCGGTATAGATGCGGCCAATCTCCGCATCCTCGGTAAGCAAGCGAATCTGCTCCACCGCCTTATCCGCCGCAGTCCCGTCCGCCGCCGCGACGAAGATTGTGCCGTCTTCCTCGATGTCGATCTTGGCGCCGGTCTCATCTTGGATACCGCGAATCGTCTTCCCGCCGGGGCCGATCACCGTGCCGATCTTATCGGGGTCGATGTGGATGATGGTCATGCGCGGCGCGAAGATGCTCATCTGCTGGCGCGGTTCGGGGATGGTCGACGTCATCACGTCGAGAATCTGCATCCGCGCCGCCCGTGCCTGCTCCAGCGCCCGCTTCATCACGTCGGTCGAGATGCCGGCAACCTTCAGGTCCATCTGGAGCGCCGTGATCCCGTCGCGGGTTCCGGCGACCTTGAAGTCCATATCGCCCAGGTGATCCTCCATCCCCTGGATATCGGTCAGCACGGCGTACTTCTGGCCGTCGGTAATCAAGCCCATCGCAATACCGCCCACGGGCCGTTTGATCGGCACGCCGGCATCCATCAGCGCCAGGGTGCTGCCGCACACACTCGCCATCGAAGTCGAGCCATTGGATGAGAGCACCTCGCTCACCACACGAATCGTATACGGGAACTCGTCCTCGTCCGGGATCATGGGCTGGAGCGCGTTTTCGGCCAGCGCGCCGTGTCCGATCTCGCGGCGGCCCGGCCCACGGATCGGCTTGGTCTCGCCGGTGCTGAAGGGCGGGAAGTTGTAATGGTGCATATAGCGCTTGGAGGTCAGCGGGTCCAGGCCGTCCAACTCGCGCGCATCGCGCGGCGTGCCCAGCGTCGCCAACGAGAGCACCTGCGTCTCGCCGCGCTGGAACAAACCGCTGCCATGCGTGCGCGGGATCATGCCCACCGTCGCCGCCAGCGGCCGGATGGTGGTATAGTCGCGCCCGTCCGGGCGGATACCTTCGTCCAGGATGCGACGGCGCACCGTCTCCTTCAACACCTTTTGCACGGTCTCGCGGATCAACACCGGGTCAGCGGTTTCGCCTTCGGCGTACTCGGCCAGCACCTCGGTCTGCAAGGCATCGACCGCGCGGTTCAGCTCGTGGCGGTCGATGTGATCGCGCACCATCTGCCGGATCGGGTCGGCGACGCGCGTCTTCACCGCATCCACCAGCGCCTCATTCATCTCCGGCGGCGCGATGACCAGCTTTTCCTTACCGACCGCCTCGCGCATTTGCAGTTGCAAATCAATGAGCGGCTGGATCGTTTCGTGCGCAAAGACCAGCGCATCCACCATCACCGTCTCATCGACCTCGTTCGCGCCGCACTCCACCATGATGAGCGCGTCCCGCGTCCCGGCGACCTTCAAATCGAGCACGCTGCTCTCCATCTCCGAGAAGGTCGGGTTGACGATGAACTTGCCGTCGATCATCCCGACCCGCACCGCCGCGACCGGTCCGCCCCACGGGATATCCGATATCGTCAGCGCCGCGCTGGCGCCGATGATCGACAGGATATCGGTGGGATGCTCCTGGTCGTGTGAAAGCGGCAAGATGACAATCTGCACCTCTTGACGGATGTGATCCTCGAACAGCGGGCGCAACGGGCGGTCGGTGAGCCGGGAGATCAAAATGCTCTCTGCACTGCTCCTACCCTCGCGCCGAAAGAAGCTGCCGGGGATACGGCCCGCCGCATACATGCGTTCCTCGTAGTCCACCACCAGTGGAAAGAAGTCAATGCCTTCGCGCGGCTCCTGCGACATGGTGGCCGTGACCAGGATCATAGTGTCGCCGGTGCGCAGAGTCACCGCTGCATTCGCCTGCATCGCCAGGCGACCAGTCTCGACGACCAGTTCGTCCCTGCCGAACTGGGTCTTAAAAGTATGTGATTCGTTAAATGCCATTCTAAGTCTTACCTCCAGTAAGTGTATGTATAACGATACGCCCGGAGGTCAGGGACTGGAAACCGTTTCGGATTATGTCGAAAAATCCGCCCCGCTTTCCAATTCCTGCGCTCCAGGCGTGCAATCCACACAAGGCGCGGCCTGTCCGGCAAGCCGCGCACGCTTCCTCACAACTACCGCCGCAGTCCCAGGCGCTTAATCAAGCGTTGGTAAGCCTCGGGGTCCTTTCGATTCAAGTATGTCAGGTGTCGCCGGCGCTTGCCGACCATTTTCAACAACCCCACGCGCGAGTGTTCGTCGTGTTTGTGAACCTTCAAATGCTCGGTCAACTGTACAATCTGTGTCGTCAGGATCGCGACCTGCACTTCCGGGGAACCGGTATCCTTATCGTGTCTACCAAATTCCTTGACTATTTTCTCTTTCTCATCATTTGTCAGCGCCATTTTAAGTTTTTAGCCTCTTTTTCTAAGATGTCACCAAGCAGGCTGACGCAGCCCACCGGTCAGTAAACCAAAAGCTATTATACCGAAAACGGCGCCGCTTGACGAATCGCTTTCACTTTTGCGTTCACGAAGCGGCCACGTCGATCTGCACCTTCATGCGCTTCGGGTCGCGCTCCGCCAGCTCTAATGCCTCGACAAAGCGATCTAAGGGCAGCCGGTGCGAGATCAGCGGCTCGACGCGCACCGCGCCGCCCTGGATCAATGCGATGCTTTCGTGAAAGGTACGGCTGACCGCGAAGCTGCCGATGATGCTTAAATCTTTGCGGAAAACGTCGTAGGGCACGAAGGTCGCGCGGGCGTCGCGCGGGCAGACGCCGAACACCCAGATCTTGCCCCGTGGCCGGGCAAAGTCGAAGGTCTGCTCCAGCACTTCGGGGATGCCGGTCGCATCCACGACGACATCATACCCGGCCGGCGCCAGCGCCTTGATCTGCTTCGCCTGCCCGTCGCCGGCCAGGACGGTCGTGGTCGCGCCCAGTTCGGCAGCGCGCGCCAAGCGCCACGGCGCGACGTCGGTCACGACCACGTGCGCCGCGCCGGCGCACCGCACCGCCTGGAGCAGCAGACAGCCCATCGGCCCGGCGCCGAAGATCAGCGCCGAATCGCCGGGCTGAATCTGCACCCGCTTGATGCCCCACATCACACATGCCAGCGGCTCCACCAGCGCGGCGGCAGCAAAGCTCATATCGCCTATCGGGAAGACGCTGCCCTCCGGCGCGACGACGTACTGCGCAAACGCCCCATCGCGCGTCACACCAATCGCCGCCAAGCTTTCGCACTGGTTCGGCTCGCCGCGCTGGCAGGCCGGGCAACGGTTGCAGGGAATATTCGGGTCGGCGGTTACGCGGTCGCCAGGCCGGTAGCGCTCCACATCCGCGCCGACCGCCGCCACCGTACCGCTGAACTCGTGGCCGGGGATGATCGGGTATGTCGCCTCATATTCGCCGTGATAGATGTGCAAATCGGTGCCGCAAATGCCGGCCGCCGCCACCTCGATGAGCACTTCGCCGGGGCCGGGCGTCGGCTCCGGCGCTTCGACAATCCGCGCCTCGTCCGGCGCCTGAATCTGTGCCGCTTTCATAAAAAATGCTCCTTCCTTTTCATCTGATGAGCGCCTCCTCCAACGCCGCGCAGATGCGCGCGCCGACGCCGGGCGCGCCGTAGAAATCGGGGTGCTCGGCGGGCGGGGCAGCGCGCGCCGCCGCGACCGCCGCCCGGAACGACGCCGGGTCAGGCTCGCACAGGCGGTTCCAGCCCGCCTCCACGGTCTCGACCCACTCGGTCGAATCGCGCACCGTGACCGTGGGACGCCGCAGGATATATGCCTCTTTCTGCAAGCCGCCGCTGTCCGTGATGACGATCTCGCAGCCATCCAGCAGCACCACCATGTCTAGAAAACTGGCCGGTGGGATAGTGCGCACGTTCTCGCCGAAGTCCAGACCAAAGGTGTTGAGCATCTTGCCCAGGCGCGGGTGCACCGGCAGAACGACCGGCAGCTCCAGCGCGCTCAGCGTCTCGACGATGGCGCGCAGCCGGCCCACAGCGTCGGTGTTCGACGGGCGGTGAATCGTCGCCAGCGCGAAGGCTTCGCCGCGTGCGAGCCGGGTCGCCTGTAGGACTTGGTCGAACCGCCCGCGCACCCGCTCCACCAAGCCGGTCAGCACATCCACGCGCACGTCGCCCACCATGCGCACGCCCTCGACGATGCCCTCACGCTTTAGGTTCGCCACCGCCGCTTGAGTGGGCGCAAACAGCAGGTCGCTGATGTGGTCGGTGATGACGCGGTTGATCTCCTCCGGCATGGCGCGGTCGAAGCTGCGCAGCCCGGCCTCCACGTGCGCGACCGGAATGTGCAGCTTGGCGGCAGTGAGACCGGCGGCAATCGTCGAGTTGGTGTCGCCATAGACCAGCACCCAATCCGGCTCCTCGTCCAGAATCACCCTCTCCAGTTCGATCATGATCTGGCCGGTCTGCCGGGCGTGGCTGCCGCTGCCTACGCCGAGATTGTATTCCGGCTCCGGGAGGTCAAGTTCAGCAAAGAACACATCGGACATATTGTGATCGTAGTGCTGGCCGGTATGGACCAAGATTTCGGTCTGGCGCGCGCGTATGGCCTTGCTGACCGGCGCGGTCTGGATGAATTCGGGGCGCGTCCCGACGACGGTAATTACCTTCATAGCTATTATTCTATCTCCCGGTTAATAATCCTCACCTCGCTGCCGGAGCACACAAAGTCCAGCGCCACGCGCAGCGTTTCCAGGCCATCGCGCCCGGTGACGGTGGGCGGGCGCTGGTCGCGCACGGCCTCCACGAAGTCCCGCAGTTGGGCAGCCAGCGGCTCGTAGCGTTCGATGCGGATGCCGAGCGTGTTGCCCTCGGTCACACCGCGCAAGACGCTTAAGGCGTCCCACTGGCTGGGCGCGGTTTCGTTCTCGTAAAACCATAACTCCTGCGAGAGCAGGTCGCAGACGAACATGCCGCGCGTCCCGGTCACGGTCAGGCGGCGGACTTTGGTCGGCGTGATCCAGTTCACATCCAGCACACCTACCACGCCGCTTTGGAAGCGCAGCAGGCCGTTGAACATATCCTCGCGGTCTGAGTTGATGCTTTGCTGCGTCTCGCCGTACAGCCGCACGATCTCCTCGTTCATCAGGTAGCGGAACAGGTCGATATCGTGGGTCGCCAGGTCGAGCACGACGCCGGCATCACGGATGCGCGCCGGATACGGGCTGAGCCGCTGGGCGTGCAGGCGGTAGATGCGCCCGGCCATCCCCTCGCGCAGCCGGCGATGCAGCTCGCGCACGGCGGGATTGAAGCGCTCGATGTGCCCCACCGCCAGCAGAACCTTGTGCCGGTCGGCAAGCTCGATCAACCGCCGGCCTTCATCCAGGGTAAGAGCGAGCGGCTTTTCGATGAGCACATGGACGCCGCGCTCGATGAGCGCCGCGCCGACCTCACAATGAAAGTTGGTCGGCACGGCAAGCGATACCAGGTCGGGCCGGCATTCCTCCAGCATTTGGAGGTAATCCTCGTAGTAGGGGACGCCGAAAGTCGTGCCGATTTTCGCGGCGGCCTGCGGGTTCTTGTCCGCAATACCGACCAGCTCAACGCTGTCGCCGATTTCCCGGTAGACACGAACATGGTTGCGGCCCATGCTGCCTACCCCGATCACTGCTGCCTTTAACATGCGATCTCTCCTCAATTGTGTATAGTGTATAGTTTAGATGGTGAGCCGTTTAAACCTTTCAGGATTCATGAGACTGCCGAACAATGCAGCCCTGAAGACCCTCTTAATGAATACCTGATAGACCGGTTAAAAATATAGCTCACTAAGCGTTCTTACAATCTATCAAAGGAGTTTACTGCAAAAATTTGCCAATTTCCAAAAGCACGCTAAAGTAAATATTGAGAGTAACTGTTCCATTTGGTATACCAGTCCATGCTTACCCACAGTGCCAGCCGTTGCAGATTTGGATGAAGCAAATGCGAGTCTCTCTGATCATCCCCGCGTACAATGAATCCGAAGGCGTCTCACAAACTACCCAAGCACTGGCGCCGGTCCTGGCAAGACTACGCGAGCGCTACGAAACCGAAATCGTCTTCGTGGACGACGGCAGCACCGACACCACGGCCCGCCAACTGGAGGAGGTCTACCGGGATGACGCTGGCGTGCGCATCGTCCCGCACGGCGTCAATCGCGGGCTGGGCGCAGCGCTGCGCACCGGCTTCGCGCATGCCGGCGGCGATATCGTCGTTACGACCGACTTCGACGGCACCTACGCCTTCAGCAACATCCCGGCGCTCATCCAAAAGCTGCTCGACGATGGCGTGGATATCGTCACGGCTTCGCCCTACCATCCCGAAGGCCGCGTCGAGGGCGTGCCCGGCTACCGCCTGCTGTTCAGCTTCGGCGCGTCGCTGCTGTATCGCCTGCTGGTGCGCTGGGGCGTCCACACCTGGACCGCGTTGTTCCGCGCCTACCGCCGTCCCGTCATCGAAGCCATCTCGTTTGAAAGCGACGATTTCCTGGCCGGCACCGAATTGCTGGTCAAGGCGCTGCGGGCCGGCTTCGCCATCTCGGAGTTCCCGACGATTCTGCGCGTGCGCACCTTCGGCCAGTCGAGCATCAAAATCGCCCGCGTGACCCGGGCACACCTTAAATTTCAACTGCGCATCCTATGGGCTACCCTGACCGGGAAGAAGTCCCTATAACACTAGGCGGTCGTCCATGTCACCTCTTGTCTTCATCGCGTTCAGCACGGTATTCGGCATATGCGGGCAGCTTGCGCTCAAGCACGGGATGAGCCGCATCGGCGGCGCGTCCGGTACGCGGCTGCTGGTGCGCATCGCTACCTCGCCGTGGGTGGTCGGCGGCTTGTTCGTCTACGGCTGCGGTGTGATCTTCTGGCTGCTGGCGCTCTCGCGCCTTGAGGTCAGCTATGTGTACCCGTTTGCCAGCCTGAGCTACATCGGGATCATCATCGGCTCGTACCTGTTGTTTAAAGAGCGCATCAACCGCATGCGCCTGATCGGCATTATCATCGTGATCGTGGGCGTCATTGTCAGCAGTCTGAGTATAAACTTGTGAGCAACCCAAACACTCAACACATTGCGATTGTCGGCGGCGGCGTCATGGGCGTCACCCTGGCGTATCACCTCGCGCAGGGCGGCATGCGCGTCACCCTGTACGAGCGCGGCGACCAACTCGGCGGGCTGGCGAGCTACATGCCGTATCACGGCCTCCGCATCGACCGCTTCTACCACACCATCCTCAGCAGCGATATGTCGATGCAGACGCTCATCAAAGAAAGCGGCGCCGCCGGCCGCCTGCACTTCACCGAGACCAAGCAGGGCTTCTACGACGACGGCCGGCTCTATCCCTTCAATACGCCGGTAGATTTCATGCGCTTTCCGCCGCTGAACCTTTTCCAGCGCTTCCGGCTGGGGTTGCAGGTCATCTATGCCCAGTTCGAGAACAACGCCGCGAAGATGGACCGCATCCCGGTCAAAGACTGGCTGGTCAGGATCGGCGGGCGCGGCGTATACGAGAAGGTCTGGGCGCCGCTGCTGCGCGCCAAGTTCGACAGCGAGACCACCGACGTACCGGCGACGTACATCTGGTCGCGGCTGCGTCGCATGATGAGCACGCGCCAGGGCGTGACCTCCAAAGAGATGATGTGCTATCTAGAGGGCGGCTACTACTCGCTGATCGAGGCGCTGGCGGCGCGCTGCGAGGAGGCAGGCGTGGTCTTCAACCTGGGCGCGCCGATTGAAGAAATCGTCGTCGAGAGAGCGCGCGCGCTCGGCGTGCGCACCACCAACGGCCTGCACCGCTACGATGCTGTCATCAGCACCTTGCAATCGCCCATCTTCAGCAGCCTGATCCCCGGCGCGCCGCGCTCGTTCCGCGACCTGCTGGACAAACAAGAATACCTGGGCGTGCTCTGCCCGCTGCTCATCCTCAACCGCAAGCTGACTCCCTACTACGTTCTCAACATCACCGACAAGTCGATCCCCTTCACGGCGGTCGTCGAAACTACCAACTTGATCGACCCCAAACACGTCGGCGGGCACCACCTGGTCTACCTGCCTAAGTACCTGGCGCCGGGCAGCGAACTGCTGCGCTGGCCCGACGAGCAGGTCAAGGCCGAGTGGCTGGGGCACTTCAAGCGCATGTTCCCGGATTTCGACGCGGCGTGGATGACCGATTTCATCGTACAGCGCGCCCGCTATGTCGAGCCGCTGCGCCCCATCGGCACCACCGGCGAGATCCCGCCGGCCCGGACGCCGGTCGAGCGCCTGTATTTGAGCAATACGGTGATGGTGTATCCCGATCTCAACAACGGCGAATCGGTGACGCGGCTGGCCGGCAAGGTCGCCGCGCGGGTGCTGGAGGATGCGGCGGGATGGAGCCGCGAATAATCGCTTTCCCCCTCACCCCTAAATCCCCTCTCCCACGAGGGGCGAGGGGACTTTCGGAGCGCGCTCCGGCTCCCTTCCCCCCTTGTGGGGGAA